>NC_013522.1:616158-924237 GCF_000024905.1 Thermanaerovibrio acidaminovorans DSM 6589
GGGGTCTCCTTCTGGCTTGCGAAGGCCTTGATCCTCTCGAACCTGTCCGGATGGAAATACCTGTCAAGGTCGAAAGCGTAGATGGGTGTCCTCAAATTTCCCTCTCTCCTCCCCTTTTTTATGTGCCTTGCCGGTTGGGCACTGATGAAGTTTAATGGTATATCCCCCGATGGGCAATCCCACCGAGTGGTATATTTATTGAATCGAGGCCCCCGGGGCCGGGACAATCAGCCAGTGGGAGGGTGTGTGAGCCATGAGCCGAGCCTTCGTTAGGGAAGAGGACGAGGACCTTCTGAACCAGAGGTACGACGAGGCCTACGTCAAGAAGCGTTCCGAGTGGCTTAGGATCCAGCGGAAGAAGCTGGCGTTCCTCACCTCCGACCCAAAGGCGGAGGAGATAGACCCCAAGACGAGGGAGAGGTGGATAGAGCAGACCCGGGAGGACATAGAGCGCACCCAGGAGGAGCTACGCCGCCTGGGTGCGCTGGAGTAGGGAGCACCTAGAGGTAGTCCCTCTCCACCGAATCGTCCTTGGGAACCTGCGGGGCCGCTGGGGGCGAATCCTCCGGGGCCCCGCCCTTATCGTTCGCCCGGTTGGACGGACCCGCCACCGATGGCTTGGAGGGGGCGGAGGCCCTGTCCCCGTCGGACGCCTTGGGCTTGGAGGGTGATCCATCGCCCTTGGTTATCCATATCCTGGTCCCCTTCCCTATGTAGGTCACCAGGGTCTCGATGTCCCGGTTCCTCATCCGTATGCAACCGTGGGTGACCCTCTTCCCGATGGAGGATGGGCTGTTGGTGCCGTGGATGGCAATCTGCCAAGGGTTGTAGAAGGAGATCAGCTTGCTGCCGTAGACCCCCTTCTGGGGCTCCCCGGGCTCGTTGAACCAGGAGGGGTCGAAGACCATGTTCCTGGCATCCTGGACGATCCGGCGAACCTTGAAGACCCCCTCGGGGGTTATGAGGTCCAGCCGGTCCTTCTTCACGTCCCCCTTGCCACGGCCTATGGCCACCGGGAAGGACTTCACCTGCTCCTCCCCCTTCATCAGGTAGAGCCTAAGCTTCGACTTGTCTATCTTGATCCAGTACTCGTCCTTCTCCGGCGTGAAGGGGATGGAGGCCCCCAGGGACGGGGTGGACCACAGGGCCACGGTGAGCGCCAACACCAGCAGGACGATCCTCTTCAAATTGGGCCCTCCCTTCCACCTGAGCGTTTGGCTGAGAATTATAGCATCTTTCCCCTTTTTGGCTTATAGTAGCATAATGGGGGCCGGGGCATCCCGGCCAGTTGGGTGTTGCGATCGCTGGATTGGTCTCGGCTGGCGGCGCGCGTCGTCATATCCATCAACTCAAGGGAGGGGAAGCACATGGAAGTTCTTAAGGTCTCCGGCAACTCCCAGCCTAAGGCGGTGGCTGGCGCCATAGCGGCGGTCCTTCGGGAGTCGGGTTCCGTGGAGGTCCAGGCGGTTGGGGCCGGGGCGGTCAACCAGGCGGTCAAGTCCATCGCCATAGCCAGGGGGTACGTGGCCCCCAACGGGATCGACCTGATCTGCATTCCCGCCTTCGCAAGGATAGAGATCGACGACGAGGAGAGGACCGCCATAAAGTTCCTCCTGGAATCCCGCTGACCCGTGGTCTTGGCCCTGGGCGTAAGCCATCCGGAAAGATAGGGAGCCCCCCAGGGGGCTCCCTTCGTCTTTTCGGGGTTTTCTCTTGACCGGTTTGCCCCGCGGCCCTCACGGATAGGCCTCGCGAAGGATGGACCTCAGCTTCTCCGGGGTCATGGAGGCGTACACCTTACCTCGGAACTCCACCACCGGCGGTTGGGAACAGGCCCCGAGGCAGGAGCTTCTCCTGACGGTGACGCTGTGGGTCAGGTTCATCTCCTCCACCACCCTTACGGCGATATCGTAGAAGGACTTGTCACACGCCTTGCAGACCAAGAGGTTCTCGGCCCCCAGGGCGGCGCGGGTTCCCCCCAACGGGGCCGTAACGGCCACCAGTAGCGCCAGGGCCAATGCCAGGCGGAGAAATCGTTTTCCCCCTCTCATGCTCATCACCCCCTAAGTTTTCATCCCGTTGCCGATTATATATGGCTGGCCCCGGGGTGTAATTGGTAAAATCTACCCCGGAAGGGTTGGCTTAAATGCGTATCTTACGAGCCACTTCCCCTTAAGGGACCGGAGGCTGGCCACGGACCCGATTGGCCCCTAGAGCGGTTGCAATAGGGCCCAGGATTTTAGTAATATACCAGGATAAGCCTGTGTGGATGGGGCGCTGTGTGCCCCATTTTTATTATAATTTTTCAAATATTTGGGGGGATTGCGATGGAACCCATAAGGGCTCCCAGGGGCACCAAGGACGTGATGCCCGACGAGTCTTGGAAGTGGGCGTACGTCATGTCCGTCTTCCGGGGGGTGGCGGATGACTTCGGCTACCGGGAGGTTCACCTTCCCATCTTCGAGCACACGGAGCTTTTCTGTCGGGGCATAGGGGACACCACCGACGTGGTGGAGAAGGAGATGTACACCTTCACTGACCGAGGGGGTAGGAGCATAACCTTAAGGCCGGAGCTCACCGCGTCGATGGTGAGGGCCTACCTGGAGCACGACCTTAGGAACCAGCAGCAGCCGGTGAAGCTCTGGAGCGTGGGTCCCATGTTTCGCTACGAGCGTCCTCAGAAGGGGCGCTACCGCCAGTTCTGGCAGGTGGACGTGGAGGCCTTGGGTTCCCAGGATCCCATGGTGGACCTGGAGGTCATAGGCTTCTCCCTGGAGCTCTACCGGAGGCTGGGGCTCTCCAACCTGGAGGTGGTGCTCAACTCCGTGGGTTGTCCCAAGTGCAGGCCGGTGCACAGGAAGGCCCTGACTGACTTCCTGGGGGCCAAGCTGGACGGGCTCTGTGAGACCTGCCGGGGCAGGTTTCACCGGAACCCCTTGAGGATCCTGGACTGCAAGAACCCGGACTGCAAGGCCCTCACCGAGGATGCCCCCGCCATGACGGACCACCTGTGCGACGAGTGCCGGGATCACTTCCACGCGTTGCTCAAGGGGCTGGACGCGGCGGGGGCGGTGGTAAAGCTGGACAAGCGGCTGGTTAGGGGGTTGGACTACTACACCAAGACCGCCTACGAGATCCTCTCCGGCGACCTGGGGGCCCAGAACGCAGTATGTGGCGGGGGCCGGTACGACCACCTGGCGGAGGCCATAGGGGGGCCCTTCGTCCCCGGGGTGGGCTTCGCCTCCGGGGTGGAGCGGATCGTGATAACCATGGAGAGCCAGGGGTGCTCCTTCGGCCAGGAGCCCTCCATCGACGCCTTCGTGGTGACCGCCTCGCCGGAGATGAACGTGCGGCTCGCCGCCTCGGCGCTCCTCAAGGGGCTGAGGGCCCTGGGGGTCCGGTCGGACATGGACTACTCGGGCAAGTCCTTCAAGGCCCAGATGAAGCTGGCCTCCCAGAGGAACGCCCCCTGGGTCTGCATAATCGGGGATGAGGAGCTCTTGAGGTCGGTGGTCACCCTTAAGGATATGGGCTCCGGTGAGCAGACCCAGGTGCCCCTGGGGGATTCGGCGGAGATAGCCAAGCGGGTTAGGGGGTAGTTTAGATATGGAGGTTTCCAGCCAGTTCTTCTCTGAGCGTTGGAAGAGGTCGGTCAAGTGCGGCCTGGTGGACCTCTCTATGGCGGGCAGCCAGGTGGTCCTGAACGGATGGCTTCGCCGCCGCAGGGACCTGGGGGGGATCATATTCCTGGAGCTCTGGGATCACACCGGTGCCGTCCAGGTGGTTATAAACCCCGAGGTGGCCCCGGAGGCTCACGACAGGGCCAAGGAGGTCCGGAGCGAGTACGTGATGGCCATTCGCGGCTCCGTTCAGCGGAGGCCCCAGGGGACCGAGAACCCGGACATGCCCACCGGCCAGGTGGAGGTGGTGGCCCAGGACATACTGGTGCTCTCCCCGTCCAAGCCGTTGCCCTTCGAGATAGGGGAGGCGGATCGGGTGGACGAGAACCTCCGGCTCCGATACCGGTTCCTGGACCTGAGGCGGGAGAGGATGCAGCATAACCTGAGGGTTAGGAGCGCCGCCGCCCAGTTCACCCGGAACTACCTGGTCCAGAACGGGTTCCTTGAGGTGGAGACTCCCATGCTCACCAAGTCCACCCCCGAGGGGGCCAGGGACTTCCTGGTGCCCAGCCGGGTGAACCCGGGCAAGTTCTTCGCCTTGCCCCAGTCGCCCCAGATATTCAAGCAGATACTGATGGTCTCCGGCTGTGACCGCTACTTCCAGATAGTCAAGTGTTTCCGGGACGAGGACCTGAGGGCGGACAGGCAGCCGGAGTTTACCCAGGTGGACCTGGAGATGAGCTTCATCACCGAGGAGGACGTGTTCTCCCTGCTGGAGGGCTACATGAGGGGCCTCTTCAAGGAGATCCTGGGGGAGGAGATACCCACCCCATTCCGCAGGATCACCTGGCGGGAGGCCATGGACCTCTACGGTAGCGACAAGCCGGACCTTCGGATCCCGGAGGCCATGGTGGACCTGACGGAGGTCATGGGCTTCGAGGGGTCTCCCCTCCAGGAGGTCAAGGAGTCCGGCGGGGTGGTCAAGGGGCTTAGGCTGCCCGGCGGGGCCAAGCTATCCCGGAAGGAGGTCTCCAACCTGGAGGCCAGGGCGGTTGAGCTGGGGGCTCGGGGCCTGGCGGTGATCCAGCGCAACGGGGAGGCCCTAAAGGGTCCCTTCGTGAAGATCATGGACGAGGCCGCCAGGGCCAGGCTAATTGAGGCGTCGAACCTGGGTGACGGGGACGCGGTCCTCATCCTGGCTGACCGGTCCTGGAGGACCGCCTGCGAGGTCCTTGGGGCATTGAGGCTCGAGGTCTTCCGGTCCATGGGGCTGGTGGAGGAGGGCTGGCGCTTCCTCTGGGTGGTGGACTTCCCCCTTTTCGAGTGGGACCAGGAGGAGGGCCGGTACGTGTCGGTGCACCACCCCTTCACTTCCCCCAAGGAGGAGGACCTTGATCTGATGGAGAGGGACCCCGGATCGGTCCGGTCCAGGGCCTACGACCTGGTGCTCAACGGAAGCGAGGTGGGGGGAGGGTCCATAAGGATCCACCACCCGGTGGTTCAGGAGCGGGTCTTCAAGGCCCTTGGCTTCGAGGAGGAGCAGCTGAGGGACCGGTTCGGCTTCCTGTTGGATGCCCTATCCTACGGTACCCCGCCTCACGGGGGGCTTGCCCTTGGCTTCGACCGGCTCACCATGATGCTCTGCGGCGCCAGGTCCATAAGGGAGGTAATGGCGTTCCCCAAGACCCAGAGGGCCCAGTGCCTACTGTCCGGGGCCCCGTCCCAGGTGGACAGGTCCCAGCTGGACGAGCTCTTCATAGCCAGCACCGCGGAGGAGGCCCAGTAGGTACGACCCTTAAACCCCATTAGGGAGGTGTCTTACGGTGCTTAAGGTGAGGTTCCTTGGACACGCGGCTTTTCACTTGGAGGGGGACGGGTTCAGCGCCCTGGTGGATCCGTTCTTGAGTGGCAACCCCGCATGTGCCGGGGCGGAGGGGATAGAGCCCCAGTGGATATTCGTCACCCACGGCCATGGGGATCACCTGGGTGACACGGTGTCCATCGCCAAGAGGACCGGGGCCACGGTGGTGTGCAACTACGAGCTCTCCCTGATCCTGGGTAGGCAGGGGGTCAACACCATGGGGATGTACTTCGCCGGCAGGACCCAGATGCCCTTCGGGACCGTGAGGATGGTGAAGGCCCTTCACGGCTCCGGGGTGGTGGAGGGGGACCGGGTGCTCTACGGAGGGCTGGCGTGCGGGTTCGTGATAGAGGCCTGTGGCGTGAAGGTCTATCACGCGGGGGACACGGGGCTTACCTCCGACATGGCTCTCCTGGCTCAGGATGGGATAGACCTGGCCCTTCTGCCCATAGGGGGCTTCTACGTGATGGATTGCGAGGACGCCGCCCGGGCGGTGGGGATGATAAGGCCCAAGCGGGTGGTGCCCATGCACTACGACACGTTCCCCCCCATAAAGGCGGACCCTCGTAGGTTCGCCCAGCTGGTGGGGGACCTGGCGGAGGTTAGGGCGCTCAAGCCCGGGGAGGAGATGGAGCTGTAGGTTCGGGGAGGGATGCAGACCAGGGGACGGGCCTCAAGTCGGTCCCCTGGTTTTAATTTGGGTCTAGGTCAGTACTTGAGGCCGAACACCGGGTGGAAGATCCGCTCGTCGTGGAGGAACCGGGCCTGTTCCTCCAGGGCCTTCTTTGCCCTGTCCCCCATCCTTATGGCCAGGATGGAGGTGAGCACGTGGACCAGGAAGAGGGGGCCTATGATGCTGCTCCCGAAGGTGGGGGAGGAGGCGGAGACGAAGAGGGACAGGTCCGCGAACCGGCAGACCGGTGCGGCGGGGCTGTCGGTGATGGATATTATTCGGCAGCCGTTGGAGTGGGCGATCTCCACCGACTCGGTGACCTCCACCACGTAGCTGGGCAACTCGCACACCACCAGCAGGTCCCCCTCCCGGGCCACCCGGACCTGTTCGTGCAGGGTTAGGGTGCCCCGCTTGAGGAGGAAGGAGTTTAGGTTCATGACCCTAAGTCGCACCTGGAGGGACTCCGCCACCATGGAGGAGATGCCCCATCCGAGGCAGTATATGTTGTTGGCCTCGGTGACCATCTGGCAGAAGGAGGCGGAGCTGGCGGCGGACATCTGGGTCCAGGTGTCGTCCAGGTTGGCGTGTTCCATCTTGTAGATGGTGTCCGGCAGGCTGTCCTCCGAGTTGGACACCTTGGCCAGCATGGCGGCGGGGTTCACCTGTTCCAGGATTGCCCTCTGGAGGGCGTCCTTGAGCTCCGAGTAGCCCTCGAAGCCCAGCATCCGGGCCACCCGGACCAGCTGGGCCTTGGAGACCTTCAGGTCCTCCGCCACGTCCCCTATGGACCTGAAGGCCGCCTCCCTCATGTTGGACAGCAGGTACTCCACCACCCGCCTTGCCTTGTTGGGCATGCTGTCTATCCTGTCCATCATCAGCGCCTGAAGCTGGGCACTGTCCATAATGCCACCCCTTCCGAGAACTTTTGTTTATAATTAAATTATCCCAACCGGGGAATTGCGTTCATTTTTGGTCATCAATTGGGGGGACCTACCGGGTTTTATGGGGCACAGAGGGAGCTCAGCTAAACCCATTGGAGACACATGTTCAAGATCCCATGTACATTATAGTACCTGAAGGGGTAAAAAGAAACTGATTTTCCGTATGGATTACATGTTCCATGGTGACAAGGTTGAGGTGATGGGGTAGTGGGGAGGGTCCTCTAGGACCCTCCCCGGTTGCTGGAGGGGTACTACTTTGAGGCAACCGCCGCCTTGGCGGTCTCGAAGCCCCGCTCGATGGCGTTCTTGTTCACCTCTATGAGGGCCGCCTTGCCGCCCGCGGAGAGCTTCTTCTCCAGGGCCTTTACGATGCTCTCCTTGGAGACCACCCCGGTGGCCCCCGCCACGGCGCCCAGCATGACCATGTTGGCCACCTTGAGGTTGCCCAGCTTCTCGGCGATCTCGTTGCAGGGGACCTTGACGGAGACCAGGTCGGTTCGTTGGGGCTCCCGGTCTATGACGGACTGGTTTATAAGCAGACACCCGTTGGGGGTCACCGCGGGCTCGAACTTGACCAGGGAGGGGATGTTCATGGCCACCACCACCTCCGCGTCGTTGGTGACCGGGGAGGCCACCTCCTGGTCGCTTATGACCACCGTGCAGTTGGCGGTTCCACCCCTCATCTCCGGGCCGTAGGAGGGCATCCAGGTGACGTGCTTGCCCTCCAGCATGCCCGCATAGGAGATTATCTGTCCCATGAGCATGACGCCCTGGCCGCCGAAGCCGGCGAAGATCATACGAGTGTTCATGGTCTACTCACCCACCTTGTCCACGAATACTCCCAAGGGATACTCGGGAACCATGTTCTCCTCCAGCCACTTGAGGGACTTGACCGGGTCCATTCCCCAGTTGGTGGGGCAGGTGGATAGCACCTCCACCATTCCGAACCCGATGCCCCTCACCTGGGCCAGGAAGGCCTTCCGGATGGCCTCCTTGGTCTTCCTGACGTCCTGGGGGGTGTTGACCTTGGTCCGGGCCAGGTAGGCCACGCCCCGGGTCTCCTTGATGATCTCCGAGACCCTAAGGGGGTACCCGTCGTTCTCCGCCTTCCTGCCGTAGGGGGTGGTGGTGCTCTTCATCCCCAGCAGGGTGGTGGGGGCCATCTGGCCGCCGGTCATGCCGTAGATGGCGTTGTTGACGAAGATGGTGGTTATCTTCTCACCCCGGTTGGCGGCGTGGACTATCTCGGCGGTGCCGATGGCGCCCAGGTCCCCGTCCCCCTGGTAGGTGAAGACGTACAGGTCCGGCCTGGCCCTCTTTATGCCCGTGGCCACCGCCGGGGCCCTGCCGTGGGCGGCGATGGTGCCGTCGGTGTCGAAGAACTCGTAGGCGAACACCGAGCAGCCGATGGGGGCCACGGTGATGGTGTTCTCCCTCATGTCAAGCTCGTCCAGCACCTCCGCCACCAGCCGGTGGATAACCCCGTGGGTGCAACCGGGGCAGTAGGTGAACTCCCTCATGGTGAGGCTCTCGGGCCTCTTCATAACAACCTGGAAAGTCATATCCGGCTTACCTCCCCAGCTTAGAGTTTAGGGCCCCGAGGATCTCGTCGGGGGTGGGGACAACCCCGCCCATCCGCTTGAAGAACTCTATGGGGGCGTTGTCCTTCACCGCCAGCTTCACGTCCTCCAGCATCTGCCCCATGTTCATCTCCGCGTCGAAGATCAGCTTCTTGCCCTTGGAGAGCTCCTCCAGGCGCTTGTAGGGGAAGGGCCAGATGGTGATGGGCCTGAAGAGCCCCGCCTTTATGCCCTGTTCCCTGGCCTGGTCCACCACGCTCTTGGCTATCCGGGCCACGGTGCCGAAGGCGGTGATAACCACCTCCGCGTCCTCGAGCCGGTACTCCTCCCACCGGGTCTCGTTCCGCTCCATCTCCTCGTACTTGGCCACCAGCGCCAGGTTCATCTGCTCCAGCCGGTAGGGATCCAGGTCGAAGGGGGCCACGACCCTCTTCTGGCGGCCCTTGTTGCCCTTGAGGGCCCAGGTGTCGTGGGTGGGTAGCTGGGACAGGTCAACGAAGTCCGGGAAGGTAACGGGCTCCATGATCTGGCCGATGACCCCGTCCGCCACGATGAGGGTGGGGTTCCGGTACTTGTCCGCCAGGTCGAAGGCCAGCACCGTCAGGTCCACCGCCTCCTGGACGGTGGAGGGGGCCAGGACTATCAGCTTGTAGTCCCCGTGTCCGCCCCCCTTGGTGGCCTGCCAGTAGTCCCCCTGGGAGGGCTGGATGTCCCCCAGCCCCGGTCCTCCGCGCACCACGTTGACCAGCACCGCCGGCAGCTCCGCGCAGGCCATGTAGGAGACCCCTTCCTGCATGAGGCTGTAACCCGGCGAGGAGGTGGAGGTCATGACCCGGGTGCCCGTGCAGGCGGCCCCGTAGACCATGTTTATGGTGGCCACCTCGCTCTCGGTCTGGAGGAAGGTGCCGTTCACCTCCGGCATCCGTTTGGACATGTACTCCGGGAGCTCGTTCTGAGGCGTTATGGGGTAGCCGAAGAACAGCCTGCAGCCCGCCCTAACGGCCGCCTCTCCCATGGCTTCAGTTCCCTTTACCAAAACTCTCTCGGCCATCTACGTTCCCCTCCCAATCTTGGTTTGGACCCAGCTCTCTTAAGCGTTCTCCACTTCCTTGTAGACGGTTATGCAGACGTCGGGGCATATGTTGTAGCAGAACCCGCAACCGATGCACTTGTCCACGTGCTTCGCCTCCGCCGGGTGGTAGCCCTTGTTGTTGAAGTTGTCCCCGAACTCGATGACCTTCATGGGACACACGCTCACGCAGAGCCCGCAGCCCTTGCACCTCTCCTGATCGATTTCGATCTTTCCCTTGGCCTTTGCCATCCCGCTCACACCTCCGTAAAGGGTCTATATTTCCATCCGCATGAACCGGCGTATCTTGAAGACCGGGAACCGAAGGCCCTGGACGTCCAGGAAGTCCGGCACCACCGTGTACTTCACCGGTATGGACAACCTCTCCGACGCCTCCGCCAGGACCTCCTCCCCCCGACGGATCAGGTCCGGGGTGGTCTCCCTGGAGAGGTTGGGGTTGTTTATCAGGTAGTCCACCTTGAGGTCCGCCACCCGGGAGAGGTCATTGAGGGCCCTCTCGATCCCCGCCACAGTGGAGGAGAAGGGACGGGCCACGTTGACCACCATGGATATCTCGCAGTCCCCCAGGTGGGGCTTCAGATAACCGAGCACCACCACGCCCCCCTCCTCGCCCCCCACGTCCATCACCGTCTTATACTCCTGTCGCTCCAGGTAGCCCCTGGCGGCGCCGGTGATGACCGGAAGGTCCCCATTTCTCAACGCCCCCTTTGGGTACACGGGGGTGAGCCCCATCTCCTCCAGCTCCTCCGCCACGTCCCGGCTCCTGAAGTAGGGGGAGATTATGTCCCCGTCCACTATGGCCACCTGGGGGTGCTGGCTCCGGAGGTACAGGGCCCAGTTTATGGCCATCTCGGTCTTGCCGCTTCCGAACAGGCCGATGAAAGCGTAGTTCTTCCTCAGTTGGGTCACGCTGGGCCTCCTAACTGATCCTCATCTCGGAGTAGATCTTGGGGGTCTCCTCTCCCCTAAGGACCCTCAGCCCCCCCATGGCCAGGGCCCTCTCCTCGTCGCCGCCGGGGAAGACGAGGACCGGGGCTATGAACTCCACCATCTCCCTTATCCAGGGCACCATCCGGTCCTTGTCGTAGGCCAGGCCCCCGGTTAGGACGATGCCGTCCACCTCTCCGCTGAGCACCGCCGCCATCTTGCCGATCCACTTGGCGGTCTGGTATGCCATGGCCCGGTAGACCAACAGGGCCTCCTGGTCCCCCTGGTCTATCCGCTTGGAGACCTCCATTCCGTCGTTGGTCCCCAGGTAGTCCACCATGCCTCCCTGTCCCTTGATCTTCTTCTTCATCTGGTCCAGGGTGTACCTGCCGCTGTAGCAGAGGTCGATCAGCTGGGTCAGGGGAAGGGTGCCGCTCCTCTCGGGGGTGAAGGGCCCGTCCCCGTCCAGGGCGTTGTTGACGTTGACCACCCGGCCCCTCTTGTGGGCCCCAACGGATATGCCACCCCCCATGTGGACCACGATTAGGTTCACGTCCTCGTAGGCCTTGCCCAGCTCCTTGGCGGCCGCCCTGGCGGTGGCCTTCTGGTTCAGGGCGTGGAATATGGACCTGCGCTTGAACATGGGGTGCCCGGAGTAGCGGGCCAGGGGCTCCAGCTCGTCCACCACCACCGAGTCCACGATGAACGAGGGGATTCCGAACTCCCGGGTGAACTGGTATGCGATGAGGGCCCCCAGGTTGGAGGCGTGCTCCCCGTTCTTGCCGGACATCAGGTCCTCCAACATGTCATCGGTGACCTTGTAGGTGCCCCCGGAGGATATGGGATCCAGCAGGCCTCCGCGACCCACCACGGCGGACAGCTCCTCGGGAGGTACCCCCGCCTCCTGGAGGAAGGCCTCGATTATCTTGGTCCTGAAGGCGAACTGATCCGTAAGCCGCTTGAAGGGGGCCAGCTCCTCGGAGGAGTGCCTCAGGGTCTTGGAGGCCAGGAGCTCATCGTCCTCGAAGACCGCCACCTTGGTGCTGGTGGAACCGGGATTTATGACCAGTATCTTCATCGTCGTAGCACCGCCCTTTTAGTGGCTTAGTTTGAACCCCCGGCGGAGAAGGTGAACTCCTTCGCCGCCTCCTGGCCGGTCATCACCCGCAGGGCCCCGTACGCCAGGGCCTCCATCTCCATCTCTCCCGGCACGGTGAACACCCGGGCGAAGCGCCCCACCCGGGACTGGATCATCTGGACGAACCGATCGCTGTGGGCCATCCCGCCGGTGATGACGATGCAGTCCACCCTGCCCTTGAGGGCCACGCACATGGCCCCTATCTCCTGGGCTATCTGGTAGGCCATGGCCTCTATGACCTCCAACGCCTTGGGGTCCTCCTGGGCCATCTTGAAGGCCTCCCGGAGGTCATTGGTCCCCAGGTAGGCCACCAGCCCCCCTTTGCCCACGAAGGTCTTCTTGAGCTGGTCCTTGGTGTACTGTCCCGAGTAGGCCACCTTGACCACGTCGCCCACCGGGAGCTCCCCGGACCTCTCCACGCTGAAGGGGCCCTCGTCGTTGGCGTTGTTCACGTCGAACATGCGTCCCCTCTCGAAGGGGGCCACGGAGATGCCGCCCCCCAGATGGGCTATCACCATGTTGGTCTCGTTGAAGGGGCGCTTGAGCTCCTCCTCCGCCACCTTGATGCCCACCACCCGCATGTTGGATATGTGGGACAGGCACTTGCGCTCCAGGTCCTTTATGCCCGATATGCGGGCCACCGGATCCATCTCGTCCACGCTGACCGGATCGGTAACGTAGACCGGGATGGGCTTGGAGGCCTTCCGGGCCATGTCCAGCCCTATCACCGCCGCCAGGTTGGACGCGTGTTGCACCCTGGCGTGGTGGAGCAGGAAGTCCTCCATGGCCTGGTTGGCCAGGTAGGTGCCGCTCTCCAGTGGTGGCAGTATCCCCCCCCGGGCGGCTATGGCGTCCAGCTGATCCAGCGACACCCGGTTCGTCGCCAGGAAGTCCATTATGGCCCTCTCCCGGAGCTCCCGCTGGTCCATAAGGGTCTCGTACCGGTCCAGCTCCTCCGCCGGGTGGGACAGGTTCTCCTGGGATATCCTATCCCTGTCCTCGAAGAGGGCCACCTTGGTGCTGCTGGATCCGGGGTTTATGACCAGTATCTTCATGTTACATCAGCCCCTTCTCCCGACCGTACTGGGCGATCACGTCCTTTAGGCGCCTTACCCCCTCCACGATCCTCTCCTCCGGCGGCAGGCAGAAGGAGAGCCTCATGGAGGTGGACGGGGTCTTCTCTATGGAGAAGGCCTCGCCGGGTATGTAGTAGACGTTCTTGGCCTTGGCCACGTCGAACATGCCTATGGTGTCGAAGCCCTGGGGCAGGGTGACCCACACGAAGAGGCCCCCCTCGGGGTCCACCCACTTGGCGCCCTTTATCTCCGAGAAGTGCTCGTTCAGGGCCCTTATCATGGTATCCTTCTTGCCCCGATAGAGCTCTATGCCGGGCTTCAGCTGCTCCACCAGGTCGTGCCTCTCCAGGTACCGGGCGGCTATCCGCTGGGTCAGGGTGGGGCAGCAGAGGTCCATGGCCTGCTTGGCCATGGTGGCCCGCCTTATGATGGAGCTGTGGCCCACCATCATCCCTATGCGGAGCCCGGGGGTGAGCACCTTGCTGAAGGAGTTGAGGAGCACCACCCGGTCGGGACCCGCCAGCTTGTAGAGGGAGGGCAGGCGCTCGCCGCTGAAGCGGAGCATCCCGTAGGGATCGTCCTCCAGGATGAGGATGTCGTACCGGTCGCATATCTCGATGAGCTTCTTGCGCTTCTCCAGGCTCATGGTGACGCTGGCGGGGTTGTGGAAGTTGGGGACCGTGTAGAGGAACTTGACCTTCTTTATCTCCCCCTTGGCGTCCAGCTCCCGGAGGCGGTTCTCCAGGTAGCCCACGTCCATGCCGTCGTCCTCCAGGGGGACGGTCTCGAAGCGGGGGAAGGACATCCTGAAGGCGCTGACCGCCCCCAGGTAGGCGGGGAACTCCAGGAAGCAGATGCTGTCCTTGTCCAGGAAGATCCGGGCCATCAGGTCCAGGGCCTGCTGGGATCCGGTGGTGAACAGGAGCTGGTCCCGCTGGACGTCCGCGATGCCGTAGATGCGGTTAAGGAGCTTGATTATCTGGACGGCCAGGAGGTCATCCCCCTCGGTGGTGCCGTACTGGAGGGTGTAGGAGTAGTCCTGTTCCACCACCTCCTTGGCTATCTCCGCCAGCTGATGCCTGGGGAAGGTGTTGGGATCCGGCACCCCGCCGCCGAAGGATATGGCCTCCGGCGAGGCGGCGAACTTCAGGAGCTCCCTTATGATGGAGGAACGCAGGTTGAGCCCCACCTCTGACAGCCTGTCTTCAAATGACATGACACCCACTCCTTCGTCTCTTTTATGACCCCCCGCGGCAACCGCCGCCTTATCGGGCAATGGAAGGATACTTAACACCCTGGGACCGCTTGTCAAGTCGAGTAGAGTTTCACAAGGTCACTGCATACACGTGACGCCCAACCTTTTTTATGTGATTTTCTGGGCAAACCTTTGGTATAAAGTTACCATCTGGCGATAAGTTTAAACTTGCCAATGGGGGGTGTCAACTGGATGGGTTTGAAGGTTCTAAATTTTTTCATTCTTTATGTCCGGGGCTGGAACTTAAGTATCAAAAACCATGATCTATCCGTTAAGGGCCCGGGGAGCGTCAAGGGCAGTCCCACTGGGAGTAGTCCCCCCGGGACCACTCGGGCCACACGGCGGCCCAGGCGAAGTGGTCCGCCTCCCGCTCGAACCGGCTCAGGGGCTGGAAGGTCCGCTCCCAGAAGGCCTTCCCCTTGGGGTGTTTCACTATGTGGTAGATCTCGTGAAAGAGGGTGAACCGGCGCCAGAAGGGGGGAAGCCCCGCGTTTATGAGTATGGCTCCCCTGGAGCCCCGGCAGACGTGAAAGCCGAACACGTCCTCCGGCAGGTCCACGTAGCGGACCTCTAGGGACCTGCCGCTCAGCTCCTCCGCCATCACCAGCACGTCGAACTGGTCCTTCCCAACCCAACGCCGGGCCTCCTCCCGGGCCCAGCGAGGTATCTCCTCCGGGGGGGAGGGGTAGCTGAACCTCAACCCCCCGCTACTCCTGGTCTTCCTCATCCCACTCCTCTAGGATGGTCTCCACCAGCCGGTTTATCCTCTTTACCTCCCTGGGGGAGAGCTTCCTGCTCCTGTACCACACCTCCACCTGGCCGGAGGCAAGCACCTCCTCCAGCTGCATTCGCTTACCGTCCCCGGGGGAGTCCTTCACCAGGTCCGCCACCGTGACGTCCAGCGCCTCCGCCAGCCTCTCCAGCAGGTCCATGGAGGGCCTCCGACGGTTGCTCTCGATGGACTGAATGTAGACCCGGCTGACGTTCACCGTGTCCGCCAGCCCCTGCTGGGTCAGCCCCTTGGCCCGCCGCAGCACCTTGACCCTCATCCCTAAGCTCAACTCATCACCCCCCGCCTGTCAATTCTATGTAAGTCAAAATTATAGTTCACAATCTTTGGGTTATCAACAAGGTGGCGCCTAAGCCCCAGGGCGAAGAGGCCGCAGGCCAGCAGGTCCGCCGCCCCCCCGGGGCTCACCCGCAGCTCCTTTAGCCGCAAGTCCAGCCGGAGGATGGGGGAGTAGTCCCCCGCCAGGGGATCGAACTCCCCGAGGGCCCGCAGGGCCGCCTCCCGGTAGGGGCCCCTCCAGAGCTGGTAACCCCCCCGGTGGATCACGTTGCTGTCCTGGCAGGTCCCCATGGCGGCCAGGAGCCCCGCGATGGACGCGTCGTTCAGCGTGGCCCCCCTCGAGAGCCACCCGCTGATGGTGGGGCAGATGTGTCTCACCACCGTGGGGAAGCCCCCCTCCGCCTCGCCCCTTATGCCGGTGACCCCGTGCTCCAGGTAGAGCCTCTCCCCGTGGGTAAGCTCCCTCCCTGGAAGCCTCCCCTCCTTCAAGGGGCGGAGCTCCCTATCCACCGCGCCCATCACCGGCTCGGCGGCTCTAAATGCCACCTCCTTAGGTTCCGGAGGCCTTCCCTCCCGGGCGCACCTACCTGCCCCGTAGAGCCATAGGGACAGGGCGAAGATGAGCCCCTTGTGGGTGTTGACCCCTCCGGTGGCTTTGAACATGGCCTCCTCCATCCGGAGCCCCACGGGCCTCATGGCCTTCAGGGCCTCCTCCCCCTGGAGACCAAGGAGCCCCGCCATGGCCTGTTCCTCCCACAGGGGGGCCAGGGCGGAGGAGCTGTGGAGGAACGTAACCCAGTCCATATCCAGATGGGCCCCCCGGTCCAGGGGGTCCACCAGGCCAGGCTTCGGCGCCACCAGCACCTCCGTGGTGGCCGCCCAGGCGGCCAGGGCCCCGAGCGATCTGGCCAGCCAGCGCACCCCCATGGGATCCTCAGCCATGGCGCACTCACCTCCCGGTTGATCCCTCAGGATTCGATGTTAAACTTTGGTCCTGAAGAGTATATCAGAGCCCCATGGCCGTAAGGAGGGAAGGGCTATGACCGCAGATTTGGATCCGGTGGCCCTGGTGGAGGGGCGTCTCAGAGAGCTTCGCTACCAGGGGAGGATCTTGAGGTCCCAGGACACGATCCACACGGTGGACGATGCCGCCCGGACCGTTGGTGTTGAACCCCGGCGGATATTGAAGAGCATACTGGTGATGGACCAGGGGGAGCTGAAGCTGGCCCTCATGTGCGGCCCCAACAGGTTGGACCTCAAGAAGATGGCCCGCCTCATGGGGGTCAAGCGTCTCAGGATGGCCACCTTCGACGAGGTGGTGTCCATGACCCCCTTTAAGCCCGGCGGAGTGCCCCCCCTGGGCTACCCGGTCCAGCCCCCCGCCGCCATGGATCAGGACCTGTTCCAGTACGACGTGGTCTGGGCCGCCGCCGGGGACGACCACTCGTTCTTTCCCGTGTCCCCCGGGGACCTTAGGGACTACACCCAGGCCCTGGTGGGGGAGATAGCCAAGGCGTAGCCCCGGGGGCTGGCCCCTCAGGAGAGCATGTACTCCCTGATCTCCTCCTCGTCCATGCCGGCCCCCACCGCCACCGCCAGCCGGAGCCTCGCCTGGAGGGGCCGGAGGGTCCCCCCGTCTATGGCCCCCATGTCCAGGAGGCGGCTGGCGGATCCCTCGAAGTCGTAGAGGGAGAGCACCCTTCCCAGCTGGCACCTGGAGGTGAGCACCACCGGCACCCGGCGGCGGATCAGGTTCTTGATGTGGGGGGTCCAGGAGGGGGGCACGTTACCGGTGCCGAAGCACCCCAGCACCAGCCCCTTGAGGGACTCGTCCCGGAAAAGGTGCGAAAGGGTCAGCTCCCCGCCTCCCAGGGAGGCGTAGAGCACCTCCACGTCCTTGGCGGGCACCACCGGCCGGTCAATGACCCGGGCCCTCCGGGGGTGCCTTGCCACGTAGACCCGGTTCTGAACCACCTCCCCAACCGGTCCCGCTCCGGGGGAGGCGAAGTCGTGCCCCCGGTGGCTGTAGAACTTGCAGGCCTCCGAGGCGGCGAAGAGCTCCCCCCGGGAGAAGATGAGGACCCCCATCCCCCAGCAGGCCTCCGACGAGGCGGCCACCACCGCCTGACGCAGGTTCACCGCCCCCTCGTTGCTGCCGTGTCTGGCGGGGGAGCCCAGGCCGGTGAAGACTATTGGGTTGGGGTAGGGCCAGAGCAGGTCCACCAGGTAGGCCATCTCCTCCATCACGTCGGTCCCGCTGGCCACCGCTATGCCGCTGTAGCCGTCTCCTAGCAGGGATCGGAAGAGCTCCAGCAGGTCGGTGGTGACCCTTATGGTGTAGTGGCTGCTGGGTTGTCTGCTCCATTCGATCACCTCCGTCTCCCCCACCAGCTCGGGGGGAAGGGAGATGAGGGACTTCACCGACTCCACCGGGGACATGTCCCCCAGGGACGGACTCCCGGCGAAGACCAGGGCGGTCTTCTGCGATGCCATGATACCCCTCCTCGGCGGGGATCCCCCGCCATGTGGTCTTCAGGTGCTGTAAAGCCTCGGACTCAGTAGCCCAGGTTTTGAAGGACTATTATAACGTGGGCGTCCCTTCCCATGGGGCACCTCTCCAGTATGGAGATCACCCGGCACATCCTCTCGGGCACATTGCAGTCCACGCAGAAGCCGGTCCTGCCGCATGGCACCGGGGAGTTGAGCCTCGAGGCGTTGGGGGAGGCAGCCTGCCGGGCCCGCTTGAGGGCCGCATCCAGGTCGTGGACTATCTTGTTCACCCCCACCACGAAGATCAGCTTGCCGGGGCCGAAGGATATGCCCGCCACTCGGTTCCCCGCCCCGTCGATGTTGACTATGTGGCCATCCTTGGACAGGGCGTTGGCGCTGGTGACGAACGCGTCCGCCATTATCTCCTCCAGCAGCCGCTGTTTCCGCTCCTCGGGGGTCATGTCCCCCCAGTGCTGTATAACCCGGTTCCCCCGCCTCTCCAGGGCCCCCAACAGACCTATATCCCGTACGGTTACGCTGCCCGGCACGCCCACGTGAGCGTCCTCGGGTATGAGGGACAGGATCAGCTCCCGGGCGGAGTCCCGGTCCTCAACCACCGATGCGGAGTACCCCCGCTCCCTCAGCCTGGTGGCGGTGCTCTCCGCAAGGGCCCTAAGGGCGTTACGGCGGTGATCCTCGAAGCCGTTCATTGGAAGGATACCTCCTTCTGACAGGTTATGGCGATCCCCCCGATTATACCCCTTGTGGAGTCCCGCCTTGCTATGGCATTTTGGTGCCTGTATCATCCTTGAGTCTCCAGGGGAGGGATTCGAATGACCTTGTCTTGCGGGGATGAGAAGGTGGCCCTCCGTGTCCTGGTCAGAGGGCGGGTTCAGGGGGTCGGCTTCAGGCACTTCGTGCATATGAAGGCGGCGGAGCTGGGCCTTAGTGGCTTCGTCAGGAACGTGGGGGAGGACCAGGTGGAGGCCCTCCTGGTGGGCCCCAGGTCCGCGGTGGAGGCGGCGGTGGAGGCCACCTCCAGGGGACCCAGGTGGTCCCGGGTGGACCAGCTATCCACCCAACCGGTGCCATTGGAGGCCTGTGAGGACGGGCCCTTCAGGGTGCTGACGTCCATATGAGGGGGAGATGCGGATGCCAAGGGTAACTTGGTTTGAGAGGCTGAAGGGGGATCGGGTGGATCTGTGCCTGGACGAGAACCCCTTCCACCTGGCCGGCGGGGGGCAGCCCGGTGGAAGGGGCATGCTAGTGTCCCCCGGTGTGCAGGTGGAGGTCCAGGACTGCCGAGTTAGGGATGGCCGGGAGGTCCTGACCGGAAGGATCATCGGCGGGGATATGGCCCTCGGGGAGACGGTGGAGGCCCAGGTGGACCTCCAGTGGAGGGACTGGGTGGCCCGGATGCACTCCGGGGAGCACGCCCTCTCCAGGGCCCTGGAGAGGAACCGGCCGGGGCTTCGGGTCTTCAAGGTCAACATCGGCGAGCGGGAGGGGCTGATAACCCTCGACTTCCAGGGGGACCTCACCTGGGACCTGCTGTGGGTCGCGGAGGAGGAGGCCAACCGGGTGGTGGGGGAGGACCTGCCGGTGACGGTGGAGGAGCTGACCGGGTATCGGGCGGCGGAGGATCCGGACCTCAAGGCCAACTGGGAGCGACTTCAGCTGGATCCGCCGGAGATCATAAGGGTGGTCAGCCTGGGCGGCTACGACCGGGTGGCCTGCTGCGGGGTCCATGTGGAGCGCACCGGCCAGATAGGGGGCGTCATGGTGCTGGGCTTCAAGGGATCCAGCCCCCGGTGGGAGGTTCGATACACGGTGGATCCCGTGAGGACCCAGCTCATGATGGAATGGAGCCGCATGGTCCGCCGGATGTCCCGGGAGATAGGCTGTCCCCCGGAGGACATCGAGAGGGTCTACTGGGGGGCCTTCGAGGACGCCAAGGCCAAGGCCAAGCTGTTGGACAGGCTGAGGGACCACCTGTGCCTTCCCTTCGAGGAGAGGGTCCGGGGGGGGCATCGGTTCCACCTATTGGATCTGAGGCCCCTGGGGATGGTGCCGGCGGAGATGATGAACTTCGCGGTCCGGCGGCGGGTGGAGTCGGACCCGTCCTCCCTGGGGGTTGGGGTGGTCCCCGCCGAGCAGGGCCTCCGGTTCGTGGCCTGCCGGGGGGCCGGATGTCCGGTGGACCTGTCCGCCTGGCTTAAGCGGATGAGGCCCAGGGGCCTCAAGGGGGGCGGATCGCCCCAGATGGTGAGCGGGGTGGCGGAGGAGTGCCCCCTGGATGAGTGGATCGATTCGATGCTGGAGGGGGTTTGAACTTGGGCATTCTGCATTGGTTGGTGGACTTCCTGGTGAGCACCGTGGGAAGGATGGGGTACCTTGGGGTGGTGGGGCTCATGTTCCTGGAGTCCTCCTTCTTCCCCTTCCCCAGCGAGGTGGTGGTACCCCCCGCGGGCTACCTGGCCAGCAAGGGGGAGATGAACCTGGGGCTCGTGATAGGGGCCGGAACGCTGGGTAGCCTCCTGGGGGCCTGGTTCAACTACTGGATAGCGGTCCGGTTCGGGCGCCCCTTCTTCGAGCGGTACGGCAGGTACTTCGGGGTGACCCCATCGGCGCTTGACAAGGCGGAGCGGTTCTTCGACAGGCACGGCCACGTGGGGACCTTCACCGGCCGGCTGGTGCCGGTGGTCCGGCAGTACATATCCCTCCCCGCCGGGGTGGCCAGGATGTCCCTCATCTGGTTCTCGGTCTACACCGCCCTGGGGGCCGGGATATGGGTCACCGTGTTGGCCCTGGCGGGCTACTGGTTCGGAAGCAACGCGGACATGGTGCACCGGTTCGTGGGGAAGGCCTCCTTCGCCCTCATGGGGCTGGTGGCGTTGGTGCTTTGCGCCTACGCCTACCGGGTGGGCCGGTCGTCCCGGGACGGGGGTTGATGGGGCCCCTTGCCGGGTATCGGGGGTTGGCCCTGGCCCTCCTGGCGGTCCTGCTCTCCTCCCCCTGTTGGGGCCGGGAGGGGCTGGTTCTGGCCCCCCCTAAGGTGGGGATCTACCTTGGGGGGCATCCCACGTCGGGTCCCTACGATGACCAGCTGACCCAGGAGGCCATAGACCGGTTCCTGGAGGACACGGGCCGCAGGCCCGTCTGGATGTACGTGAGCTGGAACTGGGACGGGGATAGCCCCTTCCCATCCGAGATCTGCCGGCTGATCCACGCCAACCGGATGATCCCCTTCGTAGGCGTCATGCCCTGGAGCACCCGGGTGCAGAACCGGAGGGAGCCGAAGGTGACCCTGGACGCCATAGCCAGGGGCCTCTACGACCCTCAGCTGGCCCGGGCGGCCAGGGCGGCGCGGGAGTTGGGGTTCCCCATAATGATCTCCTTCGGCCCCGAGGCGGACGGGGGGTGGTTTCCCTGGTCCGGGCGCTTCAACGGCGGGAGCCGCTGCGATCTTTACGGGGACCCCAAGGTCCCCGACGGGCCCGAGAGGTTCCGGGACGCGTTTCGCCGGTTCGTGGAGGTCTTCAGGGCCAACGGGGCGGTGGACGTCACCTGGGTGTTGCACCTGGCGGAGCGGCCCGGACCGGACCTGCCCTGGAACCAGGCGGTCCACTACTACCCGGGGGACGTGTGGGTTGACTGGGTTGGGGTCAGCCTCTACGGGCGGCTGGGGGTCAACCCGGTCCGCTCCATGGAGGAGCTCCTGAGCCGGGCGGTGCCCCGGCTACTGGAGGTCTCCAAGGGGGGGAAGCCCCTGGCGGTGCTGGAGTGGAACGTGGCGGATGGACCCGGGGTGGACAAGCCCCGGTGGGTGGAGGAGGCCTTCGCCGCCTTCGCCCGGTGGGAGGGGAGGGGGCTCAAGGGGGTCGCCTGGTGGGACAAGGCGATGCGGCCC
The DNA here is from genome assembly GCF_000024905.1 of Thermanaerovibrio acidaminovorans DSM 6589. Taxonomy (NCBI): domain Bacteria; kingdom Thermotogati; phylum Synergistota; class Synergistia; order Synergistales; family Synergistaceae; genus Thermanaerovibrio; species Thermanaerovibrio acidaminovorans. The sequence goes on from NC_013522.1 coordinate 637,789, forward strand.
GATGGGACCCCCTCCTGGCTGGACCTCAGGTCCTCCCCCCACTCCGCCCAGGTCTACCGGAGATGGGCCCTGACGGACCTCTTCGCGCCGGAGCCGGTCTTCGTCCCGAGAGGGTCGTTTTAGGGGCCTCAGGATTTCGAGGCCTTCTTGCGCTCGTTGGGGTCCAGAATAGCCTTCCTAACCCGGATGGACTGGGGGGTTATCTCCACCAGCTCGTCCTCGGCGATCCACTCCAGGGCCCCCTCCACGGTGAGGGGCCGCGGGGCGTCCAGGATCACCGTGGCGTCCTTGGTGGCGGACCGGTGGTTGGTGAGCTGCTTCCTCTTGGCGGGGTTGCAGGGCAGGTCGTTGCCCCTGGAGTGTTCCCCCACCACCATTCCGCAGTAGACCATGTCCCCCGGGGAGATGAAGAGGGTGCCCCGGACCTGGAGGTTCTCCAGCGCGTACGACGTGGCCTGCCCGTCGTCCACGCTCACCATGGATCCCCTGGTCCTTCCGGAGATCTCCCCCGCCCAGGGGGTCTGGCCGATGACCCGGCTGGACATGGTGCCCAGACCCTTGGTGTCCGTGAGGAACTCCCCCCGGTAGCCTATGAGTCCCCGGGTGGGGATCCTGAACTCCAGCCTGACGGAGCCAAGCCCAGGGTTGGAGACCGAGACCAGCTCCCCCTTGCGGAGGGAGAGCTTCTGGATCACCGCCCCCTGGAACTCCTCCGGCACGTCTATTACCAGCTCCTCCAGAGGCTCCAGGGTGTGGCCCTCGGGGTCCATGGAGGTTATGACCTCCGGGCGGGATACGCAGAACTCCATCCCCTCCCGCCTCATCTCCTCGATGAGGATCGCCAGGTGTAGCTCCCCCCGGCCGGACACCTTGACCCCGTCGTGGCGCCCCAGGTCCTCCACCTTAAGGGCCACGTCGGTCCTGCTCTCCCTCTCCAGCCGGGCCTTCAGCTGCCTCAGGGTGACCGCCTGCCCCTCCCTTCCCGAGAGGGGGCCGTTGTTGACCAGGAAGAACATGGATACCGTGGGCTCCTCCACGTCCAGGGGGGGCATGGGGGCCACGTCGGATCCGGCGGCGGTGAAGGTGTCCCCCAGGGCTATCTCGTCCGGGCCGGAGAACCAGACGATGTCCCCCGCCTGGGCCTCCTCCACCTCCACCCGGTCCAGCCCGTCGGTGACGAACAGGTGCTCGCAGCGGCAGTCCCCGGTCCAGACGGGCTCAAACCGGTTGGCCCTCCGGTCGGTCCAGGCCACCCGGACCTGTCTTAGGTCCTGGGACCTCCTCATGGTGCCGCTGAGGATCTTTCCGCAGCCGATCTGGCCCAGGTAGTCGCTCCAGGCCAGGGTGCAGACCTGCATGAGGAGGGGTCCCTCGGGATCCACCTTGGGGGGAGGGACGAAGTCCACGATGGTCTTGAAGAGGTCCTCCATGCCCTCCCCCTGGGTGGCTAGGTCCCTGGTGACCCATCCGTTGAGCCCCGAGCCGTAGAGGATGGGGAAGTCGCACTGCTCGTCCGTGGCCCCCAGTTCCACGAAGAGGTCGAAGGTCCTGTTGAGGGCCCCCTCCGGGTCCCCATGGGGTCTGTCCACCTTGTTGACGATCACGATGGGCCTCAGGCCCATCTTGAGGGCCCTGGAGAGCACGTACCGGGTCTGGGGCATGGGGCCCTCCACCGCGTCCACCAGGAGGAGCGCCGAGTCCACCAGGGAGAGGACCCGCTCCACCTCTCCGGAGAAGTCCGCGTGTCCCGGGGTGTCCACGATGTTTATCTTGTAGTCTCCCCAGCGGACGGTGCAGTGTTTGGCCTTGATGGTGATGCCCCGCTCCCTCTCCAGGTCGTGGCTGTCCATTATCCTCTCCGAGAGCCTGGCGTTCTCCCGGAAGGTCTTGGCGGCCCTGAAGATGGAGTCTATGAGGGTGGTCTTTCCGTGGTCTATGTGGGCTATTATGGCCACGTTCCGTATCTTCTCGTGGGACTTCATTTTCATACCTTCCTTCCTTGGTATGCGGCGTTGGGCCGCAAAAAATTAGAATACCACAAAAGTCCCCCGATTGGACCCCTTAGGGAGTCTTTTGTCGATTTTTAGACGCATATTTGACGTCAATCGTTGGAGGGTTTAGAATTCGAACCGCAGGTGCCCCGTGCGCACTCACAACTTCCGGGAGGAGGAGATGCATATGATATCTAACGAGGATATCCGGCGGGCCATGACCGTGAGGCTTGATGAGGTTCCGGAGGAGATACCCCCCTTCGAGCCCGGGATCCGAAGGGCCCCCGACAGGGGCTTCACCCTAACCGAGGCTCAGACGGTGGTGGCGCTGAAGAACGCCCTCAGGTACGTGCCCGAGGAGTACCACGAGAAGCTCGCCCCGGAGTTCCTTAACGAGCTGATGACCCGGGGCAGGATATACGGCTACCGCTTCAGGCCCAAGGGGCGCATATGGGGCAGGCCCATAGACCAGTATCAGGGCCGCTGCCTGGAGGGCAAGGCCTTCCAGGTGATGATCGACAACAACCTGGACTTCGACGTGGCCCTCTACCCCTACGAGCTGGTCACCTACGGGGAGACCGGCCAGGTGTGTCAGAACTGGATGCAGTACCGGCTGATAATGAAGTACCTCCAGGTGATGACCCAGGACCAGACCCTGGTGATCCAGTCGGGGCACCCCCTGGGGCTCTTCAAGTCCCACCCTGAGGCGCCCCGGGTGATAATCACCAACGGGCTCATGGTGGGCCTCTACGATAACCCCGCGGATTTCCACCTGGCCACCCAGCTGGGGGTGGCCAACTACGGCCAGATGACCGCCGGTGGGTGGATGTACATAGGTCCCCAGGGGATAGTGCACGGCACCTTCAACACCATCCTCAACGCGGGCCGGCTGAAGTTGGGCATAAAGGACCACGAGGATCTGAGGGGACACCTATTCATATCCTCCGGCCTGGGGGGCATGAGCGGCGCCCAGCCCAAGGCGGCGGAGATAGCCGGCGCGGTGGGCATAATCGCCGAGGTTGACTTCAGCAGGATAAAGACCCGGCTCGACCAGGGCTGGGTCAGCAAGTGCTCCTCCGACCTGGACGAGGTGTTCCGCTGGGCCAACGAGGCCCTCTCCAAGCGGGAGCCCCTGTCCATTGCCTACCACGGCAACATAGTGGACCTGCTCCAGTACTGCGTGGACAGGAACGTAAAGGTGGAGCTACTGTCCGACCAGACCTCGTGCCATGCGGTCTACGAGGGGGGCTACTGTCCCCAGGGGCTCACCTTCGATGAGAGGACCAAGCTCCTCAAGGAGGACAGGACCCGGTTCTGCGAGCTGGTGGACCGGAGCCTGAGGAAGCACTTCGAGCTGATCAAGACCCTGACCGACCGGGGGGCCTACTTCTTCGACTACGGCAACTCCTTCCTCAAGGCGGTGTTTGATGCGGGGGTCCGGGAGGTCTCTAAGAACGGGGTGGACGACAAGGACGGGTTCATCTTCCCCTCCTACGTGGAGGACATAATGGGCCCCATGCTGTTCGACTACGGCTACGGTCCCTTCCGCTGGGTGTGCCTCTCCGGTGACCCCGAGGACCTCAGGAAGACCGACCGGGCCGCCATGGAGTGCATCGACCCCAACCGGCGGGGCCAGGACCGGGACAACTGGGTGTGGATCCGGGACGCGGAGAAGAACCGCCTGGTGGTGGGCACCCAGGCCAGGATCCTCTACCAGGACGCGGAGGGCCGGGTCAGGATAGCCCTGAGGTTCAACGAGATGGTCCGCAAGGGGCAGGTGGGCCCCATAATGCTGGGCAGGGACCATCACGACGTGTCCGGCACTGACAGCCCCTTCCGGGAGACCGCCAACATAAAGGACGGCAGCAACATGATGGCGGAGATGGCCACCCACTGCTTCGCCGGCAACGCCGCCAGGGGCATGAGCCTGATCGCCCTTCACAACGGCGGCGGAGTGGGCATAGGCAAGTCCATAAACGGCGGATTCGGCCTGGTGCTGGATGGGTCCCGCCGGGTGGACGAGATAATAAGGTCCGCCCTTTCCTGGGACGTGATGGGCGGGGTGGCCCGCCGGGCCTGGGCCAGAAACCGGAACGCCATGGAGGTTTCCATGGAGTACAACCTGAAGTCCGATGGACGGGACCACATAACCCTCCCCTACGTGCCTCGGGAGGGGCTGGTGGAGGAGCTGGTCCACCGGGCTCTCAAGGGTTAGGCCTTAGGACATCTGCAGGGGGGCTTTACGCCCCCTTTTTTCGTTTGCAGGACCGCTTGTGCCCCGGTTCTGATATCATAAGAACGTGATGAGGCGCGGAAGGGGGGATCCGCCGTGAGGATATTCGGAGCCGTGGAGAGGTCTGGTTTCCCCGTGCCCGGTGAGGTGTCCTACCTCTACGGGCGGTCCCGGTGGGACGATGTGTCCGTGTCCCCCGCCTGGCCCGACCGGGTTATGGTCCGGGGGGTCCGGGACATGGACGTGGTCTACCAGTACCGGGTGTTGGAAGGCTGGGAGGGGGACATTCCGGTGACCCTCACGTACCTGGTGGCCCGCCGGAGCTACCGGGAGACGGACCTTATGTTCCGGGAGTACGGGTACGGAAAGGGGCAGTTCAGGCAGTGGCTGGCGTGACCATTTCTGGCGGAGGGCGCAGGATTCGAACCCGCGGTGGCAGTGCCACAACTGATTTCAAGTCAGCCGCCTTAGACCGCTCGGCCAGCCCTCCGCACGCAACCGAGATTTTAGCACAAAGGCCTGGGGTTGGCACCCGGAGGGTAGGTCCCCTGCGGGTGCTTATCCTTCTGTTGATCCTGCTCGCCGCCTCCCCGTCCCTGGGGGCCGATAAGTCCCCCAAGGCGATCATAACCCATGTAAGCTGGAGCTACGACCCCTCCTCCCGATCCGGCAGGGCGGTGATCAAGCTTCTCAACCCGGGCGTATCCAGGATACCGTCCCCCCGGGTGGCGGTGGTGCTGCTGGACCCCCTGGGGGGGCAACTGGGGAGCGTTTGGGGAAGGCCCAATGGGGCCTGGATCAAACCCAAGGGGACCGGGGTGGTGAACCTCACCCTGTCGTCTCCATTGATACCCTCGGGGGTAAGGGTTATGCTTCTGGACGAGGGGTGCTCAACCTGCAACTGATTTAGATTGGTTCCCCGGCGCTGTCGGACGTGGCATGAGGATTTCCAACAGGGGGTGTGTTGCGTGTCCCACTCGGAGATGGAGGATGCGGTCAGGGTATCTAAGAGGGTGGCCCTGGTAGGGGCCTCTATGAAGGAAGATAGGATGTCAAACCGGGTGCATCGGTATCTGAAGGCCAACGGCTTCGAGGTCCACCCGGTGAACCCCTCGTTGGCGGGACAGGAGGTCAACGGGGACGTGTGCCTTGGGTCCCTGCGGGAGCTCCCCGTGGAGGTGGACCTGGTGACCCTGTTCCTGTCCCCCGCCAACCAGGCCCAGGTGCTGGAGGACCTTAAGGGTTTGCCCTACCGGCCCCACTTGTTCTTCCAGCCCGGGGCGGAGAACCCGGAGGCCCAGCTGTCCCTGGAGGAGATGGGTTTCAAGGTATTCCCCGGGTGTGTCATGGCGGTGCACATGTCCTTGGGGGGGCGATGATGGAGAGGCCCAGCTCCAGCGTGACCCTCCGGGTGAGGTACAGCGAGACGGACCAGATGGGGATGGCCTACCACGCTAACTACCTGGTCTGGTTCGAGGTGGCCCGGACCGCCTTCTGTGAGTCCCTGGGGGTCACCTACCGGCAGTGGGAGGAGCGGGGGGTGTTGCTCCCCGCGGTGGAGGCCCGGTGCCGGTACAAGAGGCCCGTCAGGTACGATGACGAGATCACCGTGGAGTGCCGGTTGGAGTCCCTGTCCTTTCACACCGTGTCCTTCCGGTATCGGGTCACCTGTCAGGGGGCCTTGGTGGCGGAGGGGATGACCCGGCACGGGATATGCGATCCGTCGGGGCGGCTCTTCAAGGGGGAGAACCCCTTCCATGCCTGGCTGGTAGAGAGGGGGGCCTGACATGGGGAGAAGTTGGGTGTTTTCGTAGGGCGAAGGGGCTACTCGCTGGTGGAGCTCCTGGTGGCCCTGGCGATCCTGGGTGCCCTTATGGGCTCCCTGGCCCTTGGCTTCGCCGGGGGTTCGCCGGAGGGCACCGAGGATCAGCGGTGCGTCAAGGCCGCCCATGAGGCGGTCCAGTGGCTCCGGGGGATGATAGTCAGGGCCCGGGCGGAGTCGCGGGCGTTTCAGTTCCAGGTGTCCGTCTCATCCAACGTGGACAGGCTGGAGATCTTCTGGCTGGATGACAACCGGTGGGAGAGGTTCAACTCCGCCGGGAGGGTCTACTTCAAGGCCAACCTGGCCACCAACTGGGTGACCTATCAGCCCCGTTGGCATACCTTCTCCCCGGGGCTAACGCTTTGGTTCTACAAGGATAGGTCCAGCCGTCTTCCGGTGGGCAGGATCGTGATAACCCCCTTGGGGGCGGTTAACCTGACGGTTTTCTAGGGAAAATATAGAGATAGAGGAGGATGAATTTGCAGGAGGGAGTTAGACGCACCTATCGAGTCTCCGGGATGACCTGTGCCACCTGTGCCAGGATGCTGCAGAGGTCCCTTTCCAGGGTGGAGGGAGTGATCTTTGCCTCCGTCGATCTGGCCACCGAGACCGCGCTGGTCATCTCCTCCGATGATGTGCCCGAGGGGGTCTTGCTCAAGGCGGCGGAGTCTGCGGGCTACCCCATGGTGCCCTTCGATCAGGCCCCGGACGTGGAGGAGGGCCGGTACCGGCGGGTGATCCGGGACCTTGCGGCATCCCTCGGGCTGTCCCTTCCGGTTTGGATAAACATGGTCCATCACATGGTCCTGCACGGCGGGGGCCTTATCCCCCGGTGGCTGGAGGTGGTCCTCGGCTTCGGGGCGGTGTTCCTTGGGGGTCGGGGGATCTTCCGGGGGGCCTACATAGCGGTGTCCCACCTTCACGCCAACATGGACGTGCTCATAGGGCTTGGTGCCGCCGCGGGTTGGATCACTGGCCTGGTTAACCTTCTAGCCCCGGAGGTGCCGTCGTTCCTGCCGGTGGGCACCATGATGGTGGCCCTTCACCTGCTGGGGCGGTTCATCGAGTCCCACCTGAGGGACCGGGCATCCAAGAAGGTGAAGGGGCTTCTGAACCTGAAGGCCCGGACCGCCCGGGTCGTCCGGGATGGGGTGGAGGAGATCCTGCCGGAGGAGATGCTGAGGGAGGGGGATCTGGTTAGGCTCCTGCCCGGGGAGCGAGTCCCCGCCGATGGGGTGGTGCTTGAGGGGGAGTCCGCCCTGGACGAGTCCTTCATAACCGGTGAGTCCAAGGCGGTGCACAAGCGGCCCGGGGACCAGCTGACCAGCGGGTCCGTGAACCTCAACGGGGTGCTCCTGATGGAGGCCCAGCGGGTGGGGGATGACTCCTTCGTTTCCCAAATGGTCCGGATGGTGAGGGAGTCCCAGGGGGCCAGGACCCCGATCCAGGCCCTGGCGGACCGGGTGACCATGTACTTCGTCCCCGGGGTCCTGCTGTTGGCCCTGGTCTCCGCCCTGGCCTGGCACTTAGGGTTCCCCATCATGGACGGTCTGAGGACCCGGGTGGCGGGACTTGTGGGTCTAGGTGGCGGTCAGGTCCCCTGGCCATGGCTCTACGCTGCCATGGCCACCCTGGTCATCGCCTGTCCCTGCGCCCTGGGGCTCGCCACTCCCATGGCCCTGGCGGTGGCCACCGGGGAGGCGTCCAGCCTGGGAGTTCTTATCCGGGACGGGGAGGCCTTTCAGGAGCTCGGCAAGGTGGACGTGGTGGTCTTCGACAAGACCGGCACGGTGACCCACGGCCGCCCCAGGGTTGTGGATCACTCGTTGCCCCCTTGGGCTCTCTCGGCGGTCCTCTCCCTGGAGGCCCGGTCGTCCCACCCCATAGCCAAGGGGGTATGCGCGTTCCTGACCGATCTGGGGGTCCAGCAGGTCCCGGTGGAGGACCAGGCGGAGGAGCCCGGGAGGGGAGTGGTGGGAACCGTGGACGGGGTCCGCTGGTTCGTGGGGCGCCCCGATGGGGATCGGTGGGACAGTTGGTCCCGGGAGGGGCTCACGGTGGTGGAGGTCAGGAGGGATCGGGAGGTGGTGGGGGCCCTGGCCCTTCGGGATCCCCTTCGGGAGGACGCCAAGCGGGTGATAGAAGAGCTGGTTTCCAGAGGGATAAGGCCCATGATGGCCACCGGGGACTCCCAGGAGGTGGCCTCTCGGGTGGCGGCGGAGCTGGGGCTCCAGGACTGGTCGTTCCGGATGAGGCCCCAGGACAAGCTTCAGCTGGTCAACCGCCTTCAGTCCCAGGGGATGAGGGTGGCCATGGTGGGGGACGGGATAAACGACGCCGCCTCCCTCAAGGGGGCCAATGTGGGCATTGCCATGGGGTCCGGCCTGGACTTGGCCATCGAGAGCGCGGACCTGGTGCTGGTCCGGGGAGGCCTCTACGGGGTGGTGGGGGCGGTGGACGTATCCAGATCCCTAACCAGGATCATAGCCCAGAACCTGGCGGGGGCCTTCATATACAACGTCCTGTTCATCCCCATGGCCATGGTGGGGCTTATGCACCCCATGCTGGCGGAGCTGGCCATGCTGTGTAGCTCCATAACGGTTATAATCAATTCGCTCAGGATAAGGGCGAGGCGTTAGGAGGGGATCGGATCGCCATGATTACCTTGAAGGTGGATGACATGTCCTGTGAGCATTGCGTGAGGAGGATAACCGATGCGCTCAAGTCCGCGGGAATCCAGGGCTTCACCTTGGACTTGAGCTCCAAGTCGGTCTCCTTGGCCAGCGAGGGGGATGTGGAGAGGGCCGTGGAGGCCTTGGAGGGGGCGGGCTACCCAAGCCGGGTGGCCTGAGCCCCCCTTTTTTGCAATTTAAATTAAATTTGCATTTGGTTTCGGGGGTGGGGATTTGATCTCGGTGGATGCCTTGCCGTCCAGGCTGCGTGAGCTTGGCTTTGAGCCCTGGGAGGGGTTCGGCGTCCGTGGGGCTTTTAGGCAGGTCACCTTCGTCAAGGACGCGTTGCTTGGAGAGGTCTGCCGGTACCACGCGCTGGATCACCTGATCTGGGGGACGGTGGACGTCTCGCTGGCGGACCGGATACTGGCCGGATCGTCTCCCCTGGAGGACGTGATGACCCAGAGGTTCCTTATATGGACCAGGAGTGGCGGGGACGGCCGGCGCCGGGTCCGGTCGTTCCTTTTCGGTTTCAGGGGTTTCGCGGAGGTCTGCGTAATGGGCCCCGGCATGAGGCCCCCCAGGGGGTTCGAGGACCTTGTCGTCCTGGCGGAGGCCTCCCTTGAGGGGCCAAAGGGGGGAGGTGATGGCCGGGTTTGACGTGGCGATTGAATCTAGGCGGCTGGGTTTGAGTTAGCATATTTGGGAGGTGTTATCATGCTGTTCGGTCTTCTGTTGGCGGCCATAGCGTTGTTCGCCGTCTGTTACAGGGTCTACGGGTTCAAGATGGCCAGGATATATGGCCTGGACGACACCAGGAACACCCCGGCGGTGGAGATCTGCGATGGGTTCGACTACTGTCCCGCCCATCCGTCGGTCCTCCTGGGGCACCACTTCTCCTCCATAGCCGGGGCGGGGCCCATAGTGGGACCCATAACCGCCGCCTCCATGTTCGGCTGGCTTCCCGCCTACCTGTGGTGTCTGGTGGGATCCGCATTCTTCGGGGGCCCCCACGACTTCGGCGCCCTGGTCTCCTCCATGAGGCACGAGGGCAAGTCGGTGGGGGAGGTGGTGGACCGCTGGATAGGCCACAGGGGGAAGACCCTGTTCCTGTGCTTCACCATTCTGGCGCTGGTCCTGGTGGTGGCGGTGTTCCTGCAGCTTGCGGCCAACTCCTTCGCGGCGGACCCGGCGGTGGCCTTCTCGGGCATGCTGTACATAGGCCTGGCCATGGTGTTCGGCGTGCTGGTTTACCGCTATCGCATATCCATCCTCTGGGCCACGGTGGTGATGGTCCCCCTGGTCATCTACGCCTGCTGGTACGGCAACAGCGCCCCCTGGGTCTCCCGGGTCTTCACCCTCTCGAGCGATACCTGGCGCTGGGTCCTGGCGGCCTACATATTCTTCGCTTCGGTCCTTCCCGTCTGGCTTCTGCTTCAGCCCAGGGACTACCTGGCCTCCTACTTCCTCTACTTCTCGGTGATAATAGGGACCATCGGGATGGTCCTGGGCCGGGGGGCGGACTTCCAGGTGACCCTGCCTGCCTTCAAGGGCTTCACCGCCGGAAGCCAGTACATGTGGCCCATGCTGTTCGTGGTGGTGGCCTGCGGGGCCATCTCGGGTTTCCACTCCCTGGTGGGCAGCGGCACCACCTCCAAGCAGCTTCGCAGGGAGACCGACGCAGTGGCGGTTGGCTACGGTTCCATGCTGCTGGAGGGGGTGGTGGCGGTCATAGCCATAGGCACCGTGATGATAAGCGGCGGCGTGGACCAGGGAGGGCCGGTGGTAACCTACGCCAAGGGGTTCGGCAAGTTCGCTGGCCTTCTGGGGATAGATCCCAAGGTGGGCATGTCCCTGGGTCTGCTGGCCATAAACTCGTTCATCCTCACGTCCCTTGACACCGCCACCAGGCTCACCCGGTACCAGATCCAGGAGCTCACCAACAACAGGGTGGACAAGTACACCGCCACGGTTATAACCGTCATAGGCGCCCTGGCGCTCCTGCTGGTAAAGATCCACGGGGCGGACGGCAAGGAGGTCCCCGCCTGGGCGGCCATCTGGCCCGTCTTCGGCGCCTCCAACCAGATGGTGGCCGCCCTGGCGTTGCTCTCCATCGCCGTGTGGGTGGCCAAGGGGCTCAAGAAGGACAACCGGTTCCTCATGGCCCCCATGTGGTTCATGTTGCTCACCACCGTTGGGGCCCTGGTCCTGATGATCAAGGACAACCTGATGCTGGCCACCCCCAACTACGTGCTGGTGGTCCCGTCGGTTCTTCTGCTCATCCTGGCCATCATGATGGTCAAGGAGGCTTTCGACGCCCTGAAGAGGGCCAGCTGAGTCGGTCCCAAGGGCCCGGGGAGTTTCCCGGGCCTTTTTCCCTCTCTCGTCGGCGGGGCTTGACTTGCGGGGAGGAGGAGTTAAACTAAAATAGTTATAGATTGGAGGGGTGACAGTGGGGACCGTGCTTCCTTCCTCGCCCGGCGGGGACCTATCGATCGTCATATGCGGAGCCGCCGGGCAGGGGCTCCAGACGGTGGAGACCCTGGGGGCCGCCATGTTCAAGCGGATGGGGCTTCACGTGTTTGCCACAAAGGAGTTCATGTCCCGGGTTAGGGGGGGCAGCAACTCCTCCCAGCTTCGCCTGTCGGAGCTCCCGGTCAGGGCCCTGGTGGACCGGATCGACCTCTTGATCTGCCTGAACCGGGGCCTTCGGGACAACGTGATCCGGAGGATCTCCAAGGATACCCTGGTGATCGCCGACCCGGAGGAGATGGGGGGTGAGGCGGAGGGCCTGGGTGGCCGGTTCGTTCCCTTCCCGATCCTCTCCATGGCCCGGTCCTCCGGCGGTCCTGCCCTGGCCAGTTCGGTGGTGCTGGGGCTGATGGGGGCCCTGGTGGGTGTCCAGTGGGAACTCCTGGAGAGGGAGGTCAGGGGCCGTTTCGCCGCCAAGGGGGAGAAGGTCTTGAGCGGCAACCTGAAGGCCGCCCAGGAGGGGTTCCATGGGGCCCTGGGGCTTAAGTCCTCGGAGGGAATCGTGGTCAACCTGGTGCCCCGTTCATCCCTCTCGGGGCGGCTCCTCATGTCCGGCAACGACGGGGTCTTCATGGGGGCCATAGCGGGGGGATGCGACTTCGTGACCGCCTACCCCATGTCCCCCGGGAGCGGGGTCCTGCACCTGATGGCCCAGCACGCCAGGGCCTTCCGGGTGGCGGTGGAGCAGGCGGAGGACGAGATCGCCGCCGCCAACATGGTGCTTGGGGCCTGGTACGCCGGCGCCAGGGCCATGGCCACCACCTCCGGAGGTGGGTTCGCCCTCATGTGCGAGGCGGTTAGCCTCTGCGGCGTCTCCGAGGTCCCCATGGTGGTCCACATAGGCCAGAGGCCTGGTCCCGCCACCGGAATGGCCACCAGGACCGAGCAGGCGGACCTCAACCTGGCCCTCTACGCGGGGCATGGGGAATTCCCCCGGGCCATATTTACCCCCGGGGACGTGGAGGAGGCCTTTCACTGCACCCGGGCCGCCTTCGAGGTGGCGGATCAGTGCCAGGTGCCCGCCTTCGTCCTCACCGACCAGTACCTGCTGGACAGCTCCCATGACCTGGACCCTTTCTCGGTGGGGCACATCTCCACCAATTGGGTGGTGGAGACCTCCTCCGACTACGGAAGGTACCGGATCACCCCCGATGGGATATCCCCCCGGGGCGTACCGGGCCTGGGGGAGGGGCTCGTATGTGTGGACAGCCACGAGCACGACGAGTGGGGGCACATGAAGGAGGACTTCCAACTCCGGGTCAGGATGACCAGGAAGCGGCTCGCCAAGGAGGAGGTCTTGAGGGCCCGGGTCATGCCCCCGGTCTTCAACGGCCCCTCGGACGCCCCCTTCGTGGTGGTTGGTTGGGGCTCCACCAAGGAGATAGTCCGGGAGGCCATATCCAGCCCGGAGCTTGAGGGCCGGTTCTGCCAGGTCCACCTTCCCCAGGTTTGGCCCCTGCCCCTTAAGGCCTTGAGGGATCTGATCCGGGATCGGCGGGTGGTGGTCCTGGAGGGCAACGCCACCGGACAGTTGGATGCGCTACTCAGGATCCACGGCATATGCTCCCACGGGAGGATCAACCACTTCTCGGGCCTTCAGATGCCCGTAGAGGACGCGGTGGCGGCCCTTCGGGAGATGGACTTTGAGGGGGGTGCTTAGAATGGATCCCAGGGTCTTCGACGTGCCGGGGGATAACTCCTGGTGCCCCGGTTGCGGGAACTTCCCCATCCTGGACTGCCTCAAATCCGCGGTGGCGGGGCTGGGGTTGGCCCCCAAGGATGTGGTGGTGGTCTCCGGCATAGGCCAGGCGGCAAAGCTCCCCCACTACTTCAGGAGCCACTTCTTCAACGGCCTCCACGGCAGGGCCATCCCGGTGGCCACCGCCATCCAGGCGGCCAATCCATCCCTCAAGGTCATATGCGTTGGAGGGGACGGGGACATGTACGGCGAGGGGGGGAACCACTTTATCCACGCGGTGAGGAGGAACCCGGACATCCTGCACATGGTGCACAACAACATGGTATACGGTCTGACCAAGGGGCAGGCGTCCCCAACCAGTCCAAGGGGCATGGTGACCCCGGTGCAGGTGGACGGGGTCTCCTCGGAGCCCTTCAACCCCCTGTCGGTGGCGGTGGCCCTGGGGGCCTCCTTCGTGGCCCGGGTCTTCTGCGCCGACAAGGAGATGATGGTCCGGGTGTTGCAGGAGGCCATCAACTGGGAGGGGTATGCCCTGGTGGACATATTCCAGCCCTGCGTCTCCTTCAACAAGATAAACACCTACCAGTGGTTCAAGGAGAACACGGTGCCCGTAGGGGAGGACCACGATCCCCACGATCGAGAGGCGGCCATGAGGCTGGCCCTGTCGGGTCCCCCTTACCCGGTGGGGGTCATCTACAGGAACAAGGGGGTTCCCTTCCACCGGAACCTGGCCCCCTACGCCGACGGGGACCAGACGCCCCTTTACAGGAGATCCCGATCCGTTGAGGAGGTGGACTCCTTCCTGGAGCGATACCGGTGAACCCAGGCATCCGTTTTGCGGGAGAGGTGCGGTTCGGTTAAATCATATTAAAACCATACACATAGGAGGAGATCATCATGACGGAGCAGATCAAGGTGGGCGATCAGGTTAGGGACTTCACCCTCAAGGACCAGGACGGGAACGATGTGACCCTGTCCTCCCTTAGGGGTAAGAAGGTGCTGTTGTCCTTCCATCCCCTGGCTTGGACCCCCATATGCAGGGACCAGATGAAGGCCCTGGACGACCTCTACGACCGGTTCGTCGCCAAGGGGGTGGAGCCCCTGGGGCTCAGCGTGGACCCGATACCATCCAAGAAGGCCTGGGCGGACTCCATGGGGATAAGGAGCTTGAAGCTGTTGTCGGACTTCTGGCCCCACGGGGCGGTGGCGGACTCGCTGGGACTCTTCATCGAGAAGCACGGGTTCTCCGGCCGGGCCAACGTGCTGGTGGACGAGGAGGGCCGGGTCCAGTGGGTCAAGGTCTACGAGCTAAAGACCCTCCCGGACTTTGAGGAGGTGCTGAACCTGTTGTAAACTATCCTCGAGAGGGGGTGTTCCCTTTGAGGAAGTTGCTTGCGATCCTTTTGGCCATGGGGTTCCTGCTGGGGTCCTTCCAGGGGGCCATGGCGCACCCGCCGGCGGAGGTGCTCCTTGACTACGACGGGTCGGTGCTCACCGTGACGGCCAGGCATCAGGTGTCTGACCCGGCCAAGCATTACGTGAGCCGGATATCGGTCTTCATCGGGGGCAAGCTGGTGGAGCAGCGGGAGTACAAGTCCCAGGGGGACGGTTCCAAGGAGGTTGACCAGTTTCAGATAGGTTCCATCCCCAAGGGATCGGAGATCAAGGTGACCGCGGTCTGTTCCATCATGGGCAGCGCCAGCGGCACGCTCAAGGTCCAGTGAGCCCCACCTAGGGGCAGGATCCGGGGCGGGGGTGATCCCCCGCCCCGGATCCTTTTCTGCCCGGTGCTTCCCCTGGGCCGATGGGACCCATCCCCTTTGGTCGATCAGCCGATCAGCAGGTTGGTTATGTTGAATATCCCACGGGTGTCCACCTTCTCCAGCATCCCCATCACCGACTCCCCGGTCTCCGGGTGGACCCAGTTGGGCTCTATGTGGGACAGGGGCACCAGGACGAAGGCCCTTTGGGGGATCCCCCGGTGGGGCACGTCCAGGTCCTGCCCATGGTAGACGGTGGACCCGGAGAATAGGATGTCTATGTCGATCTCCCTTGGGCCGTTCCTGAACCTCTCCATCCGCCCCATCTTGGCCTCCACCTCCTTGACCGTTTTGAGCATCTCCTGGGGGTCATCGGTGGGGCACTCCATGGTCACGCAGGCGTTCAGGAACGGGGGCTGGTCCTCGTATCCGAAGGGTGGGGTCTCAAAGACCGGGCTGGCCCGGAGCACCCTCCATCCCTGGGCGGTGAGGTGCTCCACCGCGGTTCGTAGGGCCCATAGCCGGTCCCCCAGGTTGGCCCCAAGGGCCAGCGTCACCTCAGTCATAGCCCTGCCTCCTTTACGGCTTCTATCATCTTTATGGTCTTGACGTTCTCCTCCACGTCGTGCACCCTGACCAGCGCAATCCCCCTCATTGCACACAGGGAGGTTATGGCCAGGGTCCCCTCCAGCCGGTCCTCCGGGTCCTTGGAGTCCGTGGCGATCCCAACGGTGCTCTTCCTGGAGGCCCCTATCAGGATGGGCCTGCCGTGGGTGGAGAAGGCCTCCAGCTGCCGCAGGATCTCCAGGTTATGCTGGTAGGTCTTGCCGAAGCCTATCCCCGGGTCCAGGATGATCCGGTCCCTGGGGATGCCCCCTCTCTCCGCCAGGTCCATTTGGTGCTCGAAGAAATCGGATATCTCCCCCAGCAGGTCCCGGTAGGTGGGGTTCTGTTGCATGTCCTTGGGGCGCCCCTTTATGTGCATGAGCACCAGGGCACACCCGCTATCCGCCACGGTCCTGGCCATCTCTGGGTCGAAGGATAGGCCGGAGATGTCGTTCACCATGTCCGCCCCCTCGGCGGCGCAGGCCCGGGCGGTGGCGCTTCGGTAGGTGTCCACCGATATTACCGCCTCCGGGAACTCCCGCCTTATGGCCCTGAGGGGGGGCAACATACGGGTCAGCTCCTCCTCTGGGCTCACCGGGTCCGAGCCGGGCCGGGTGGACTCCGCCCCCAGGTCCAGCACGTGGGCCCCCTGGCTCAGCATCCTCTCCGCCGTCTCCAGGGCCCCATCGGGCCCCTGGTGGCGGCTGCCGGGGAAGAAGGAGTCCGGGGTGAGGTTTATTATCCCCATAACCTTGGTGATCCTCCCCAGGGAGAGGACCCGGCCCCCGGGGAGGGGCACCTCCCAGTTGGAAATATCGAGGTTGTCCAGGGCGGCTTTCAGGCCGCTTCGGACCTCCTCTAGGCCGAAGTAGGGCATGTGGGCCAGCTTTTCCTGCAGGCTACGAAGTTGCCCCGGGGTGCCCATCAGTATGACCCGGGTCCTGTACACCGTGCCGGCTATGGCGCCCCCGTGGACCACCGCGTCCCCGCCCCGCGCCAGGAGCTCCTGTTTCAGCGCGTTGGCGGCCCGGAAGTCCACCGGGCCCAGGCGGAGGCACAGCACCCCCCTCTTCCTCATGAAGTAGGGGACGCTCCTCAGGTCCGCTCCAACCTCTTTGACCCTGTGCTGTAGCTCCCTAGGGTCCCACATATCCAGTTTTTGTGGAATCATATAAAGCTTCACCCCGTGGCTTTACAGGCGTTATGGGACCCATCCCGCCGGCGGGTCCGATAAATTGTACATTACCCGGGGGGCAATTTTTTTTGACCTGTCTTGACAATTGGCCGACTAGGGGGTAATTTTAATGCCGTGTGGTGGTGTTAGCAGTCTCGCCAGTAGAGTGCCAACGTTCCGGAGGTGGAGACGGTGCTTACCGAGCGGCAGCTTGAGATAGTCCTTTCGGTGGTCTACGAGTACATACGGAGCGGCGAGAGCGTGGGTTCCAGGACGGTCTCCAAGCGATATCTGAGCTCCCGCAGCCCCGCCACCATAAGGAACGAGATGGCGGACCTGGAGGGGATGGGTTTCCTTGCCCAGCCCCATACCTCCGCGGGGAGGATCCCCACCACCCGGGCGTACCGGCTCTACGTGGACTCGGTATTGCAACGCCAGAGGCACTCCTCCGGGGTCGGTATCCCCCTGGCGGAGACCTTGATCCGCAAGAGGCGGGATCTTGAGGGCTTCCTGGACGAGGCCAGCGACCTGCTCGGCAGGCTAACCCACTACGTGGGGATAGGCGCCATAGCCCCCCTGAAGGACGTGGTGGTGAGGAGCGTTGGCTTCTTCAAGGTGGACACCAGGAACGTGTTGCTGGTGGTGGTCCTGGAAGGTGGTCTGGTGCACCAGAAGGTGATCACCGTCCCTTGGGAGCTCTCCTCCGACGAGCTGGAGGAGCTCTCCAGGAGGCTGAACTTGGTGGCCTCCGGCAGGCCTTGGGGGGAGGTAAAGAGCGCCCTGGAGGGGTACCTGATGGGTGAGCTCTCCCGGTTCTCCGAGGCGTGCAGGCTGGCCATAGCCACCCTGGGGGAGATGTTGGGCTCCAGCCCGGTCAAGGTCTTCACCGGTCGGGTCAGTCAGATGCTCAACCTGCCGGACTTCCAGGACCTTAGCCGTCTCAAGGCCTTCTTCTCCCTGCTGGAGCAGGAGGAGGAGCTGGCGGATCTGGTGGCTCGCCACTCCCTGGGTAACGGGGTCAGCGTGGTGATAGGCGAGGAGGCCCAGAGGCCCGGTCTCGAGGAGTGCTCGCTGGTGTTGGCCTCCAGCCCCAGGGGGGGAGCCAAGGCGATAGTGGGCATATTGGGGCCCAAGAGGATGGATTACGAGAGGGTCATAGCCTTGCTTGAAAACGTGGCAAAGGCCATGGAGGATGTGGAGGATTAGATCATGGACAGGGAGCACGTATCTGGGGTGGAGCCACTGGAGGATCAGGACCTGGCGGGGCTCGCCAAGGTGGAGTTGGTGGAGATGATTCGTGGTAGGGATAGGGACCTGAAGCGGGTGGAGGAGGAGCTCGAGAGGCTCAGGGCCAGCTACGACGACCTGATGGGGGAGGCCCAGAGGAACAAGGCGGACTTCGCCAACTACGTTCGCCGTGTGGAGAGGGACCGGGAGCTGGACAGGAAGCGTTCCGCCGAGTCGGCGGTGATGGCTCTTCTCCCGGTTCTGGACAACCTGGAGAGGACCTTGTCGTCCTGTAGGGACCAGGAGGACCCCATATTCAAGGGGGTCCAGATGGTGACCCGCCAGTTCCTGTCCGCCCTGGAGTCCCTGGGGCTTGAGTGCATATCCGTGGAGGGCAGGTTCGACCCGGCGGTGCACCATGCGGTGGACTTCGAGGAGACCCAGGACCCGGATAGGGAGGGGCTCATCGTGGCGGAGCTGCAGAGGGGCTACCTGCTGGGCGGCAAGGTGATAAGGCCCGCCCTGGTCAGGGTGGCCAAACTCAAGGATTAGCGATCCATCTGTTTCTCTATATACTAAAAGCTAAAAATTCGAAAGAGGGTGTGAATCCATGGGAAAGGTTATAGGAATAGACTTGGGGACCACCAACAGCTGTGTGGCGGTCAAGGAGGGTGACAACATAACGGTCATCCCCAACGCGGAGGGCAACAGGACCACCCCGTCGGTGGTGGCCTTCACCAAGGATGGGGAGAGGCTGGTGGGCCAGCTGGCCAAGCGGCAGGCCATAGTCAACGCGGATCGGACCATAATCTCCATCAAGAGGAAGATGGGGACCGACTACAAGGTCAACATCGACGGCAAGTCCTACACTCCCCAGGAGATCTCCGCCATGATCCTTCAGAAGCTGAAGAAGGACGCGGAGGACTACCTTGGTGAGCCGGTGACCCAGGCGGTCATAACCTGCCCCGCCTACTTCACCGATGCCCAGCGTCAGGCCACCAAGGACGCGGGCACCATAGCGGGGCTCGAGGTGCTTAGGGTCATCAACGAGCCAACCGCCGCGTGTCTCGCCTACGGGGTAAACAAGGAGGGGGACCACAAGATCCTGGTGTTCGACCTTGGGGGCGGAACCTTCGACGTGTCCATCCTGGACGTGGGTGACGGGGTGTTCGAAGTGATGGCCACGTCGGGGGACAACCATCTGGGCGGCGACGACTGGGACATGCGGATCGTGGACTGGATGATCGACGAGTTCCGCAAGGCGGAGGGCATAGACTTGAGGAACGACAAGATGGCCTTCCAGCGTCTCCGGGAGGCGGCGGAGAAGGCCAAGATAGAGCTGTCCTCCATGACGGAGACCACCATATCGCTACCCTTCATAACCGCGGATCAGAACGGTCCCAAGCACCTGGAGCTTACCCTCACCCGGGCCAAGTTCGAGGACATGACCCAGGACCTGCTGGAGAGGACCGTGGCCCCCACCAAGAGGGCCCTGGAGGATGCGGGTCTAACCGCCTCCCAGATAGACAAGGTGCTCCTGGTGGGGGGCTCCACCCGGATGCCAATGGTGCAGCGGAAGGTGAAGGAGCTCCTGGGCAAGGAGCCCACCAAGGGGATCAACCCGGACGAGTGCGTGGCGGTTGGTGCCGCCATCCAGGGGGCGGTTTTGAGCGGTGAGAAGAGCGGCATAGTCTTGGTGGACGTCACCCCCCTGTCGCTGGGTCTCGAGACCCTGGGAGGGGTGTTCACCAAGATAATCGAGCGGAACACCGCCATCCCCTGCTCCAAGTCCCAGGTGTTCACCACCGCGGCGGATAACCAGCCCCAGGTGGAGATAAGGGTTCTCCAGGGGGAGCGTCCCATGGCGAACGACAACGTTGAGCTGGGTAGGTTCATCCTGGATGGGATCCCCCCCGCACCCCGTGGGGTCCCTCAGATCGAGGTCACCTTCGAGGTGGACGCCAACGGCATAGTGAACGTAACCGCCAAGGACAAGGGGACCGGCAAGGCCCAGCACATAACCATCCAGTCCTCCAGGCTCTCTGAGGCGGAGATCGAGCGCCTGCGTAGGGAGGCGGAGCAGCACGAGGAGGAGGACCGGCGGAAGAAGGAGCTGGCGGAGGCCCGCAACGAGGCGGAGAGCTTCGTCTACAACACCGAGAAGACCCTGAAGGACCTGGGGGACAAGCTGACCCCCGAGGAGAGGGCCCCCATAGAGGAGAAGATAAGGCAACTCCGGGAGCTGACCGCCAAGGAGGATGCCGCCGCCATAAGGGGTGGCATCGAGGAGCTCACCAAGGCCCTTCACGGGATCTCCCAGAAGATATACTCCCAGGGGCAGCAGGGCGCCCAGGATCCGTCCTCCCAGGGCGGTTCGGTGGACGCGGACTTCAAGGACGCCGGAAGGGCGTAAGGGGGGACCTTGGCAGTGGCTGCTCCGGGACGCAAGGACTATTATGAGATACTGGGAGTCTCCCGGGAGGCCACGTCGGAGGAGATAAAGAAGGCCTACCGCAAGCTGGCCCGGAAGTACCATCCGGACGCCAACCCGGACGACAAGGATGCGGAGGCCAAGTTCAAGGAGATCAACGAGGCTTACGAGGTCTTGAGCGATCCCGCCAAGCGGTCTCAGTACGACCAGTTCGGGTACGTGGGGGACGCCCCTCCGGGGGGCAACCCCTTCGAGGGCTTCGGCGGGTTCGGTGGGGATCCGTTCGGGGACCTCTTCGGCGATCTTTTTGATAGCTTCTTCGGGGGAATGGGTGGGCGCCCTGGCCGGGGTTCCACCGCCCCCCGCAGGGGTGCCGACGTGGAGACGGTGATCCAGGTCACCCTTGAGGAGGTCTTTCGGGGGGCCGTTAAAGAGCTCACCATACCCCGCTGGGAGACCTGTGAAAGGTGCGGCGGCTCCGGGGCGGAGCCCGGGAGCGAGCCCGAGACGTGTCCCACCTGCGGCGGTCGGGGGCAGGTGGAGCAGGCCATGAGGACCCCCTTCGGCCAGTTCGTCCAGGTGAACACCTGCCCCCGTTGCTCCGGCCGCGGAAGGGTCATAAAATCTCCTTGCCGGCAGTGCAAGGGCCAGGGGCGTGTTAGGGTGCCCCACAAGGTGGAGGTCCGGATACCCCGGGGGGTCGAGACCGGCACCAGGCTGAGGATACCCGGTGAGGGCGAGGCGGGCCTGAACGGGGGGCCCAACGGGGATCTGTTCCTGGTGGTGGAGGTCATGCCCCACGGATCCCTGGAGAGGAACGGGGCGGACCTGTACACCCGGATAACCTTAGCGTTCCCCCAGGCGGCCCTGGGGACAGAGGTGCCCATAAAGACCCTGGAAGGGGAGGAGAGGGTGGAGGTCCCTCCGGGGACCCAGCCGGGCTCGGTGCTGAGGATCAAGGGGAGGGGCATGCCCCGGATGAACGGCGGCCGGGGCGACCTGGTGGTCCAGGTCCGGGTGGAGGTCCCCAAGAACCTGACCGAGCGACAGCGGGCCCTTCTTCAGGCCCTGGCTCAGGAGATGAACGTCAAGGTGAGGCAGGAAGAGGGTATACTAGACAAGCTGAAGGGCTTTTTCGGGGGGTAGGATCTCCGCGGGGGAAGTGCTCTTGGCGCTTCCCCCTTTTGGACTTTCGGAGGAGAGGTGTTGAACTTTGGGCTCGTTCTGGTGGTACATAACCCTCAAGGGTCCCGATGGTTCCGAGGAGGCGCTCATGTCCGCCGCGGACCTGGCGGGGAGCTGCGGTTCGGAGATACAGGAGCTTCCAGAGGGGGTCCGGATCCGCTACTACTTCCTGTCCTCCAACGACCTGGGGTACTGGCAGATGCGGCTGCTCGAGGCCCTGGGCGACGGGGTGGACGTGGAGGTGGAGGATTCGGGCAAGCTGGAGAACCAGCAGTGGTACCGGGTCTGCGAGGAGGGCTTCACCCCCGTGGAGGCCGGCAGGGGGTTCATAATAACCGCCCCGTGGCACGCCCAGTCCTGCGGCTCGGACAGGATCCCGCTGATCATAAAGCCCGGTAGCGCCTTCGGCACCGGCTACCACGAGAGCACCAGGATAGCCCTTGGCCTGTTGGAGGATGCCCGGGAAATGTTGGGCCCGGGCTTCACCCTTCTGGATGTGGGCACCGGCTCGGGGATACTGGCCATAGGGGCCATCAAACTGGGGGCCGGCACCGTGTACGCCAGGGACCTGGATGGCACGGTCCTTCCGGAGCTTCGTGAGAACCTGGAGCTGAACCACCTGGAGGGGGCGGTCCAGTTCGAGGAAGGGGATCTGCTAAAGGGCTTCCAGCACCGGGTGGATCTGATCACCGCCAACATCCTGAAGGACCCGCTTATAAGCATGCTACCCCATGTTCACGGGGTGCTGAGCCCCCGGGGCCTCTGCGTCTTCTCCGGCCTGCTCCTGTCCGAGAGGGAGGAGTTCCTGTCCGCCCTGGAGGCCAACCGCCTCCGGCCGGAGAAGGAGTCATCCCAGGGCGATTGGTGGGGTGTCCTTGCATCGAATAAGGCTTGAGCCCTGCGAGAGGCTCTTCCCCGGCAGGTACCGGCTGGACCCTCAGCAGGCCAGGCACCTTGTTAAGGTGCTTAGGTGCTACACCGGGGCCCTGGTGGAGGGATTGGAGGAGGGCCGGAGGGTTATCCTGCGGCTTTCGGTGTCCAACGGAGTGGTGGAGGCCAAAGAGGTGGTTGACCAGGAGGACCTGGGGGGGTATGCCTCCCGGGTGGTCCTCCTGGTGGGGCTGTTGAAGGCGGACCAGTGGGACCAGGTCTTGAGGTTCTCCTGCGAGCTGGGGGTGGACCAGATAGTTCCCGTTATCTGCGAGAGGTCCGTTCCCCGGCCGGACGACTGGCACCGGAAGGTCCAACGATATCGGCGGATCCTGCTGGAGTCCACCAGGCAGTGTGGGGCCCTTCGTCCACCCACCATAGGGGATCTGGTCTCCCTGCGGGAGCTGGACCCATCGGGGCTACCGGAGCTGAGGCTGGGGGCCTTCCTTGCCGATGGGGCGGTGCCCATTGGGGAGGTGGTTCCCTGCGGTGACGTTGCCCTGGCGGTGGGGCCCGAGGGGGACTGGGCCCCCTGGGAGGCGGAGGCCCTGATCGGGATGGGGTTCAGGCCCGTCTCCCTGGGGCCTAGGGTTCTTCGGGCCTCCACCGCGGTGGCCGCCGCGGTGAGCCTGGTTCGACTCTCGTCCTGGGGGGTGGAGAGGTGAGCCGCCCCTTTAGGTTTAAGGTGATCTCCCATGGATGCAGGGTGAACCAGTACGAGGGGGATGCCCTGGCGGCGGAGCTGGAGGCGGCGGGGGGGATCCCTTCCGCCCCGGAGGAGGCGGACTGCCTGGTGCTGGTGAGCTGTGCGGTCACCGCCGAGGCGGAGAGGAAGACCCGCCAGGAGCTCCGGCGTCTCAAGCGCAGGAGCCCAGGGGCCCTACTGGTGGTCTGTGGCTGCTGGGTCAACCGGGTCTCCGACCAGGACCTGGAGTCCATGGGGGTGGACGTGGCGGTGTCCAACGGCCTCAAGGGCACCATACCGGGCCTGGTGGAGAGGCACCTTCATGGGTTCCCGGTGGGAGGGGTCTACAGGTCCTCCGCCGCCGGGTGGGATCCCCTGTCCCTCCGAAGGACCACCCGGCACACCAGGGCCTTCGTCAAGGTCCAGGACGGTTGCTCCAGGGGCTGCACCTACTGCATAGTGCCCAAGCTCCGGGGGCCCTCGATCTCCCGTCCTTTCCAGGAGGTGTTGTCCGAGGTGAGGTCCCTGGTTGAGTCCGGGGCCCTGGAGGTGGTCCTCACCGGGGTGCACCTGGGGG
Source organism: Thermanaerovibrio acidaminovorans DSM 6589 (assembly GCF_000024905.1). Classification (NCBI taxonomy): domain Bacteria; kingdom Thermotogati; phylum Synergistota; class Synergistia; order Synergistales; family Synergistaceae; genus Thermanaerovibrio; species Thermanaerovibrio acidaminovorans. The sequence continues at coordinate 661,313 of NC_013522.1, forward strand.
ACTACCGGTGGGACGGCCTTGACCTGGCGGACCTGGTGAGGGCCCTGTCCTCCGTGGAGGGACTTGGGCGGATCCGCTTCGGGTCCATAGAGCCCTTCGGGCTGTCCCAACGGCTCCTGGAGGCCCTTGGGGGGAGCCGGTCCTTCATGCCCCACCTTCACGTACCCCTTCAGAGCGGGGACGACCAGGTCTTGAGAAGGATGGGCAGGGGTTACGGTGGATCGGACTACGTTGAGATGGTTCGCAGGGCCCGGCAGGTCCTGGGGGATGACCTCCACGTGAGCGCCGACGTGATGGTGGGCTTCCCAGGGGAGGACCAGGTGGCCTTCGACAACACCCTGAGGGTTCTGGAGGAGGCTCGGGTGGGGCGCCTTCACGTCTTTCCCTACTCCCCAAGACCTGGCACCGCGGCCTACCATTGGCCCAGGCCCCAGGATGATACGGTGAGGGAGCGGGTCCAGCGCCTGTTGGAGTTTGGGAGGCGCTCCCTCGGGGATTTCGCCCGGGGGTTCGTGGGCCGGGAGGTCCGGGTCCTGGTGGAGAGGGTGGAGGATCGGATTGGGGACGGCCTTGCGGAGCCGTTCCTCCGGGTCCGATTCCCCTATGAGGGTCCACCGGGGCGGGTGGTGTCCGTGGTGCCCACCGGGGAGGTGGAGGGCCTCCTGGTGGTTGGGGACCGGGCGTTTGAATCCCCCGGGGACCTGTTATATCCTCTATAGGTTTACGAGTTTCGGTTTCTCTGGGTGGCGTAGGGGCCCTTCGCTTCGCGGGAGGTGAGATCTTGAGGGAACCAGTGATAGGCATAGACCTTGGGACCAGGTACTCCCTGGTCTCCTACTGTCCCCCCGATGGGGGGCCCAGGATCTTGACCAACCGGTGGGGGAAGACCCGTACCCCCTCCTACGTGGCCTTCCGGGACGGCCGGTTCCTCTGCGGTGAGGACGCCCTTAGGGGGGTCCCCCTTTCCGGGGACGTGTGGTGGGACGTGAAGCGGAAGCTGGGCTCCGACTGGGTTGTCCGGTGCGGCGGCAGGGCCTACGGGGCGGAGGACCTGTTGAGCCACCTCCTGTGTCTGTTGCGGGAGGACGCGGAGGCGGCGCTGGGGCGCTTCGTGACCTCCGCGGTCATAACCGTTCCCGCCCACTTCGGCTTCCCAGAGAGGGGGGCCCTGTACAGGGCGGCCAAGGGGGCGGGCTTCGACTTCGTGAGGTTGATAAACGAGCCCACCGCGGCGGCCCTCTCGGTGGCCTCCGACGGCAGGTTCCTAATCTTGGACTTCGGCGGCGGGACCTTGGACATATCGGTCCTGGAGGGGGAGGACGGGGTGTTCCAGGTGCTGGACAGCCTGGGGAGGAAGGACCTGGGGGGTTACGACCTGGATCGGCGCCTGGCGGTCTGGATCTGGAGGTGTCTTGGTCACGTTCCAATGGACGAGGTGGACCCCCGGTGGATAATGGTCCTTCGGGAGGCGGAGCAGATAAAGATAGCCCTGTCGGACGTCCAGGCGGTGGAGTGGGTGCCCCCCGCGGGCTTCGGTTGCGAGGGTACCATCCGGATCACCCGGGAGGACCTGGAGGGCATAATATCCCCCGCCATAGACGAGGTGGTGAGGTTGGCGGAGCGACTCTTTCGCCGACACTCGCCGGATCGGCTTGTGGTGGTGGGGGGTAGCGGCAGGATACCGCTGCTGAGGCAACGTCTATCCCAGCGGGTGGGTCAGATAGAGCACCTTAAGGTCTGTCCCGATGAGGCGGTGGTCCTGGGGGCTAGCCTCTTCGCCCGGCAGTGCGGAGAGCGGCTCCTGATAGACGTTTTGAGCTCCTCCGTGGGTGTGGTTCTGCGGGACGGTTGCGTCCAGACCCTGGTCCAGCGGGGGACTCCACTTCCCGCGGAGGCGTCGGTCTCCATCGGGGCGGAGTCCCTCATGTCCGGTTCCATTGACCTGGTTCAGGGGGAGGGGGCCATGAGGGACCCCCGGGGCTCCAGGGTGATATACCGGGTGGACGTGCCGGATGGCTACCGGGGGGATGTGCGCCTCTCGGTGGTGGTGGACACCGGGGGTCTGCTCCGGGTGAAGGTGGTGGGCTCCGGCTGGTCCGCCAGCCGGGTGGTTGATCTGACCCTGTCGGGGGGTGCGGTGCCCTTCGACCTGGAGCGGGAGATAAGGGAGAGGCAGTCCCGGCTCGTGGGGATCAGCTCTGCCCTGAGCCCGGCACTTCAGGACCGGTTGAGCTCCCTCCTGGGGAAGGTTAGGCGGGTAGGGGCCCTTGGGAACGATGGCCTATCCATGGAGGCCCTGGAGGTCTTCGATAGGCTCATGTTGGACATGGAGAGGGTGCTTGGCGGTGAGCCTTGATATGGATCTCAAGACCCTGGGCTTGAGTCCCGGGGCCAGCTGGGAGGACGTCAAGAGTGCCTTTCGGCGGCTAGCCAGGACCTATCATCCCGACGTGGCGGGGCCAGAGCACTCGGTCCGCTTCGCGGAGATAAACCGGGCCTACATGTCCATAAGGGAGGCGGTCCAGCGGGGCACCTACGGGGCCTATGGATCCGCCACCTCCGCCGGCGCATCGAGCCCCTTCAGCGGTGGGACCGGGACCTATTACGAGGGGCGGACCCAACGGCGGGCCAGGTCCAGGAGGCCGTCCCGGGGCATCCGGATTGGGGGTTTGGGTTGGCTCAGCTCCCTGGGGTCCGCCATAGCCCGGGGGGCCAGCGCCATTTTCAACCAGGAGGAGAGGCGCCGCAGGGAGTCGGAGCGGCGGGCCCAGGAGCTGGAGCGAATCATCGGCGAGGCCATGGACCTGGCGGGTAACCGGCTGGATGGGATATTGAGGCGTTCCAGGCCCGCCTACGATGGTTCCTCGTCTCCCCACCTGGAGACCCGGCTGTTCAGCCGGCATCCGGGGGTGGTGGTCTTGGCCATGGAGGAGCTTAGGAGGCTGGAGGACAGGGCGTTGGCGGAGAGGCTAATGGGCTCCCTGCTGTCCAGGGGGGTGCCGGACGGGGAGGTCCTCAAGAAGGCCCTGGGCATGTTCCGCCCCGCCTGTTCCGAGGTGGCCCGGGCCATCTGCCGTTGGGGGGCCTCCTACGGACGGGAGGAAGCGGTGTCGGTGATCCGGTGGCTAAAGTATGGGGGGGCCAGGGATCGGGCCCTGTTCAAGCCCTTCTGCTCCAGCCAGGATCCGGTGGTCTTGGTGACCCTTCTGGACGCCTGGCCCATGGGGTGTGGCCTGCCGGACGTGTCCGACATGTCCCGGTTCCTCAAGTTCGAGGACGAGCACCTTTTGGGGGCCGCCTTGAGGCTCATCAAGAGGGAGGGGCCTCAGGGGTGGATGATGCCCAGGCTGGAGCGGCTGGCCTCCAGTCACGGTTCGGCGGCGGTGAGGGTGTGGGCCTCGGCTATTGTTAGAACCAGGCCTATGGAGTAGAATGTTAGGAACTGGCTGTTCGGGGGAATCTGCTGTGGCTGAACCGTGTCTATTCTGTGAGATAGTGTCAGGCCGGGTGCCGGCCCGGAGGGTTTACGAGGATGAGAGGGTCTTGGCCTTTCACGACATAAACCCCATGGCGCCGGTACACGTTTTGGTGGTGCCAAAGGTGCACATCTCCTGTGCCGCCGACGATCCGGGCTCAGAGGTCTGGGGGGCGGTTATGGACGGGGCGGTTCGCGTGGCGGAGCTGTTGGGGGTCAGCGGTGGTTACCGGCTGGTCGTGAACAGCGGAGAACAGGCCGGTCAGACTATTCCCCACCTGCACGTTCACGTGCTTGCGGGCCGACGGTTTAACTGGCCGCCGGGATAGAGCAGGTGGCAGAGGAAAGGGGGGAACAGGGATGACCACTGTCGTTCGTAGGGATAATGAGTCTTTGGAGGACACCCTAAAGCGTTTCAAGCGGGAGCTACGGAAGGTGGGCGTGCTGCGGGAGGCAAGGAAGCACGAGCACTACGAGAAGCCCAGCGAGATAAAGAAGCGCAAGAAGGCCGCTCAGGCCAAGAATCGCAGGAGGGCTGGTTGATGAAGCCGGTTGATAGGGTTCAGGCTGACCTGGTGTCGGCCATGAAGCAGAGGGATCAGCTGGCCCTATCGGTGCTTCGCATGTTGAAGTCCGCCCTTCAGGTGGCCATGACCGAGAAGGGTGGGGGCGGTGATGTGTCCGAGGACGCCTTCATATCCATAGTGCAGCGGCTGGTAAAGCAACGGGAGGAGGCGGCGGAGCAGTACCGGGCTTGTGGTGCCTCCGATAGGGCCCAGGCGGAGATGCTGGAGGCGGAGTTTCTTAGGCGCTATCTGCCGGAGCAGCTGTCCGACCGGGAGCTGGACGAACTGGTGACCCGGGAGGCGCTTGGGCTTGGCGTAACGGGTCCCAAGGACATGGGCCGTCTCATGGGCAGGATCATGCCCTTGGTCAAGGGCCGGGCGGACGGCAACCGGGTTAGGGAGAGGGTATCGGCCTACCTGTCCTCCCTTTAGAAGTTAGAAGCCACCTAAAGGTCAGCTATACCGGGCGGGGGCGCACCCTTCGGGGCGTCCCCGCCCCCTGTCTTGCGGATCTAGATTGTAATCGTTACAATCTGCAAGGGGCTCCAGACCCAAAAACATGGGACCAGGGACCCCTCCTTTTCCCCCCTTCACACTCCCCAACACCCCAAATATGGTGTATCATACCCTAGCAAGCCACAATATATAGTAGTTCTGGAGGGTGCCATGCTCTGTCCCCGTTGTTCCTTGAGCGAGACCCGGGTGATCGAGACCCGGACGTCTGAGGGAGGTAGGGTCGTAAGGCGCAGGCGGGAGTGTCCCTCCTGCGGATACCGGTTCACCACCTACGAGAAGGTGGAGGAGCGGGGGATCCTGTGGGTGGTCAAGAAGGACGGCAGGCGGGAGAGTTTCGACCGGCAGAAGTTGCTCCGGGGTCTCATGAGGGCCTGCGAGAAGTTGCCGGTTCCGCTGGATGTTCTGGAGGAGGCGGCCAGTCGGATAGAGGCCCTTCTCAGGGAGAGGGAGTCCGGTGAGGTACTTAGCCTTGAGGTGGGGGACCTGGCCATGGAGGAGCTCCGCAGGATAAACAAGGTGGCCTACGTTAGGTTCGCCTCCGTCTACCGGGAGTTCACCGATCTGTCCAACTTTGCCGCGGAGATAGCTCGGCTTATAGAGGAAAGGGAGGATAAGCATGATAACCACTGACGGAGTCATCGTTAACGATAGCGCCCTTGGGGGGCGTCAACAGCACCTCTTCGGTGCCGGGGAGTCCACCGACCTGGCCCTCATGGTGGATGCCCTGGGGCACGAGGAGCGTTACGAGTGGGACCCGGTCAGGATAAAGAACGCCCTCATCCTGGAGGCCCAGGTGGACCCGGAGGTGGCGGCCAGCATAGCCTCCGAGGTGGAGGACGACATAGTTCGCTACGGTAGGGACAGGGTCACCACCCGGCTCATAAGGGAGATGGTGAACGTAAAGCTGTTCCAGCGAGGGCTAGACGCCAAGCTGGCGGATCACAGCCAGGTTGGTCTGCCGGTCAGCGACCTGGAGACCATGTTGCTCAAGCCCAACAAGGAGAACAGCAACACCACCCATAACCCGGAGTCCATAAACCTCTCCATAGCCGAGCGGGTCCTCAAGGAGTACTCCCTGAGCAAGGTGTTCTCCCCCGACGTGGCCTCCGCCCACTTGAACGGGGACATCCACCTTCACGACCTAGGTATGGTCAACAGGCCCTACTGTTCGGGCCAGAGCATAGCCTACGTGGCCCGTTACGGGCTGAACATCCCCTCCATAACCAGCGTCTCCGCCCCGGCGAAGCACGCGGACGTGTTGCTGGCCCACGTGCTCAAGATGACCTCGGTGTTGCAGAACAACTTCGCCGGCGCCATCGGCTGGGACGCGGTGAACATGTTCTTCGCCCCCTACATGGTGGGGGCCACCGATAGACAGTACAAGCAGCTGGCCCAGCAGCTTATCTTCGAGTTCAACCAGCTGGCCGGGGGCCGGGGCGGGCAGGTGGCCTTCACGGACATAAACCTCTACTACGAGATCCCCAACCACTTCAGGGACGTGCCCGCCATAGGTCCCGGTGGGGAGTTCACCGGCAAGACCTACGGGGAGTACGATCAGGAGTCCAAGAAGTTCCTCAAGGCCCTCTTCGAGGTCTACCTGGAGGGGGACAGCCGGGGGCAGCCCTTCTTCTTCCCTAAGCCGCTCCTTCACATAACCGACTACTTCTTCAAGGAGCCCGGGTGGGAGGAGTTCCTGGAACTGGCCTGCCGGGTGGCCTCCGAGAAGGGGAACACCTACTTCGTCTTCGACCGGGGTGGGGTGGCCAAGCTGTCCGAGTGCTGCCGGCTCTCCTTCGAGCTCAGCGAGGAGGACCTGAGGGAGGCCCACCAGCCCTGGAAGATGCGCTACTGCGCCCTCCAGAACGTGACCATCAACCTGCCCCGGCTGGCTTACCGGGCCAAGGGGGACCAGGAGGTGCTGTTTGACCTGGTGGATCAGTACATGGAGCTATCCGCCAAGGCCCACATGCAGAAGAGGGCCTTCATCAAGGAGATACTCGACCTGGGCAAGCGGGGGCCCCTTAGCGCCCTCTGCGTGGATCACGACGGGGAGGCCTACCTCCGGTTCCACAAGGCCTCTCACCTGATAGGGATCCTGGGGGTCAACGAGATGGTCCAGGTGATGACCGGACATGAGCTCCACGAGGACAAGGGGGCGCTGGACCTGGCCCTGTCGGTGATCAAGTACATGGAGCTCAAGTGCGACCAGTTGAGCGAGCGCTACGGGGTGAAGATGGTGCTGGAGCAGACCCCGGCGGAGAGCACCGCCCATCGGTTCGCCAAGCTGGACCTGAAGACCTTCCCGGAGGAGGCCTCCCGGGTCATCAAGGGGGACTTCAGGACCAACGAGATCTACTACACCAACAGCACCCACCTGAACTATCACCTGGCGCTGGATCCGATCCAGCGGGTGGTGGAGGAGGGGATGTTCCATCCAATGATAAAGGCCGGTGCCCTGACCCACGTGTGGATGGGGGAGCACAAGCCTGATCCCCGCTCGTTGAGCTCCCTGGTGCAGAAGATATTCCACCACAGCGAGAACGCCCAGGTGGCCTTCAGCCCGGAGTTCACCGTTTGCAACTCCTGCAACCGGGTACACCGGGGGCTGTTCGAGAGCTGTCCCACCTGCGGGTCCGCCGACGTGGACGGGATAACCAGGATAACCGGTTACTTCACCAGGACCTCCAGCTGGAACGCGGGCAAGAGGGGGGAGCTCAGGGATCGCAGCCGGGTGGCGGTGTCCTGATGTGTCAGGTGATCGTGGGGGGGTACGTGCCCACCTCCCTACTGGACTGGCCTGGCATGGTCTGCGCCAGCCTGTTCACCGCGGGATGCAACCTCCGGTGCCCCTTCTGCCACAACCCGGAGCTGGTGCCGGTTCCGGTGGCGGGGGACGGCCCGGAGGCCTTCCTCCGGGTGGTGGAGGGGCGTAGGGCCTTCCTGGACGGGGTGTGCATAAGCGGGGGAGAGCCCTGCATGCACCGGGGCCTTGGGGAGCTGATGGCAAGGATAAGGTCCATGGGGCTCAAGGTTAAGCTGGACACCAACGGCACCTATCCGGAGGTGCTCCAGGACCTCCTATCCCGGGGTCTGGTGGACTTTGTGGCCCTGGACGTGAAGGCCCCCTGGGACCGGTACGGGGACCTGACCGGGGGCTTCGATGTGGCCTCCAAGGTTAGGACATCGATCGGGATCATAAGGTCCTGGGGGGGCGATTACGAGCTGAGGACTACCTGGGTTCCTAAGCTCCTGTCGCTGGAGGATATCAAGGCCATTCGGTTCATGCTGAAGGACGACGCCCACTGGGTGGTGCAGCTTTTCAGGCCCGGCAGGTGCCTGGATCCCTCCCTGGACCAGGAGGACCCGGCCAGCCCGGCGCCCCTGGAGGAAGAGCTTAGGGGTATCCGGGTAAGGGGCATCGGGGCATAGGTTTTAATTTTAGCTGATATAGCCGGGCTCGTTGCCAACAACAAGGGGTCGGAGCGGATTTAGGGTTTAATTTCTCAAAAATTCTCTCCGGCCCTTTGTTTTATTATACCCCATTGGTATAATTAGATCGTCGGTTTAGTCTTCAAAAGCGATAGGGGGTATGGGAATGAAGGGCTTCAAGGTAGTTGGTCTTGGGTTGTTGTTGGCCATGGTCTTCGCTGGGGGTGCCCTGGCGGCGGACACCATCCGGATAGGGGTGTACCTGCCGCTGACGGGTCAGAACGCCTTCGGTGGCCAGCTAGAGCTGGAGGGGGTCAAGATGGCCCACCGGGAGGCTGGCACGGTGTTGGGCAAGAAGGTGGAGCTGGTGGTGGTGGACAACAAGTCCGACAAGGTGGAGGCCGCCAATGCGGTTAAGCGCCTGGTGGAGAAGGAGAAGGTGGTGGCCATAATAGGCACCTACGGCTCCTCCCTGGCCATGGCGGGGGGCGAGATATCCGAGAAGGCCAAAATCCCCGCGGTGGGCACCTCCTGCACCAACCCGTTGGTGACCCAGGGCAAGAAGTACTACTTCCGTACATGCTTCATAGATCCCTATCAGGGTGCCGGGGCCGCCGCCTTCGCCATGAGGGACCTGAAGGCTAAGAACGCTGCCCTGCTCATCGACGTGGCCCAGGACTACAGCGTGGGGCTCGCCTCATTCTTCGAGAAGGCCTTCACCAAGGGGGGCGGCAAGATCGTGGCCAAGCTGAGCTACAACTCCGGTGACCAGGACTTCACCGCCCAGCTGACGGAGATCAAGAGCAAGAACCCGGACGTGCTCTTCATCCCCTCCTACTTCGCCGAGGGGGCCATCATAATGAAGCAGGCCCGGGACCTGGGGGCCAAGTTCCACATCCTGGGTGGGGACGCCATGGACAACCCGGACATAGTCAAGATCGGAGGTAAGGCGGTTGAGGGCTTCGCCTACACCACCTTCCCGTACGATCCCACCATGAAGAACATGAACCCGGTAGCCAAGAAGTTCACCGAGCGCTGGCGGAAGGAGTTCCCTGGCAAGGAGCCCAACGTGAACGCCGCCCTTGGGTACGACACCTACATGCTGATCATTGACGCCATAAAACGGGCGGGCAAGGCGGAGCCCGAGGCTATAAGGAACGCCTTGGCGTCCACCAAGGGCTTCTTGGGGGTCACCGGGGTGACCAACATAAACGCCACCGGGGACGCGGAGAAGCCGGTGGGCATAATGCAGATCAAGAACGGCAAGAGGATCTTCCTCACCACCGTGGAGCCCAAGCTGTAGGGGGAACTACAACTCGATGCGGGGGAAGGGGGATCCTCTTCCCCCGCGTTCCTTGGGGGAGGGTGTTGATAGTTGAGCCTGGATATGTTTATACAACATCTGTTTAACGCCCTGATGCTTGGGAGCCTCTACGGACTGGTGGCCATCGGTTACACCATGGTCTACGGGATACTGAGGCTTATAAACTTCGCCCACGGGGACGTTTTCATGCTGGGGGCCTATGGGGTCTTCTGGAGCTTCACCCTGTTCAACTTCCCGTGGTCCGCGGCTGTGGTGCTTTCGGTGGTGGCGGTGGCGGGCATAGGGATAATGGTGGATCGGATCGCCTACAGGCCCTTGAGGGACGCGCCCAGGATAAGTGCCCTAATAAGCGCCATAGGGGTCTCCTTCTTTATCGAGAACGTTTGCATCGTGGTCTTCTCCGGCATCCCCCGTCCGGTGCCCTCTCCCGAGTGGCTGGTGAGGGTGGTGGAGCTGGGGAACGTCCGGATCCTTCCGTTGGCAGTGGTGGTGCCTGTGGTGTCGTTGCTCCTGGTGGCCTTCCTCTTCTGGGTGGTCTACCGGACCAAGCCCGGGTTGGCCATGAGGGCCATATCCAAGGACATAGAGACCACCCGGCTTATGGGGGTGAAGGTGGACCACATAATAGCCATGACCTTCGGCCTGGGGTCCGCCCTGGCCGCCGCGGCGGGGATAATGTGGTCCCTCCGCTATCCCCAGATCCACCCGCTGATGGGCATCTTCCCGGGCTTCAAAGCCTTCATAGCGGCGGTCATAGGGGGCATCGGCTCTATCCACGGGGCCCTGGTGGGGGGCATGATGCTGGGGTTCATCGAGATAATGATCGTAGCCTTCATGCCCACCCTGTCGGGATATCGGGATGCCTTCGCCTTCGTTCTGCTTATACTGATTCTTCTTTTCAAACCCACCGGACTCATGGGTGAGAAGCTGGAGGATAAGGTATGATGGACAAGAAGAAGAGAGATCTGATCCTCAACGGCGCCTGTCTTGCCCTCCTGGGCCTCTTCCTTTGGTGGGCCGATGGCCACCTGGACGGCTACAAGATCCAGGTGCTGAACCTGATCGCTATCAACGCCATCCTGGCGGTGAGCCTCAACCTGATATACGGCTTCACCGGCATGTTCTCCCTGGGGCACGCGGGGTTCATGGCGGTGGGGGCCTATACCTGTGCGCTCCTGATCCTCCCCCCCATACAGAAGGAGATGATCTACATCCTGGATCCCCTCATCTGGCCCCTGTCGGTGATGCAGGCCCCATTCTTCGTGGCGGTCTTGGCGGGGGGGATAATGGCGGCCCTCTTCGGCCTGGTGATAGCCATGCCGGTGCTTCGGCTCGGGGGGGACTACCTTGGGATAGCCTCCCTCGGGTTCGCGGAGATAATAAGGGTGGTTTTCACCAACGCCAAGTCGGTCACCAACGGTGCCCTGGGCATAAAGGGGATTCCTCCTTATGCGAACCTGTGGTGGAACTGGGGATGGTTTCTCATCACCCTCTACGTGGTGGTAAGCCTCCTTAGGAGCAACTTCGGCAACTGCCTCAAGGCCATAAGGGATGACGAGGTTGCCTCCCGGGCCATGGGGATCGACACCTTCCGCTACCGGGTCACGTCCTTCACCATCGGGGCCTTCTTCGCCGGGGTTGGCGGGGCCCTCATGGGGAGCCTGATAACCACCATAGACCCCAAGATGTTCACCTTCCTGCTCACCTTCAACGTGTTGATGATAGTGGTGGCCGGTGGTCTTGGGTCCGTGACCGGCAGCGTGCTTGGTAGCGTGGTGATAACCATCCTGCTGGAGTGGCTCAGGTTCGTGGAGAACCCCATCGACCTGGGGCCCATTCACATCCCGGGCATCCCGGGCATGAGGATGGTGATCTTCTCCCTGGCGTTGCTGTTCATAATCCTCTTCCGTCGGGAGGGCATGATGGGCCAGCGGGAGTGGTCCTGGGACGCCCTCATTGGTCTTCTCACCAGAAGGGGGGCGTGATCCTTGGAGGAGCACATACTGAGGACCCAGGGGATAGTGATGCGCTTTGGGGGCCTCACGGCGGTTAACGGCTTCGAGATAGCGGTCAAGCGGGGCGGCATAGTGAGCCTCATAGGTCCCAACGGGGCGGGGAAGACCACCTGCTTCAACATAATGACCGGTTTCTACACCCCCACGGAGGGTCACGTGTTCTTCAACGGGGAGGACATAACCGGGCTCCCCCCCCACAAGGTTTGCGCCCGGGGGATGGCCAGGACCTTCCAGAACATAAGGCTCTTCTCGGGGGGCACCGTGCTGGAGAACGTTCTGGTGGGCTTCCGGGTGAGGCAACGGTCCCCCTGGTGGGCGGCTCCCCTGATGCTACCGTCGCACCTCCGGGAGGAGAGGGAGATAAGGGAGAGGGGGATGGAGCTCCTGGAGTCAGTGGGGCTTGGGAAGCTGGCCTTCGAGATGGCCACGTCGCTTCCCTACGGGGCTCAGCGGAGGCTGGAGATAGCCCGGGCCCTGGCCACCGGTCCCTCGTTCCTCCTGCTCGACGAGCCTGCGGCGGGCATGAACCCCCAGGAGTCCCTGGAGCTGATGGGTTTCATCAGGAACATCCGGGACAGGTTCGGCCTCACCATACTCCTCATCGAGCACGACATGAAGGTGGTCATGGGCATATCGGAGTACATATGGGTTCTGGACTATGGGACCATCATAGCCGAGGGCCTTCCGGAGGAGATAAGGTCCAACCCGAAGGTCATAGAGGCCTACCTTGGGGAGGAGGCGCTGGAGCATGCTTGAGGTGGAGGCCCTTCACGTCCACTACGGCGGGATCCACGCCCTCAAGGGCATATCCATGGAGGTGCCCAAGGGCAAGATCGTTACCCTCATAGGGGCCAACGGGGCGGGTAAGTCGAGCACCCTGAGGGCCATAGCGGGCCTGGTGAAGGACAAGAGGGGCAGGGTCCGTTGGAACGGGGGGGACGTGACCCAGATGACCCCCGAGTCCGTATTGAGGAGCGGCATCGCCCTTTGCCCCGAGGGGCGTAGGATCTTCCCGCATCTCACGGTGATGGAGAACCTGATGTTGGGGGCCTACATAAGGGATGACCAGGTGGGGGTGAAGGCCACGCTGGACTGGGTCTTCGAGCTGTTCCCCCGTCTTAAGGAGAGGACCTGGCAGAAGGGGGGCACCCTCTCCGGCGGGGAGCAACAGATGCTTGCCCTGGGGAGGGCCCTCATGAGCCAGCCGGACCTGGTCATGATGGATGAGCCCTCCCTGGGATTGGCCCCATTGTTGGTCAAGGAGGTCTTCGAGATAATCCAGGCGATCAACGTGGAGGGCAAGACGGTGCTGCTGGTGGAGCAGAACGCCTTCGCCGCCCTCAAGGTGGCGGACTACGCCTACGTGCTTGAGGTGGGCTCCCTGGTGTTGGATGGCCCGGGGAGTAAGCTCCTGGAGGATCCGCGGGTCAAGGAGGCCTACCTGGGAGGTTGACTTTCGTCGGTTCATCTAGGGGCCTTCGGGCCCCTTTTCTCTTTTTATGTGATATAAATTTCCTGAGGGCCCGAGCCCCTACAAAAAAATCGGAGGGATGTGCCGTGTCGTCTCTTAACCTTCCCAACCTGTTGAGCCTTTCTAGGGTTTTCCTGGCCCCGGTGGTGATGGTTATCCTCACCATGAGGACCCAGTTCGGTAGCTTCCTTGGGATGCCTTTGGGGGACCTGCTGGCCCTTCTGGTGTTCGTGGTGGCCTCCGTGACCGATGCGGCGGACGGCTACATAGCCAGGAAGCGGGGGATGGTGACCAACCTGGGCAAGTTCATCGACCCCCTGGCGGACAAGATCCTGGTGACCGCCGTGTTGGTGGCGCTGGTGGAGCTTCAGCGGCTTCCAGCCTGGATCGTGGTGGTGGTGGTCTCCAGGGAGTTCATAGTCACCGGTCTCAGGATGGTGGCTGCCGCTGAGGGGGTGGTCATAGCCGCCAGCAAGGGGGGCAAGGCCAAGACGGTGAGCCAGATCGTGGCCATATCGATGATGATACTGGACCTGCCGGGAGGCATATGGGTCATGTGGGTGGCCATGATCCTCACCGTGTGGTCCGGAATGGACTATCTCATAAAGGGCAAGGATTTCCTGAGCCGCTGACATTAACCCCTCTGGAGGTGTTCCCTTGAGCAGATTCTGTGGCGATCCGTTGGACGATAAGGTCTTGGCCTACGAGGGGGCCATGGTGGAGGCCCTGTGCGGGCTGGTGAGGCGTCCTGCCATATCCCCCGATGACGGCGGTCTAGGGGAGTATGACAAGGCGCTCTACATCGAGTCCCTGGTGTCCTCTCTGGGCCTGGGTCCCGTGGAGATGTACGGCTCGCCGGATCCTAGGGCCAAGGGGGGCGTGAGGCCCAACCTGGTGCTAAGGGTGCCGGGGAGCTACCGGGACCTTCCGCGGCTTTGGATCTTCACCCACATGGACGTGGTCCCCGAGGGGGACCGGGGCCTATGGGAGTCGGATCCCTTCGAGCCGGTGGTGAGGGACGGGATGGTGATCGGCCGGGGGGCCAACGACAACGGTCAGGAGCTGGTGGCGTCCCTCTTCGCCCTCAAGGCGGTGGTGGACCAGGGGGGACCCGGGCGGGAGGTGTGTCTCGCCTTCGTGGCGGACGAGGAGGTGGGTAGCGAGCACGGCATCGGCTTCCTCATGAGGGAGCATCGGGACCTGTTCTCCCCCTCCGACCTGGTCCTGGTGCCCGATGGTGGGAACGAGGCAGGGGACTTCATCGAGGTGGCGGAGAAGACCATCCTATGGGTCGAGTTCCAGGTGCTGGGCCGTCAGGTCCACGCCAGCCGCCCCGATCAGGGGATCAACGCCTGCCGGGTGGCCAACGAGCTGTCGGTGAACCTGGACAGGGCCTTGAGGAGCGCGTTTCCCGAGTCGGACCCCCTCTTCGAGCCCGCGATATCCACCTTCGAGCCCACCAGGCGACTTCAGAACGTGGCCAACGTGAACACCGTGCCGGGGAGGGAGGTCTTCGCCCTGGACTGTCGGGTGCTGCCCCACGTGCCGGTGTCTGAGGTGGAGAAGGTGATCGCCGCCGAGGTCCGTAAGGTGGAGGACGCCTACGGGGCCAAGGTCTCCCACCGGTTCCTCCAGAAGGGGGATCCCACGCCGGTGACCGATCCCGCCTCCCCGGTGGTGGAGCTTTTGACCCGGTCGGTTCAGTCGGTCCTGGGGGTAAGCCCCCGGGTGGGGGGCATAGGGGGCGGCACCTGCGCCGCCTTCTTCAGGGCCAACGGCATCCCTGCGGCGGTCTGGGCCCAGGAGACCGACACGGCCCACATGCCCGGCGAGTACGCCCTGGTGGAGCACATGCTGAACGAGGCCAGGGTCTTCGCCCGGATGTTTGCTTAAATCAAGTTCGGTTCCGCTGTCTGCCCCGGGTTATGGCTCCCCGGGGCTTTTTTAGTGACCTCCGTTCCACTGGGGAGGGGATCCGGTCCGCGGGTTTTGAAGCTTAAGGGTTGATTTTTGCAAATTTAAGTGCTAGGCTTATGAAAGCCAGAGCCGAGGAAGGCATCGAGTCAAGCCCAGATGAGCCGAAGACCAGTCAAGGGAGGAACTTGTTGTGGTCAGACGCATTCAGCCGGAGCCTTTTCGCATCAAGATGGTGGAGCCCGTGTCCATACCGGACAAGGCTCAGCGGGAGGAGGCGCTGAAGAGGGGGCATTTCAACCTTTTCGGCTTGAGGTCCGAGGACGTCTACATAGACCTTCTCACCGACTCCGGAACCGGGGCCATGAGCAAGCAGCAGTGGGCGGCGCTCATGAGGGGTGACGAGGCCTACGCGGGGGCCACGAGTTTCTACGCCCTCAAGGAGGCGGTCAAGGACATCCTGGGCTTTGACTACGTGATCCCCTGCCATCAGGGCCGGGCGGCGGAGAACGTCACCTTCGGTGCCCTCGTGAAGCCCGGTGACAGGATCCCCTTCAACATGCCCTTCGACACCACCAGGGCACACATCTTCAACGTTGGGGCCGAACCGGTGGACTGCGTGATAGACGAGGCCTATGATCCCGCCAAGTACCATCCCTTCAAGGGCAACGTGGACATTGCCAAGCTGGAGAAGGCCATACAGACCTACGGGGTGGAGCGGATCCCCCTGATCATGGTGACCATCACCAATAACTCCGGCGGCGGTCAGCCGGTGAGCCTTGCGAACCTTCGGGAGGTCCGCAAGGTGGCGGACAAGTACGGCATACCCCTCTTCCTGGATGCGGCCCGGATGGCGGAGAACGCCTACTTCATAAAGACCCGGGAGGAGGCCTGCAAGGACATGTCGGTGGCGGAGATCCTCAAGGCCTGCATGGACTGTGCGGACGCCATAACCGTCTCTGCCAAGAAGGATCCCCTGGTGAACATAGGCGGCCTGGTGTGCACCAGGACCGAGGACCTCTACTACAAGATCCTGCCCCGGGTGATCCTCTTCGAGGGCTTCGCCACCTACGGTGGTCTTGCGGGCCGGGACCTGGAGTGCCTGGCCCAGGGGCTCCGGGAGATGGTCCAGGAGGACTACCTGTCCCACCGGATAGCCCAGGTGGCCTACCTGGGTGACCTGTTGGATGAGGCGGGTGTTCCCTTCGTGAAGCCCACCGGTGGTCACGCCATCTTCATCGACGCCGCCGCGTTCCTCCCCCACATCCCCCAGAAGTACTATCCCGCCGACGTGCTGGGTGTGGAGGTCTATCGGGAGGGGGCGGTCCGGGGCATAGGCCTTGGGGCCCTGGCCTTCGCCACCGAGGACGAGGCCACCGGGGAGATCGTCTACCCCAAGCTGGAGCTCTTCCGTCTTGCCATCAACCGCAGGACCTACACCAACAGCCACATGGAGTACGTGGCGGAGACCATAATCAACGTCTACAAGAGGCGGGACAGCATCCGCTATGGCCTCAAGGTGGACTTCGCCCCGGCGGCCAAGGGGCTACACCACTTCCTTGCCCACCTGAGCCCCGTCAGCCTCTAAATCGATAGTTAGACCCTTTACGCGCCGCGAACGACCCGGGGGCCGGCCCAGTGCCGGCCCCTTTCATGTAATCCGGGCCCGTTACGTGTTATCCTTTGGTGGCCTAGGAGGGGTGAGAATGAGGATAAAGGTTGCAGATAATCTGGCCATAGGTGACGGGGAGCGCTGTTTCGTGATAGCCGAGGTGGGGGCCAATCACAACCGGTCCATGTCATTGGCGAAGGAGCTGGTGGACGCGGCGGTGGAGGCCAAGGCGGACGCGGTCAAGTTTCAGATATACACCGCCGAGGGGCTCTACTCCCGCAGGACCCCCATGCACTCCGGCTACTCCAAGGACCTGTTCAGCCTGATCAAGGAGATAGAGACCCCCAGGGATTGGCTGCCGGAGCTGTCCGAGTACTGTGCCAGCCGGGGGATAGTTTTCTTCGCCACCCCCTTCGACTTCGCCGCGGTGGACGAGTTGGATCCCCTGAGCCCCCTTTTCAAGATAGCCTCCTTTGAGCTGGTGGACCTTCCGCTCATAAGCTACTGTGCCTCCAAGGGGAAGCCCATGATAATCTCCACTGGCCTTGCCACCCTGGGGGAGATAGAGGACGCGTACGGTGCCGCCCTTGAGGCGGGGAACCCCAACGTGGCCTTTCTGCAGTGTGCCTCCACCTACCCGGCGCCCCCTTCCATCATGAACCTTCGGAGCATGGAGACCATCCACAGGGCCTTCGGCACCCCGGTGGGTCTTTCGGATCACACCACCGGGATCCATATCAGCGTAGCGGCGGTGGCCATGGGGGCCAAGATAATAGAGAAGCACTTCACTTTGGATCGGACCATGGAGGGTCCAGACCATCCCTTTGCCATCGAGCCCCGGGAGCTCTGTGAGATGGTGAGGCAGATAAGGGACGTGGAGGCCGCCCTGGGGGACGGGAGGAAGCTGGGGCCCAGGCCGGAGGAGATGGAGTTCTATCAGAAGGCCCGGCGCAGCGTGCATGCGGCGGTGGACATCCCCGCCGGGACGGTGATAACCCGGGAGATGCTGACCGTGAAGCGTCCCGGGTACGGCATAAGGCCCAAGTTCGTGCCTTTGATAGTGGGCCGTGCCGCCAAGTGCCACATCGAGGCGGACCAGTGGATAACCTGGGAGATGATATAGATTTGATAGACTACCGAGATATCCTGAGCGAACCCCGAGAGGTCCAGTTTCTGGTCCTACGCTGGCGGAACAGCGATCACGTTAGGCATCAAATGCTGAACAGCTCCATCATAACCGAGGAGGAGCACGCCCGATGGCTTGATTCCTTGTCAGGGGAGCCCAAGCGTCAGGTGGTGAGGGTGGCCCACCTGGATGGGGTGCCGTTCGGGGTGGTCACGTTGAAGGACCTGGATCGGGAATCCCTGCGTTGCGATTGGGGCATGTACATAGGCGAGAGGGAATACCTTGGGAGGGGCCTGGCTAAGAGGATGTTGTTCCACCTGATGGATTGGGCCTTTGATGAAGAGGGTTTGGAGCGGATGTACACTTCTGTGGTTGGATCCAACGTGGGGGCCATCTCCATGTACCTGAAGTTCGGTTTCAAGGTGGAGGGCCGGTTCGAGAGGCACATCAGGTCTCCCCAGGGATCGTGGGAGGACCTCTACTGGATGGCCACCTTCCGGGAGGATTGGTTCGGAAGGCGGGCTCGGATGGCTGAGATGCTGGATGGCCTGTCCGGCTGACGGGTCTTTGGGTTGAGGGCATGCTTCTCATAGTCACCCATGGTGGGCCGGGGATAGGGGGAGGCCACGCCTCCCGGTGCCTGGCCCTGGCGGAGGCATTTAGCTCCCTGGGGTTCCCGGTGGTCCTGGCGGCGAACCGGTGGGCGGTGGAGTTCTTCCAGTCCAACTGGGACTCCAACCAGCCCCTCCAGGTGCTGGAGTTGCGGGACCCGCTGGACGCGGCGGTGGGGGATCTGGTCCCCCGCATGTGGGACCTAAGGCCCACGCTGACCGTGGCGGACAGCTACCTCCTGGGTTGCCGGGAGCTTGATGCCTTGAGGGGCTTGGGCAGGCTGTTCGTCATAGATGATCTGAGGACCTTACCGGTGGATCTGCATGCCCATGGGGTGCTGAACTACAGCCTCACTGCCCATGAACTGGGCTACGTCCGGGGCAGGCTCCTGCTGGGGCCCCGCTACGCCCTGTTGCGAAGGATATTTTGGCGTCTGGAGCCCCGAGGGGGGGAGCGGATCTTGGTGATCCCCGGCGCATCGGACCCCCTTGGGGTCAACCTGGAGCTCCTCCGCTGGGACCTGCCCTTCCCACTGGATCTGGTGGTGGGCCCCATGGTGCCCCGGGATCTGGTGGAGGAGCTGACCGCCCTCTCGAAGGGGGCTCGGAACGTGCGGGTGCTGGTCTCTCCCCCGGACCTGCCGGATCGGATGGCCTCGTGCGGGACGGTGCTTTGCACCTCCAGCGTCACCGCCTACGAGGCTCTGGCGCTGGGCAAGCGGATCGTCACTTTCCAGGTGGCGGACAATCAGGCCTCCAACGGTAGGGCCATAGGGGAGATGGGGCTTGGGATAGATCTGGGGCCTTGGGGCTCCTGGGGCAGGGGGGAGCTGATCTGGGCTGTTGAGAGGGCCTTCCCGCCCCCGCCAGGGGCGGTGGATCCCAGGGGGGCGCTCAACGCGGCGGAGGAGATGGCCCGTTGGGCTGTGGAGGGCTAGTTTGGGGATATAATCTACGGGTTGATCGGATCTAACCGGGCCTATGGGCTCGTTAAAGCATGAAAGGTGGTATTGGCTGGATGATCAAGGGGATCATCAAGATGCTGGGCCTGGATCCCAACGACAGGGCCCTGTCCAGGTACAGGAAGATGGTGGATCAGGTGAACCAGCTGGAGGACCGGGTGTCCGCCCTGTCGGATCTGGAGCTGGAGGGGACCGCGGTTGAGTTCCGGGGCCGTCTGGAGGCGGGGGAGGGCCTGGATGCTCTGTTGCCTGAGATGTTCGCTCGGGTGCGGGAGGTTTCCAGGCGTCGCCTGGGGCTCCGCCACTTCGACGTGCAGCTCATGGGGGGCATGGCCCTTCACGAGGGCAAGATAGCGGAGATGAAGACCGGGGAGGGCAAGACGCTGGTGGCCACCCTGGCGGTGGCGCTCAACGCCCTGGAGGGCAAGGGGGTTCACGTGGTAACCGTGAACGACTACCTGGCCAAGCGGGACGCGGAGTGGATGGGGCCGGTCTACCGGGGGTTGGGGCTCACAGTGGCGGTGATCGAGCCCTTCATGTCCCAGGAGGACCGGTACGCCGCCTACCGGGCGGACATAACCTACGGCACCAACAGCGAGTTCGGCTTCGACTACCTGAGGGACAACATGGCCCTGTCCAAGCGGGAGCAGGTCCAGCGGGGTCACTGGTACTGTCTGGTGGATGAGGTGGACTCGATCCTCATCGACGAGGCCAGGACGCCCCTAATTATATCCGGCCCGTCGGAGGATTCGGTGGAGCCCTACCGGGTGGCGGACTCCTGTGCCCGATCCCTGAGGAAGGGCGAGGACTTCGAGGTGGACGAGAAGGAGCGCAACGTGGCCCTCACCGAGAGGGGCATAGCCCGTTGCGAGGAGATCCTCAAGGTCCCCAACCTGTTCAGCGACTACGGCATGTCCGAGCTGGCCCACAAGGTTATCCAGGCCCTCAAGGCCCACCACCTCTTCCAGCGGGACGTGCACTACGTGGTGAAGGACGGGGAGATCGTTATCGTTGACGAGTTCACCGGCAGGCTCATGTTCGGCCGGCGCTACTCCGACGGGCTTCACCAGGCCATCGAGGCCAAGGAGAGGGTCCGGATAGGCCGGGAGAGCCAGACCCTGGCCACCATAACCCTCCAGAACTACTTCAGGATGTACAAGAAGCTCTCGGGCATGACCGGAACCGCCGCCACCGAGGCGGAGGAGTTCAAGGAGATATACGGAATGGACGTGGTGGTGATCCCCACCCACCGTCCCATGATAAGGGTGGATCACCCGGACGTGATCTTCAGGACCCAGCGGGAGAAGTACAACGCGGTGGCGGACCTGGTGGAGGAGCGTCACCGGTCCGGTCAGCCGGTTCTGGTTGGCACCGCTTCCATAGAGAACTCCGAGCGGGTGAGCAAGCTCCTCAAGGCCCGGAAGATCCCCCACCACGTGCTGAACGCCAAGTTCCACGACAAGGAGGCCGCCATAGTTGCCCAGGCGGGCCGCTTCGGTGCCGTCACGGTGGCGACCAACATGGCTGGGCGAGGCACCGACATCCTCCTGGGGGGCAATCCGTCGTTCCTGGCCAAGGAGGATGCGGCCTCCAAGGGGATAGACCCCATCGGGTCTCCGGAGGAGTACCGGGAGATCCTGGAGCGCTACCGGAAGCTGTGCGAGGAGGAGCGGAAGAAGGTGGTGGCCGCCGGTGGGCTCTGCATCTTGGGGACCGAGCGACACGAGTCAAGGCGGATCGATAACCAGCTCAGGGGGCGGGCGGGCCGCCAGGGGGACCCGGGGGAGAGCCGGTTCTTCATCTCCCTGGAGGACGACCTGCTCCGCCTGTTCGGCTCCGACCGGATCCAGGGCTTCATGGCCAAGATGGGGATGGAGGAGGGGGAGTCGGTGGAGCACTCCCTGCTCACCAAGGCCATAGAGAACGCCCAGCGGAAGGTTGAGCAGATGCACTTCGACATCCGGAAGCAACTGCTGGCCTACGACAACGTGATGAACCAGCAGCGGGAGGCGGTCTATAAGGAGAGGCAGGAGATCCTCTGGGCGGATAACCTGATCGATCGGGCTTGGTCCATCCTGGAGGACACGGTGTCCGCCATACTGGACTCCCACTCCCAAGGGGGGGAGGACGGTGGTTTCGACCTGAAGGGCTGCTCCCTGCGGCTTAGGTCCGTCTTGGGTCCCGGCTTCGACGCCCCCCTTGGGGAGGACAAGGACCTGGAACAGGTCAGGGGGGAGATCCTGGATCTGGTCCGAAGGGCCTTCGAGACTAAGGTGTCGGAGCTGGGGGAGCAGAACGCCAGCGAGCTCTTCCGCTTCCTGCTGCTCAACGTTCTCGACTCCCACTGGAAGGAGCACCTTCTGGCCATGGACGAGCTGCGCCGGGGGATAGGCCTCCGGGCGATAGGTCAGAAGGACCCCCTCCTGGAGTACCAGTTCGAGTCCTTCAACCTGTTCAAGGAGATGCTGGACAAGGTCCGGGAGGGGTTCTGCGAGCTGGCGCTCCGGGTCAGGATCGTGGAGGAGCGCCGCCCCGCCAGGGTCCAGGAGGGCAGGGGGCCCATGCTTCTGGGGTCCTCGCCTGGAGACGGGGCGGAGGAGGGGCATAAGCCGTTCCATCGGGGGCCCAAAGTGGGTAGGAACGATCCCTGCCCCTGCGGGAGTGGCAGGAAGTACAAACACTGCTGTGGCAGGGGGGAGTAGGATTGAGGCTCCGTGGATGGCTGGTTCCTTTGGCGGCTTGGCTTTTCCTGGTCCTGTCAACCGGGGCCCACGCCTTTGACTTGGCTCCTGAGGGGGTGAGGGCCCTCAAGGAGAAGGTGCCGTCCCTGGCGGCCTTCTCTTCCGATGGTCTGGTGTGGAGGCTGGAGCGCCGTTACCGGATGCTCTCCGATGGCTCCACCGAGGCGTCCTGCACCCTGGTGGCCCAGATTGGGGAGCGGATCCCCGGCGCCCTTCGGAGGCTCTTCGTCCCCGTCCCCGATGGGGGCAGCGCCCAGGCGGGCCTTCGCTACTACGATCCCATGACCTGGCGGGAGGTGGGGTCGGTGAGTCCCAAGGAGACCCAGCTGGAGGGGGTGCGGGGGCTCGAGATGAGCCTGCCTCAGGACGCGGCGGGCCGGGTGGTTCTGATCACCCTGGTTCAGCGGGTGCCCTCCAGGGCCAGCCTCTCGGGCTTCGTGTCCTTCGGCATGGAGCTACCGGTGTGGGAGGAGGTCCTATCGGTGGAGATCCCCTCCGGCAGGGGGCTCAACTTCAAGCAACAGGGCGTCCAGGAGCCGGTGGTGGGCTCCCTGAGCGGGGTTGAAGCCTACGTTTGGATCAACCGCAACCAGCCCCCCATGTCGGATTCGGGGCTGGTGGATCGGCAGAGGCCCTGGGTCTCCTTCAGCACCTCCCGGGGGCCCGAGGCCGCCTCCCTCAGGCTTCGGGAGATGGATTCCGTCCGCACCGATCGCCTGTCCGGTCTTCCCAAGGACCCCAAGGGGAAGCTGGAGGCCCTGGAGTCCAGGTGGTCCTCCTCCCTCAAGGGGGTGCGGGTCATGTCCCTGGTGGGAGGGTCGGATCCGGTGGGCTCCCGCCTGACATTGGCGCTTCGGGACGCCCTTGAGGCGGAGGGGCATCACGTGGAGACCTGGTGGGCCCCGAAGAGCGGCTTCGCACCCGGGGATCCCGTGTCCGACGGGATGTGGCTCACCCCGGTGCTCAGGTCCCAGCGGCTCTTCGGCGGATCCCCCTTCTACGTGGGGCAGGGGGTCCCGCCGGGGGAAGTGCCCATGGGCCTCTTGGGCCGCACCCTCTATAGGTCCCTTCCCTCCGGGGAGATCGGGTCCATGGGGGTGCCCATGCCGCCGGCGGAGAACAGCCGGGTCAGCTCGTACATAAGGGGCAGCGTTTCCCCTGACGGACGCTTCGAGGGCACCATGGAGGTGCTGATCTCCGGGGCCTGGATCGGCCTTGTGGATCTGGAGGATCCATTGGGGTGGCTGAACACCGGAGGGAGTTTCATCTTCGATGGGGTAAGGGTGCGCAGGTCCCAGCGAGGGCTGGTGCTGGAGTCCCCCATGGCGGGCCAGCTGGACGTGGGGGCCAATGGGATGCTCCTCAAGATCCCGTCGGTGTATCCCCGGATGTTGGAGGATCTGGTGTCCCGCGGGGAGGTCCTTAAGCCCCGGTTCCCTTTCCTCCTGGAGCAGCGGGTGGACCTGGGGGTTCCCAAGGGCACCTCGCCGGTGGTGGAGCCGGTGCTCAAGAACTCCCGTTGGTTGCGCCAGCGGATCTCCTCCTCGTCCGTGAGGGGGAGGATAAGCTTCTCCGCCGCCCTGACGGTGAGGGACGCCGCCGGCGGGCGATCGGACGTCTCGTCGGAAGACTTTTTCTTTTTCATCCGGGGCCTGGGGGACGGTATCCTGGTGAGATAAGGTGTTATACAATATCCCAGAGCGATTTGGGCTTCTCTTAAGGGGGGTTTATGGTGGAGGAGATAAAGCTTTCTTTGGAGGACAAGATCCGGGGCATAGTGACCCAGATGGCCCAGGAGAGGGGTGTTGAGATCCCCGGTAGAGCCAAGATATACCTGGAGCGTCCCAAGCGGGAGGGACAGGGTGACTGGGCGTGCAGTGCCGCCATGCAGCTTTGCAAGTCCTTTGGGGTGAACCCCCGGGAGCTGGCGGATGAGATATCCGCCAAGATAGCGGAGGATCCCTCGGTTGAGACGGTTGAGGTGGCGGGCCCGGGCTTCATCAACATAACCCTCTCGAAGGGCTGGGTTGGGGACCTGATCCGCCGGGTCATATCCGCCGGGGCCGATTATGGCCGGGTGAACGACGGGGGCGGCAAGAAGGTGCAGGTGGAGTTCGTGAGCGCCAACCCTACGGGTCCTCTTCACATGGGGCATGGCCGGGGCGCGGCGGTGGGGGACATAACCGCCTCCATCCTCTCCTATGCGGGTTGGAACGTGGAGAGGGAGTACTACATAAACGACGCGGGGCTCCAGATGGAGATGTTGGGCCGTTCCGCCCGGAGCCGCTATTTCGAGCTTATCGGCCGGGGCGACGAGGCTCCGTTCCCGGAGGAGGGTTACCACGGAGACTACATGTACGACATAGCCCGGGAGATCCTGGATGAGAAGGGCCCATCCCTGGCGGACCTGCCGGAGGAGGAGGCAGTACCCCTCTTCACCGACCTGGCCTACGAGAGGACCCTCAAGTGGATAAAGCGGGATCTGGAGGACTTCGGGCTCAAGTTCGACGTCTGGTTTTCCGAGCGGAGCCTGTACGTGGGTGACCAGGTGGAGAGGACCATAGAGGCCCTTAAGGCCCGGGGCTACGCCTACGAGGCGGAGGGGGCCATATGGTTCAAGTCCACCGCCTTCGGGGACGAGAAGGATCGGGTCCTCATAAGGTCCAACGGGGCTCCCACCTACTTCATGTCCGATGTGGTGTATCACAAGAACAAGTACGACCGGGGCTTCGATCTGGTCATAGACGTGTGGGGGGCGGATCATCACGGGTACATCCCCAGGATGAAGTCCGCGGTGGCCGCCATGGGGCGGGATCCGGAGGATCTTCAGGTCCTGTTGATCCAGTTCGTGACGTTGTTGAGGAACGGGGAGCCGGTTTCCATGTCCAAGCGGGCGGGGGCCTTCGTAACCCTTCGGGACGTGATGGACGAGGTGGGGGTGGATGCCACCCGGTTCTTCTTCGTCATGAGGCGCTGTGACAGCCATCTGGACTTCGACCTGGAGCTGGCCAAGCGGGCCTCCTCGGACAACCCGGTCTACTACGTGCAGTACGCCCACGCCAGGATGTGCAGCATTGAGAGGGAGAGTGACGCCCGGGGGCTCGAGCGGCCCAGTATGGACGATCTGGATCCGTCGCTTCTCTCCCTTCCGGAGGAGCTGAGGCTGGCCACGGTGATAGCCAAGTTCCCGGAGGAGATCCGAAAGGCCGCCAGGGACATGGCTCCCCACCGGATAGCCTACTATGCCCAGGAGCTTTCCGAGGCCTTCCACTCCTTTTACAACGTTGCCAGGATAATAGGGGAGGAGGAGCCGGTGAGGCGGAACCGGATGTTGCTCATGGAGGCTGCCCGGATTGCATTGAGGAACGCGTTGGGCATACTGGGCGTGAGCGCTCCGGAGAGGATGTAGCTCAGGGATGAGGCTTCGCTGGGCCGTCTTCTGGTCCGCCGCCACGTTGGTGATGGCCATCCTGGCCACCGCCCTCGTGCTTGAGACCCGAAAGGTGGATCGGCTGGCCCGGTTGGTGGACCGTAGGCTGGACGAGCTGGTGAAGCTTAGCCGTCACAACCAGATGCTGGAGAGGAAGATCCGGTACTATTCCACGGACGAGGGTTTGGCCCGGTTGGCCCGGGAGGAGTTCAACCTCTTCTACCCCGACGAGGTGGTCTACAAGATAGAGGTTGTTCCTCCCAAGCCCTTGCGTGGCAAATAGAAAGGCCATATAATCCCCTAATGTATGTCCCTGCCTTCCGTTCGGCGGAAGGCCTAAGTCCGTAGGGAGGAGGTGAAAGTCGTGAGGCCATACGAGTTGGTTACCATTCTCACGGCGGATTTGGAGGATCCCAGGTCCGCTGCGGAGGAGCTTGCTGAGGTGCTAAAGTCCCAGGGCGCCGAGGTGGAGAAGGTGGACCTTTGGGGCAAGAGGCGTCTTGCCTATCCCATTTCCAAGAAGACCGAGGGGGTCTACGTTCTCTACAACTTCAAGCAGAAGCCGTCCATGATCAAGGAGATGGAGCGGGTCCTTCGCCTGAAGCCCCAGGTGATGCGTCATCTGGTGGTGGCTCGTGACGAGAAGTAGTCGTCTGGGGGTGTTGATATGTCCCGGGGCTTCAACAAGGTCATACTGATGGGCAACCTGGCTAGGGATCCGGATGTGCGTTACACCCCTAGCAAGCAGAAGGTGGCCCGGATAACCGTGGCGGTGGGGCGTCAGTGGAAGTCCCAGTCGGGGGAGGTCCAGAACCAGACGGACTTCATCTCCGTGGTTGCCTGGGGCAACCTGGCTGACCTGTGTGAGCGGTACCTTAGGAAGGGGCGTCCGGTGTTGGTGGAGGGTCGTCTCTCGGTGAGGGACTTCGACGACGCCAGGACTGGTCAGCACCGTTGGGTCACCGAGGTGGTGGCTCAGAACCTGACCCTTCTGCCCGGTGGGCGCAGGGAGGATGACGCCTCCTTCCCCGCCGGCCCCAGGGGCAAGGAGGAGGACTTCGGAAGCCTCAGGGACGACGACGACTTCTCCGGCGAGTTCCCCCTGGACATATCGGGGCTCAAGGACGATGACGAGGTGGATCTGCCCTTTTAGTGTTCTTCCTTCGAAGGGAGGGAATCGAAGTTGAACGGTCAGTATAACAACAACCGTAAGCGCCGGAAGCGTCGGCCGAAGGTCTGTCACTTCTGCGTGGACAAGGTTGAGGCGGTGGACTACAAGGAGTTCGACAAGTTGCGCAAGTACGTCACCGAGAGGGGGAAGATAATCCCCCGCCGGGTGACCGGGACCTGTGCCAAGCATCAGCGTCAGCTCACCAGGGCCATAAAGAGGGCTAGGATCCTGGCCCTGCTCCCCTTCACGGCGGACTAGTCCTGGGATAAGCTGGAATCGTAGGTGGGGGGCGGGAGCTCCCCATCCTTTTTTTGAACCGTCCGGAGGAACGTGATGACTCCAATAAGGTCGTTGGTAGAGTCGGCCCTTCTATCCGCCATGGGGGCGGCGCTGTTCCTGGCCAGCAACTTCATCCCCGTGGCGGGGGCGTTTCTGACCCTGCTCTGTCCCGCCCCGCTGGTCATCCTTGGCCTGCGGCACAGTCCCAGGAACGCGGTGCTGGGCATGGTGGTGGCCTCCCTGGTGTCCTTTCTGTTCCTGGGGCTTCAAGGGGGGCTTTTCTTCTTCCTGGGCTTCGGGATCCTGGGGGTTGGGCTCGGCATGCTGGCCAGGACCCGGGAGAGGGCGGTGGAGATCCTCTTCTACGGGATCATCGTATCCCTGGTGAGCAAGCTGGCCCTGGTGGCGGTGATGGTGAAGCTCACGGGGGTTAACCCCTTCTCCTTTGGCGATCAGGCCCAGATCGAGGCCATGCTTGACAAGGTCTTCGATTTCTACGCCCGGCACGGCATGGGTTCCGCCGCCATGGAGGAGACCAAGCGGCAGCTCCTGGCCGCCTTCGGCCAGCTGCCGGACCTCTTCCCGGCGTTGATCACCATGGCGTCCGCGGTGGACTCCTACCTGTCCTACTCGGTTAGCCGGTGGGTGGCGGGCAAGGTGTCCATGGCGGAGCTGCCCCCTTTGCCTGCCTTCTCCCAGTGGAGGTTCCCGAGGAGCGTGCTGTGGGCCTTCCTGTTGTCGGTAGTGGTGTCCATGGTGGCGGGGCCAAAGGGACAGGGGGTGCTTCACCAGGCGTCCTTGAACCTTCGGATCCTGATACAGATGTTGTTCTTCATCCAGGGCCTTGCGGTGGCCTGGTTCTTCATGTTGAAGCGGGGGCTGTCCCGGGGGGTCAGGTACCTTCTGGCGGCCCTGCTGGTGCTCATGCCCCTCCTGTCGGGGCTGATCGTGATGGCGGGGCTGTTGGATCTTTGGTGGGATTTCAGAGGCCGTTTCGGAGGTGAGGACCGATGAAAGTTATTCTCAAGGAGGACGTTAGCAAGCTGGGGCGCAAGGGGGATCTGGTGGAGGTTTCCGACGGTTACTGCAGGAACTTCCTCTTCCCCAGGGGTTTGGCGGAGGAGGCCACCCCTGGGAAGCTGAAGGAGCTGGAGGAGCGCAGGCGGAGCAAGGCCGCCAAGGACGCGAAGCTGATGGCTCAGGCCAAGGAGCAGGCGGCCCATCTGGGGGGCAAGCGGGTGGTGATCAAGGCCTCAGCTGGCGAGTCGGGTAAGCTTTTCGGGGCGGTGACCGCCCAGCAGGTGGCGGAGGCCATAGAGGCCCAGCACGGGGTGAAGGTGGACAAGCGGGAGATAAAGCTGGATCAGATAAAGCAGCTTGGGGAGTACCGCTTCAAGGTTCGCCTGTACCCCGGGGTGGAGGCGGAGATGTCCCTTTCGGTGGAGGCGTAGGGGCTTGTCGGAGGTGACCTTCGACCGGGTTCCGCCCCACAACCTGGAGGCGGAGCGATCCGCCTTGGGGGCGTGTCTTCTGGACCGGGAGGCCATGTTGGCGGTGACGGAGCTGCTGTCCCCCCTGGACTTCTACGATCAGCGGCATCGGCTTATCTTCGAGCTCATCCAGGACATGGCCCGGAAGGACAAGGTGGTGGACGCGCTCACCTTCCTGGATGAGGCCCAGAACAAGGGCATGTTGGAGCGGATGGGGGGTAGCGCCTTCGTGGCCGCCCTGGCGGACTCGGTGACCACCACCGCCAACGCGGAGTATCATGCCCGGATAGTCAAGGACAAGGCGATCCATCGGCGGCTGATCCAGGTGGGGGGTGACATAGCCCGCTTGGGGTATCAGGAGGACCGGCCGAAGGAGGAGATCCTGGACGAGGCGGAGCGGATGGTCTTTGAGATAGGCACCGGGGCCTCGGGGGCCCAGGTCAGGCCCATCAAGAGGGTCATGGGTGAGACGTTCCGTCAGATAGAGGAGCGGTTCGCCTCAGGTAGCATCGTCACCGGGGTTCCCACGGGTTTCGACGATTTCGACCGGCTCACCGGGGGTCTTCAGCCCGGTAGCTTGAACATCTTGGCCGCCAGGCCTTCCATGGGTAAGACCGCCTTCGCGCTTAACATAGCCCAGAACGCGGCGGTGAGGGGCAGGACTCCGGTGCTGATCTTCAGCCTCGAGATGGGGGCGGAGCAGCTGGCCCAGCGGCTTCTGGGGGCCGAGGCGGGGGTGAACATCCACGACCTGAGGACCGGCAGGTTCCCCGAGAGCTGTTGGGACAAGCTGGCCCGGGCGGCGGGAACCTTGAGCGAGGCGCCGCTTTTCATAGACGACAGCTCCATGCTGTCCACCCTGGAGATGAGGGCCCGCTGCAGGCGTTTCCTGGCTCATCACGGCAGCCTGGGGCTGGTGGTGGTAGACTATCTTCAGCTGATGAGCCTGCCCGGAAGGGTGGACAGCAAGCAGCAGGAGGTGGCGGAGATCTCCCGGGCCCTCAAGGGGGTGGCCAGGGAGTTCAACGTTCCGGTCTTGGCCCTGTCGCAGCTGTCCCGGGCGGTGGAGCTGAGGAACGACAAGCGGCCCCAGCTGTCGGACCTGAGGGACAGCGGGGCCATAGAGCAGGATGCGGATCTGGTGATCCTGCTCTACCGGCCCGGTTACTACGAGAGGGACCAGGCGGACACCAACATCCAGGCGGAGGCCATAGTGGCCAAGCACAGGAACGGTCCCACCGGGAAGGTGGACCTGGTGTTCCTCAAGGAGTTCGCCAAGTTCGAGGGTCTGGAACGGCGGTACGGTTAGTTCTTAAGGCTTAGCTTGGGCTAGCAAGAAGGAGGGTCTCCCTTGGCGGTGGACAAGATGTGGGATGTTTTGCGTTTCCTTAGGACCCCTCAGAAGGAGGAGGGGGAGGGGGCGGAGGAGGCGGCCTCACCCTCTCCGGAGGAGCTGAAGCTCAAGATCGACTCCAAGCTGGAGGAGGCGCTGAAGGCCACGGAGGCCATGGTGGACCTGGTGTCCGAGGAGGCCCCTGGGCAGTCCGCCACCGCGGTTAGTCATGACGAGGAGGGGGTGTTGCTGCCCCCGCCGGACGAGGCGGCCCCGTTCCCGCTTCCGCCGGTTAACGTTCCCTCCGAGGGGCTCAACATGGTGTCGGTGGATCTGATAAGTCCTAATCCCTACCAGCCCCGGCAGATGATGGACGAGGAGGAGATAAAGGAACTGGCGGAGTCCATCCGGCAGGTTGGAGTCCTCCAGCCCATCCTCATCCGTCCGGTGGGGGACCGGTACGAGCTGGTGGCGGGGGAGCGCAGGCTACGGGCCGCCAAGGAGGCGGGGCTCGCCACCGTTCCGGCCCTGATAGTCGACGTGGACCCCCAGGCCCAGCAGCTCCTGGCCCTGGTGGAGAACCTGCAGAGAAAGAACCTGTCCGCGGTGGAGGAGGCCCGGTGCCTTCAGGACCTGTTGGAGCGCACCGGTCTGAGCCAGGCGGAGCTGGCCAAGCGCCTGGGCCGCTCCCAGGCGGCGGTGGCTAACAAGATAAGGCTTTTGAGGCTCGATCCGGAGGTTCAGGAGCTGGTGGTCTCCGGCAGGCTCGGGGAGAGGCACGCCCGGTCCCTGCTGGCGGTCCCCCCGGAGAGGCAGCGGGAGCTGGCCTATCGGGTCATCGACGAGGACCTGAACGTGAGGGACCTGGAGAGGATCGTTTCAATCGAGTCCGGTGGGGAGAAGCCCCAGAGGAAGAGGGCCTCCTCCAGGTCCGAGGACGAGTCCCGGCCGGTCACCGGGCCCGCAGGGGAACTCCTCAGGGAGCTTGGGGCGTTGGTCAACAAGCACAGGAACAAGGGGCTTGCGGCCCAGTGGCAGGTGAAGGAGATGGCCCAGAGCGTCCTGGTGGTGGAGATAGTGGTTGACATGAAGGAGACCATAGGGTGATGAGCCGTAAGGTTATTCCCCCCGGTGCGTTGTGGTATCGGAGCCTCGTACCCGATTGGGCCTATCTGGTCCTGGGTGGGGTGGCCCTGGGGCTTCCCAACCTGGTCTTCTCCGGCTTCCTCTTCTACGATCCGCTGCACCTCCTGAAGTGGATGGTCACCATGGTCCCGGTGGCGCTGCTGTCCGTCTGGTGCGGCCTGTCCATCGCCCGGCGCAGGTGGGAGGATACGGGTTTCCGGGTGGATCCCCTGGGGGCCCTGTTGCTCTGCCTGATCCTGTGGGCGTCCCTTCAGCCCCTTTTGGGCGGGATCAAGTCCATGCCCACCTTCGTGAGGGAGTGGTTCGCCTTCTCGGGCCTGGTGGCCTTCTACCTGGTGACGTACAACGTCTTCCGGGGGGAGGGGCAGCTTCGGGCCTTCATCTGGCTCGGGGTGGTGAACGGGGCGATAAACGTTCTGTTCGCCGAGGTCCAGACCCGGATGTCCGTGATCCCCGTGCCGTTCATATTGAACGCCCCGGGTAACTACGTGGGTAACACCGCCCAGCAGGAGATGTTCGGCCTTTGGACCGCCATGGCGTGTCTTGGGGGGGCCTATCTGCACATGAGCTACTCCCTGGAGGGACGACGGGGGGCCGCCAGGTGGTTGAACTTGTGTCTGATGGGGGTCAACGGATGGGGCCTTTGGAACTCCACCGCCCGGGGGGGGATAGTCTCCCTTATGGTGGGACTTTTCGCCATGGGGATTGTGTCCTGGCGGGGCCTTGAGAGGGGCAGCCTCCGGCGGCTGGGGGAGGCGGTAGTGGTGTTGGTGGTGGTGCTCTTCCTGACCTTCGGGGCCGGGAAGCTTGGCCTCAGCAGGGCGGAGACGTTGGTGGTCAAGGCCAGCGACGTGATTGAGAACCCGGGGGATCTGGCGGGGCGGATCGGCATATGGAGGAGCAGCTGGGAGGTGTTCAAGTTCTCCCCCGTGAGGGGGGTGGGTCTTGGGCAGTTCAAGTACCACTACCTGGCGGGTCAGCGGGTCATGTTCGACAAGTACCCGGACGGCAAGTGGCAGTACACACTCTGGGCCCACAACGAATATCTCCAGTGGATGGGTGAGTTCGGCCTGGTGGGGGCGGCGCTGCTGGCCATGGCCATGGGGCTTTGGCTATGGGGGTTCGTCAGGGCCTTGATGAGGGGAGAGGAGCTCCCCCGTTACGTGGCTTGGGCGGCGGGGATGGCCTTCCTGGTTGCCTTCAACGCCCTCTTCAGCCGGCCCTTCCACCGGGTGGAGAACGTGATCTGGCTCGCCTTCGCCCTGGGGGCGTCGTCCCGTCACCTGTTGCCCCGGGAGGTTCGGTTCAACCGGGTTAACAATCCCTGGCTAACCCGGCTGTTCGGCGGGGTTTGGGCCCTTCTGGCCCTCCTGGGCCTCGCCTACCTGGTGGACGGATACATCGGGGACCGGAACCTGCTGACCGCCTCCCGGGTTAAGGATCCGGAGATGAAGATGGTGTACATAAACAGGTCCCACGGGCACCTGATGACCCGGGAGGAGGCGGAGGAGCAGCGGGGCTACTACTTCCTGGCCCTTGGGGAGTACATGAGGGATCCGGTGCTGTATCGCAAGGGGGCGGACATCCTCTACGGGGCCTTCAACGCCAGGACGGACACCAAGAAGCTCTTCGATCTGATAAAGGCCTACGGCATCCTCCGGGACAAGGAGAGGGTCCTGGAGCTGGTCCACTACCTGAAGCCCGGCACGTACAAGGTTCATCTCTAGGGTAGCAGCCTGGATATGCTTCCCCATGGGAGGGGTCGTTGGGCCCCTCCTGTTTTTTTATCTCGCATCTTGTGGTAACTTCAGTGTGAATGAAAGAACCGGGGTTGGGGGTATGGCGGTGTCCCTTTTGAAGGAGATTGCGGATCTGAACTGGCAGCTTATAGCGTCCCTGGTGCTCATAAGCGCCGTGGTGGCCTACGTGGGGGACGTGTTGGGCATGAAGGTGGGTAAGCGTCGGGTATCCCTGTTCGGTCTGAGACCCCGGCACACGTCGTCGATCATAACCGCCGTAACGGGGGTGACGATAGCCCTGAGCACCTTGGTGGTTCTGTCCTTCGCCTCCTCCACGGTCAGGAGCGCCCTTCTGGGAATGAAGATAATCAGCCGGCAGATGCAGGAGCTCAACGTCAGGCTTGAGGAGAGCCGGAGGGAGCTTAGGGACTCCCAGGGGAAGCTTTTGGAGAGCCATGAGGCAATGAGGGCCATGGAGGAGCGGCTTAAGGCGGTGGAGGGGCGGCTCTCCTCCGCCTCAGGGGAGCTGAACCGGGTTCGGGGGAGGTACGAGGCCCTCTCGGCCAAGACGTCGGAGCTGGAGGCCAAGCGGTCCGATCTGGAGAGGCAGCTGGTGGAGCTGACCCTTCAGAGGAAGGCCCTAGAGGCGGAGGTGGCGGAGCTCAAGTCCAAACGGGACAAGCTGGAGCGGGAGCTGAGCCAGATGCGATCCGGCCGGATCCAGGTGCTGGCGGGGGAGCTCATATATCAACTGCCCTATGTGGGGGACCGGGATCCCCAGGAGGCCATCAAGGTGTTGTTGGAGAGGGGCAGGGCCAACCTGGCCTTCAGGTTTGGCACCAGGCCCGAGGAGGTGGCCCTGGTGGCGGACCAGGGGGATGTGTCCAGCGCGGTGGATCGGCTCTCCCGGGCCAGGGGTAGGAAGGTCCTTAGACTCACCGCCTCGGCCAACGCGGTGACGGGGCAGGCGGTGCCATGCCGGATAAAGGTCTACGACAGCGTTTTGGTGGTGAGAGACCGGGAGGTGCTGGCCGCCGCCAGGTTCGACGGGGCCTTGAGCCCTGTGGATGCGGAGTCCGCTCTCTACGCCATGCTCCGGGAGGTCAATCAGCGGGTGGTCCGTCGGGGCCTTCTCACGGACCCCTTGAGCGGTGCCGTTGGGGGACTTTCGGCGGCGGAGTTCTTCGACGCGGTGGAGCGGATGTCCAACGCCTCGGGGGCTTTCCGGGTGTTGGTGGAGGCCAAGGGGGACACCTACACCGAGGGTCCGTTGGCGGTGACGGTCAGGGTGTCGGATCTGTAGGTTTAGGCGAGGGGTGGTTGGTGTTGTCTATCCTGGGGGAATACGTAACCTACGACAGCAAGGAGTCGGTCCGTCCCGAGGAGTTGCAGGACCTATACCGGTTCACCCACTGGGGGCGTAGCAGGACCCTTGAGCAGATAGCCCTGATGCTCAAGGGCACCAGTATGTGCTTCTCCGTGAGGCACGGGGGCAGGTTGGTGGCCTTCTGCCGGTTGATAACCGACTTCGTGTTTCGGGGGACCATATGGGACATCCTGGTACATCCGGATCATCAAGGTAAGGGGGTGGGGAGCGCCCTTCTGGACTATGTGCTGGATCATCCGGTGGTGAGGCCCATCCCGCTGATCATAACCTACACCAGCGATCTGTCCTCGTTCCTTATCCGCAAGGGTTTCGAGCCCCGGGAGGGGGCCCTGGTGCTTTTGAAGAGGCCAATAGAGTATACGTAGGATTTTGGGGTTGTGTGCCGTTGGACTTGGGGGGGGTTTGTGGTATAAACCCCCTGTCCCGGTGAATTAAAGCCTGGGGCTATCAAAAACTGGAGGTGTGTTTGATGAGCAAAGAGAGGTTCCTTTTCACGTCCGAGTCGGTGACGGAGGGACACCCCGACAAACTCGCAGACCAGATCTCCGATGGCATACTGGACGCCATACTGGAGAAGGACCCCATGGGCCGGGTGGCCTGCGAGACCTTGGTGACCACCGGCCTTGTGGTGGTGGCGGGGGAGATAAGCACCAGCTGTTACGTGGACATCCCCAGGCTTGCCAGGGACATAGTGAAAGAGATAGGTTACACCCGGGCCAAGTATGGTTTTGACGGGGACACCTGTGCGGTGGTGTCCTCCATAGACGATCAGTCCCCGGACATAGCCCAGGGGGTGGACCGGGCCCTGGAGGTTAGGGAGACCCACATGACCGACAGCCAGATAGACGCCATCGGTGCCGGTGACCAGGGGATGATGTTCGGCTACGCCTGCGACGATACCGAGGAGCTGATGCCCGCCCCCATATCCCTGGCTCACAAGCTGGCCCGTCGTCTGTCCATGGTTCGCAAGCAGCGGATACTGCCCTACCTGAGGCCCGACGGGAAGACCCAGGTGACATTGGAGTACGTGGATGGCCGGCCGGTGCGGGTCGACACCATAGTGGTCAGCACCCAGCATCACCCGGCGGTGGATGCCTCCCAGATAGAGGCGGACATTGTGGAGCACGTGATATACCCGGTGATCCCTGCCCATCTTATGGAGAGGCGTCCCAGGATCCTGGTGAACCCCACGGGTCGCTTCGTACTTGGGGGTCCCATGGCGGACACGGGGCTCACGGGGCGCAAGATAATAGTGGACACCTACGGTGGCATGGTGCCCCACGGTGGCGGTGCCTTCTCGGGCAAGGACCCCACCAAGGTGGACCGTTCCGCCGCCTACATGGCCCGCTATGCGGCCAAGAACGTGGTGGCCGCGGGGCTAGCCAAGTCGTGCCAGATCCAGGTGGCCTACGCCATAGGGGTGGCTCACCCGGTCTCCATAATGGTTGACACCTTCGGCACCGGGGTTATCTCCGACGAGGCCCTCATGTCCCTTATCCGTGAGCACTTCGACTTCAGGCCCGGGGCCATAATAAGGGATCTGGACCTTCGCAAGCCCCAGTACAGGCGGCTTGCCGCCTATGGCCACATGGGCCGCACCGACCTGGATCCCCTTCCCGCCTGGGAGAGGACCGACAAGGCGGAGGCCTTGCGCAAGGCGGCGGAGAGGATGGCATGACGAGAGATGGGGGGGCCTTCGGGCCCCTCTTTGCTTTACTTGAGGGCATGGGGCGGGGGGTGTTTCACGTCTTCCTCCCGGTGAGCTGTCCCGTGTGCGGCGCCCTTGGGTATGAGCTCTGTCCGGGTTGTGCCGTGGGTCTTCTTGCCAACGGAGGTAGCGTCCTGTTGGATTTGGGTGGATCTTGGCTCCCGGTCCACCATGGGGGACTTCATCGGGGTACGCTGAGGGATGTGATCCACCGGCTAAAGTACAAGGGACTGTCCTCCTTGGGGGTGCCTTTGGGGGAGGCCCTTGGGGAAGTGTTCGGCCCCATGGGTCGGGGGCTTGTGCCTGTGCCACTTCACGTTGGCAGTCGTAGGGGTTATAACCAGTCGGAGTTGATAGCTCGGGGGATCTCGTCCGTTTGGGGTGTCCCGGTGGCGGATTATCTACGCTGGAGGGTGCGGGTTGGGAACCAGGTTTCCTCCGGTGACCGGGTGCTTCCCCGGGGAGCCATGGAGTGGACCGGTCCTCCTATGGATGGACTGGTGTTGGTGGATGACGTGTTGACCTCTGGCGCCACCTTGCGGGCCGCGGTGGAGGCCCTCAAGGCTGGTTCCTGCGGTACGGAGGGAGCTTTGGTTTTAAGCTTGGCCAAGTCCTTCGGGGGGAGTGGTGTTTGAGGTGGGAGAGCTGGATCTGATATCCTGTGTCATATGTGGCAAGGCCTTTGTGGGGGCCAAGGGGGGCTCCCCATTCTGTCCCAGTTGTCAGGACGAGGGTATGAGGCTCTACCTGCTTCTTAGGGCCATGTTGAGGGACTTCCCTTCCCTCAAGCTGTCGGTGAGGGACGCGGCGGAGATCCTTGACGTGCCTGAGGAGGTGGTGAAGGCCCTGTTCGTGTGGGACTATCCGCCCTTGGCGGCCCAGGGCAGGGACGTGTGTCCCATGTGCGGGGATCCCTCCCCGCTGGGATGGTTGTGTGACAAGTGCAAGGCCTACGTTAGGCATAGGATGGTAATGGAGGATCATTAAAGTCAATCTCTCTTACTTAAAGAAGCTCCCTCTCGGATCCGATACAGGGTTTGAGGGTGAGTTTTATCCTTTTTGGGGGAGATGCGGATGATAGACAGGATAGACAGGATTTACGGGGGCAATCCAATGGAGCGCAAGGGTCGAGGTGGCCGGGTTAGGCCCTCCGGGGGAGGCGGGGATCAGCTTGAGGTGAGCCCCTTCGCCCGGGAGCTTTCCGATGCGCTCAAGGAGATGCAAAAGTTGCCGGACGTGAGGTCCGATAAGGTAGAGGAGATACGTTCCAGGATAGAGGCTGGGACGTACCGGCCGGATCTGGACCTTGTGGCGGAGAGGCTGGTTCGGGCGGGGATAAGGAAGGGTGTGTAGCGGGTGAGCGTCCCGGAGCTTATCAAGACCCTTGAGATGCAGGACGAGGTCCTGGGTCAGCTGGGGGATCTTCTGGTGAAGCAGCGGGAGGCGCTCAAGGATGGGCGCCTTCAAGTTTTGCAGGACCTGTTCAAGGAGATGCAGTTTGTATCCGTTAAGGCTCAGGCCCTGGAGACAAAGCGTTCCAGGTTGTCGTCCGCCTTGGCGGCCCAGATGGGTTGCGAGCCGGTGCTGTCGCAGCTCTCCGACGTGGTTGGCGGTGAGGAGGGTGAGCGGCTTAGGGCGGCGGGGGATGCGGTTCTCAAGCGGGTAGGTTTTTTGAGGTCCGAGATGAGGCTGATGGAGCTTCTTATGGACGAGGCCAAGGTGTTGAACGAGATGCTAATAAACGAGTGGCGCCGAATGAGGGATCCCATGGAGAACGCCGGGGGGTTCAGCGCCAGGATCTAGGGGGTAGGTGTTTTGCTGAACAGCTTCTTCGGCTTTGAGATGGGCCGCAGGGCCATGGACTACTTCAGGCGGGGGATGGAGACCGCGGGGCACAACATATCCAACGCCAACGTGGAGGGTTACTCCCGGCAGCGGGTGGACGCCTCCTCCAGTCCTCCCTTCACGGACCCGGGCCTTGCCAGGCCCGCGTTGCCCGGTCAGATAGGCACCGGGGTTCAGATCGATGCCATAAGGCGCCTTCGGGACCTCTTCCTGGACTCCCAGTACCGGGAGGAGGTTTGTGTGAAGGGCTATTGGGATGCGGTGTTGAACGCGGTGAACCAGACGGAGATGTACGTCAACGAGCCCGCCGGGAAGGGGTTCCAGGCGGCCATGAACGATTTCTGGGCGGCCCTGCAGGAGGTCTCCAAGCGGCCGGACAACAGCGCCACCCGGGAGAGCCTGGTCCAGAACGCCAAGAGCGTGGTGGTCTTCCTTCAGCAATTGAACACCAACTACGACCAGTACAGGACCGCGTTGAACAAGGAGATCCGTCTCAAGGTTGACGAGGCCAACTCCCTGATCGACCAGATAGCCCAGTTGAACGGGGTGATAGAGGAGATAAAGGGGGTTGGGGGCAACCCGAACGACCTGATGGACCGGCGGGACCTGCTGGTGGAGAAGCTGTCCAAGATAATAGACTGCACGGTGGGGAGCCCCTGTATTGACGAGGCGGACGGGGACTTCAAGGTGGACCTTGGGGGCAAGCTGTTGGTCCAGGGCACCGAGGCCCGTCACCTGGTGCTGGTTCCCGTGGCTGGCAACCAGGGCTTCTTCGACGTGCAGGTGGAGGACAACCTCTTCTCCCACGTGTCGGATCCCACGGTGGCTACCGCCATCCTGGAGCAGAAGATGCCCGAGTCGGTGGTGTCCCTCAACGTGAACCGGTTGGCCAGCGAGACCCGCTGGGAGCTGGGCCGCGGCGATGCGATGCTCACCGTCACCGACAAGGACAGGGCCCTGGGGCTTAGGGGTAGCTTCGCCTTGCAGGTCTCCTCATCTGGGGTGGTGAGGAGCTCTGCCGCCTTTCCCGCCGCGGGGGGCAACCCGGTGGGCACAGTCCTGATCCCCCCCACGGGCAACGCTTCCTACCGGTTCAGGCTCTCCGCCGGGGACTTCGAGTCCATGGTGTCGGTCACCTGGGACAGCGTCAACTCCCGGTGGGACATAACCGACAACCTGGGCAACTCCGCCTCCACCGCCGGAGGGTTTTTGAACCTGTCGGACCTCAACTCGTTCTTCGCCAACTACTCCGCCAAGGTAACTTCCTCCCTTTCGACCGGTGGGGACCAGCTGACCCTGTCCAGCGTTGACCGGCATCTGCTCTCCATATCGGACGTCCAGGGCAACCTGGGGTCCCTCCTGGGGCTCACCGGATCGTCCCCTGCGGTGACCATAGAGGTCACCGAGGCGGACTCGCTGGTCACCATAGCCAACAAGATAAACTCCGCCTACTCCAGCGATCTGGCCAGGAAGGTTCCTCCGGAGTTGACCACTAACCCGCCTGGCACGCCGCCGGAGACGCCGGAGCAGTGGCTCAGGTGTTTGGTTGAGCAGGACGGGACCACCGGGAACTACTACCTTAAACTCCAGAGTCACCTGGTGGGGGAGACCTACCGTATAAACGTCCTGGGGGGTAGCGATTGCGGCACCGGTCAGGGTGGCAGCCTATACATGGCCCGGAAGCTGGGGTTCGTTAATGCCGATGACTCCACCAGCGTGATGACCTATTCGCAGGACGCCTACTTCGTCTTCGAGGACAAGGAGTACCTGTCCAGCACCAACGCCTTCAAGGACGCCAGGCGCCTTTCCGCCTCGGACCTCTGGTCCGCCTCCATGCCCACTGAGGTCTACAAGGGCCTCAGGCTGGAGCTCAAGGGGGTTGGGGCGACCCAGATCCAGAGCCGTCATCACGTCAAGGGTGGGGAGCTGAGGGGGCTTCTGGAGTCCCGGGACGACTTCCTCCTGACCCAGATGGACTGGTTCGACGAGATAGTCTTCGGTCTGGTGACCGAGTTCAACTCCCTTCACTACTCGGGGCACGGCTCGGGGGACTACATAAACACCACCGGGATAGACTTCTTCGTCCCCGTGGTGGGCAAGTACGGGGCCTCCTCCAATTTCGCCTTGAACCAGTTGCTGGAGATTCACTCCTCCCTTGTGGCTGCCTCCAGCGGGGATGGGGCTGGTCACGCTCAGGGGGCGGCGGGCAACTCGTCGGGGGATGGATCGGTGGCGCTGAAGCTGGCGCAACTCAAGCAGGCCAAGGTGTTGAACGGTCGCTCCGCGGACTTCAACGCCTACTACGAGAGCTTCATTGCAGAGCTGGGGGCGGTGGGGCAGAGGGCCTCCACAATGGCGAAGAACCAGAAGGCCCTGGTGGACCAGATAAACACCCAGCGGCAGTCCGTCATGGGGGTTAACATGGACGAGGAGATGATGGACATAATAAAGTTCCAACAGGCCTTCAATGGGATTGCTCGTTACATAACCACCATAGACGAGATGTTGGACAAGATAATAAACGGCATGGGCCGGGTTGGGCTGTAGGGGGTGTGACGGATGCTTCAGCGGGTTACTAACAGCATGATGCACGGCATGTTGCTGTCCGACATGCAGAGCAACTTGGCCAAGATGCTGGAGATCCAGAAGCAGCTGGCCACCCAGAAGAAGTTCTCCAGGCCATCGGACAACCCCATAGACGTGACCAGGTCTCTCTCTATGGACACCACCATAACGGAGAACGTCCAGTACAGGAGAAACCTGGACGACGCTCTGACGTGGCTCAACAACACCGAGACCGCATTTGACCAGATAACCAGCGTCTATCAGCAGGTCCGTCAGTTGGCCGTATACGCTGGGGACGGGGGGCTGGTGGACGTGGACATGGGGGCCATCGCGGAGCAACTGTACCAGCTGCAGGAGGAGATGCGGAACGCGGCCAACTACGAGGTGGAGGGCCGTTTCCTCCTGTCAGGTCTCTCCACCGGTGTCAGGCCCTTCGTTAGGGACTCCAGCGGCCGGGTGGTCTACAAAGGCAGCACCATGCCGGTCTACTTCGAGATGGAGCGCCAGCAGCTGGGCCGGGTCTCCTTTACCGGCCGGGACGTTTTCCAGGTGAACGAGAAGAAGTACACGTTGAGGAGCTTCGAGGTGCCCTTGGACTTCACCTGGAAGGGGCGGGACGAGATAATCCAGCTCCAGGTGGGAGATCAGGTGGTGAAGGCCCGTCTGTCGGAGAGGTGGCAGGACGAGAAGCTGGACAACGTGGCGGACAGCACCGACTACGACCGTTTCCGGGAGGCTTCGGAGCTGGAGGGTTACAGTCTGGACGACGTAGCCAAGGCGCTGAACGACAGCATAGAGATGGGGGATCTCAAGCGGCTGGTGTCCGTATCGGTGGAGAAGGACACCGCCAAGGGGGTCCAGCGGCTGGTGATAAGGAGCCACAACGGCCTTCCGGTTAGGCTCACCAGCTGGCCCGAGACTGACATACCAAAGCTCTCCCAGGGTGTTCGGGGTGTCGATGTTCCCCTGGCCCCCCCGTTTGTGGCGGACGCCTCTTCCACCCTTACGGTGGACTTCGGCAATGGGGTGACCCACGACGTGGCGGTGGCGGGCAAGACCTTGTCCCAGATTGCCGATGAGCTCATGAAGGTCCCTGGTTTATGGGCGGAGAGAAAGACCGATGGGACCAACGAGTGGCTCCTGGTGGTATCCCGGGATCCGTCCAGGTCCTTCAGCATAAGGTCCACCGGCAACGTGGCCACCGATGTCTTTGGATCCGACACGGTGTTGTCCTCCGAGGTCCAGAAGAACGTGGATCACAGCCACATAGACCTGGTGCGGCTTCTCGGCATGGAGACCTCCCTGAAGTCCACCGAGGTTTCCCCCACTTGGAACGTGGACACCACCGCATCTCCCCTTCACTGGAAGTTCATGGCGGGGGGGAAGAGGGGGGAGCTCTTCATAAACGGTGACCCGGACCTAACCATGGAGGAGCTGGCCCAGCGGATAAATGCGGTGATGGGTGAGTGGGTCGAGGCGGTGGTGGAGCTGGACGAGCCGGACGGGGCCAGCCCTAGCCCGGACCCTTTGGGCAACAGCGGTTCCAACGCCGAGGAGGCCACCAAGAGGCTTATCCTGAGGACCCGGGACGGCTCCCCCCTTGTGGTATACGATGGGGAGAGGGCGGGGGCCAACTACGCCTCCCAGCTGGGGGTGGATACCAGCGTCAGGGGGGCGGGGCCTTTGACCTATCCGAGCGACGGGGCTGGGCCTTTCGACGAGAACATGCCCGCCCTGGTGGAGGTCCGGGTTGGGGACGAGACCTACACGGTGAAGCTCTGTCGGTTGAGGCACGACACGGGGGAGAAGGTGGCGGAGGCCATCGTCGCCCAGGTGAACCAGATGGCGGGGGAGAGGCTTTTGGACGTGGACAGTCTGTCCTCCTCCGATGACTTCGCCATCTTGTCCCTCACGGGACAGCCGGTTAGCATCGTGGACCGGGGCTATGGGGATCCCGCCTACGGCCAGTATACCGGTGGCGTGGCCATCCAGCTGGGCATCGCTTCCGGTGTGACCGGGGGCGGCGTGCCGGGCAACACCGCTGCCGGGGCCGACGGGACGGTCAGGATCTCCTCCCTTGGGCGGTGGGTTGACGTGCCGGTCCTGGCCACCGACGACGTGAAGAGCTTCCTGGACCGGGCCAGGGACCTGGCGGGGGATTGGTTGGATCTGTCGTACTTCGATCCGAGCCTGTCCAACCCTCCGGGGGGCACTAACGTCAGTTTCTCCATATCCGCCAAGGACGGTTCCCCGGTATCCATCTTCGATCTGTCCGGTTCCGCCTCCAGCGTTTTCAACATGGGCACCGGTCTTTCGGGCAGTTCGCTTGGGGCTTGGACTCCGGTGGCGGGTGACGTGCTCACCATATCGGTAAACGGGGTGACCCACAGCATAGATTTGTACGATGAGAGCAAGGGGCAACCCATCGTATCCAACTTGGATGAGCTGGCGGATCTGATAAACGCCCGCTTTCAGGGGCAGGATCTCGTGGCTCAGACGGTGGACATGGGGGGGGGGAGCAAGAGGTTGGTGATAACCTCCCCGAGGGGCTACGTGGTCAATGTTGACGAAAGCGCCATGTCGGCTGGGACCCAGTTGGGGCTCAATGGGACGTCTCCCTCAAGAGGGGGGTACGGCCCTTTCAATCAGAGGGTTCAGGTGCGAACTCTGGGCAATCAAACCAAACAGGACTTTTTCGGTGTCATGGATGACCTGATAAACGCGGTCCGTAACGAGGATCGCCGGGGTATATCGGACCATCTCCTAAAGAAAGTGACCGATTGGGGGGATAACCTGCTCCGATGTAGGACCGAGTGCGGGGCCTTGATAAACCGCTATGAGAACACTCAGGCTAGGCTCAAACAGAACAATGTGAATTTGACAGAACTCCAAAGCAAGATATCCGATGTGGATCTGGCGGAGGCGGCTACGCAGTTCCAGATGGCTCAAGCGGTGTACCAGGCCAGTTTGGCGGTCATAGCCAGGATAATCCAGCCGACCCTTGTGGATTTTTTGAGGTGATGTTATGAGCGGGAATGTTAGGACAGTAAGCACCACTAGATTTGGTTTGCTGGAGGTCGGGGATGATGCTATGGTTCGATTCCCCAAAGGCATACCGGCCTTCGAGGATCACACCGAGTGGGCTTTTGTGGGGGAGGATGATAGCCCGGTCAAGTGGCTTCAGAGCCTCAAGGACGGGGACGTTGCATTGCCCGTATGCCCACCCCATCTGATCCTGCCGTCTTATCAGGCGAAGTTGACCGCCGATGACCTTAAGATCATAGAGGCCTCTTCGGAGGATGAGCTTGGTATCATGGTGGTGCTTACTATACCAGGGAACGTGGCGGAGATGACCGCGAATTTGAGGGCCCCTTTGATATTTAACTATATCAAGCAACTTGGATGTCAGGTGATCTTGTCCAACGAGGAGTACTCGGTGAGGCACCGGGTTTTTGCCCCTGGGGTGCCTGAGGCGAGCCCCTGTGGCGGTGGGGAGGGGTCCTAGTGCTGGTCCTCTCTAGGAAGCCTGGGGAGTCGATAGTCATAGGTGACGGCATAGAGGTTCGGTGCCTGGAGGTCCGAGGCGAGGTGGTGCGCCTTGGCATTGTGGCTCCTCGGGAGGTTAAGGTCTGGCGCAAGGAGCTGATCCAGGAAGTTACGGAGACCAACGTGGCCGCTGCCTCGGTGAGGCCTCCGGAGGGTTGGAGCCGTATTCTCATGTCCATTGCCAATGTTGAGGAGAGGAATGACTCGGATGAAGCCAAGGAGTAGAACCCCATGAATTCCCTTTTGCGCAAGAATCTTGAGGAGCTTAGGTCTCGCCAGCCCCTTTTGGCGGAGCGGATAGAGTCGGAGATGGCCAAGCTTGAGCCCGGGGACTTTACCGTCACCGATGTGTC
Source organism: Thermanaerovibrio acidaminovorans DSM 6589 (assembly GCF_000024905.1). Classification (NCBI taxonomy): domain Bacteria; kingdom Thermotogati; phylum Synergistota; class Synergistia; order Synergistales; family Synergistaceae; genus Thermanaerovibrio; species Thermanaerovibrio acidaminovorans. Next base: position 705,067 of record NC_013522.1, read on the forward strand.
CTCTGGCCGTTGGGTAAAGGACCCTTCCGGCAAGGCCTTCTTCGAGCGGATTGTCGATCATAGCCTGAGCGGGGATTGCCATATGGTTCTGGGGGTTGGTTACCCTCCGTACCTCTTCAAGGTGCTTCGGGGGTTGCCCAAGGAGGCCCTGGCGGTGGTGGTAATAGAGCCGGACTTGAGGCGCCTTTTGGCTACTTTTTCCATGACGTCGGTATACATGGCGCTGCCCAGGGGGTGTCGCCTCTCCTTCGTCGTCTGGGGTGAGACCGCCTTGGTGGATGAGGCGGTAGCTTACAACGTGGTTCCCCTTGGGATTTTCCTCTTTACCCAGGCGAGGAAGCTTGTCCACCGGGGCATAGCCGAGGTGGAGGGAGAGGCCTTGTCGGCCTTGGAGGCCAAGTTTTGGGATGTGGTCAGATACAGGGTAGAGTCCCTGGGGAACTCGCCGGAAGATACCCTGTTGGGTATCCGTCATGGGGCATTAAACCTGCCCAGGATCCTTGAAGGGGTGGATGGTAAGGACCTTGTCCGGATATGGAAGGACCGCCCGGCGGTCTGTGTGGCCTCGGGACCGTCGCTCAAGCGGAACGTGGACCTATTGAAGGGCAACGAGGATAGGTTTCTCATCGTGGCTTGTGATACCGCCCTGTTGCCCCTGTTGCGGAGGGGTATCGTGCCTCATGCGGTTACCACCATAGAGAGGAACCTCATGTACGAAGTGTGGATGCCCAGTGTGTTGGAGGAGTTCCCGGAGGAGTGCAGGGGGATACTGTTGGTAAGCCAGTCGGTGAGCGAGCCAATCACTGCCGGCCGGTGGCCCGGACCGGTGTTCGTGGTCGGGAAGATGGACAGTCCTGCCGACATGTGGTTGGTTAACGATGTCCTGAAGAAGAACACCATGCTGTCCGGGATGAGCGTTGCCCATATGTCCATGTGTTTCGCCGTTGGTGTGGGTGCCTCCAAGGTGGCATTGATAGGTCAGGACCTATCTTTTGATGACGATGGGGAGACCACTCATATGGAGGGGGCCGCTTCGTTGACCCCTGATGGGATAGCCCGGGAGCTGGCGTATCCAAGGTTGGAGGTGGAGGCAATTGGGGGGGGCAGGGTTAAGACTCACCAGATGTGGTACTACTTCCTCCAAATATTTGAGCGCATCCTGCCCAACTTTGGAGAGGATAAGGTATTTCAGTGTTCCGAGCGTGGAGCCGTGATAAAGGGGGCGGGATGCATGCCCCTTAGGGAGTTTATGGCTCGATTCGGAGATGCCCAGAGGGTTCCCAGGGTTGGTGAGGAGGATGTTAAGTTTGGAAGTGCCGAGTCGGAGGTCTCTGGGATCCTTGTCAGGATAGGGAGGGCTAAATCCGACATCTCGTTCTGCCTTGATGTGTTGGATCAGATGGAAGAGGAGATCAATAGGGTATCTGCCCCTGCACTGGCCCCTGCCAGGAGGAGGCAGCACGCCATGAAGGTGGCGGAGTTGCTTGACCGCCTTCATGGGGCCAACCGGGCGCTGGCGTTCATTGGTCAGAGCTACACTCACCTCTCCGGTGTCGTTATCGCCAAGACCAGGTTCCTCGAGACGATGGAGGACGTTAGGGAGTGGACCAAGGTCCACCTGGATATGGTTTCAAGCCATCGGGTGAATCTGGGCTTTATGCGCCAGTGGCTCGATTACATGGAGGCCATGCTCTCCCTCAATGTGGAGGGGGAGGTTTCAATGTATCGAGGACTTCGTGATGGGGATCTGCTTGAGCCTCTAGGGGAGGCGCTTGAGAGGTTCTTTGAGTCGGGTGAGTCTGACCTGCTCTCTCCCCTGGGGCTTTCCATATCGGATATGCTCTGTAGGGTGGATCTGGAGCGGCAGGAGGGGGTCCATCCCGAGCTCCTCTGGATGGCCGCCAAGTTCCTGGCTCTTCAGGGCAGGCCCTACGAGGCCCGTCGCCTAATGGGCAGAGCCTATGGAATGTGGCACGATACCGTAGCCCCCTCGGAGGTGGTGGCAGATTTCTTCATTGACTGGGCCGCCATTGAGGCCTCCCATGATCTCGTTCGAGCTCCCCAGTTCGAGCTTGCCATCTCGCTGTTGGACTCCGCAAGGGACGTGATGCCCCAGTGGACGGAGCGGATAGATTCACTCAAGACCCAGGTTCTTGAGTCTCAGCGCAGGTACCTTGACGCGGTTAAGCTGGTCCCAGAGTACGACCTCCAACGCAGGCTCATGGAACGTAGAAACGCAGCTCAAGAGGCCCTTTTGAGGCAGGATCTTCCACGGGCCTTTGAGGAGGTGATGGCCATGGAGGAGGGGCTTGAGAAGTATCCGGGCGACGTGGTGCCCCACCTCAGATGGCTGTCCAAGACTGCTCTGGACTGCCTAGGGTGCGATGATCCCCAAGTGGATGCCGCCTGCCGCCGGGCCATTGACTTCATCTGGGAGATCCGGGATCGGCTAGTGCCACTGGGTTTTCCGTTTGACCGTCGCATGTTGGACTACCTCCGGGATAAGGGGGTTGATGTGGTGGAGATTCAGGTGGAAGGGTCTCAAGTTCCTTGATCTGACCTCCGATAAGAATGCAGATGTGTTTGAGGAGGTGATTGGTGGGAGGAGATGTTGCTGGTTTTCGCGCTAGTGGTGTGATGGAATCGACCAGGGTGCCATGGAAGACGCCCGACGAGACAAGGAGGTAGAGGATTATGAGGGTTTACCACAATATACCGGCGCTTTTCGCGTACAACTCTTTGAGTGCCACCAACAACAACCTGCAGAAGTCGATAAACAAGCTCTCTACGGGTCTTAGGATCAACTCCGCGGCGGATGATGCGGCTGGGCTTGCCATAAGCGAGAAGATGAGGGCCCAGATTCGTGGGTTGGATCAGGCTGTTCGGAACAGCCAGGATGGCATATCCATGATCCAGACTGCGGAGGGAGCGCTAAACGAGACCCACTCGATACTTCAGAGGATGAGGGAGCTTTCGGTGCAGGCGGCGAACGACACCCTCACGCAGCAGGACCGGAGCTACATCCAGGATGAGATTGACCAGCTGAAGGACGAGATAAACCGGATATCCAGCACCACCCAGTTCAACAAGAAGAAGCTGCTGGATGGGTCTGCCGCTGTGCTATGGTCCTCTGACAAGCTGACCACCAAGGCTTTCGTGCGGGGTGGTTTGCGGACCGTTGACCAGTTTGGCCAGAAGAACTCTGCAGAGGGTAACTACAACATAAGCATCGTAGCGAACCCCGGTGATGCGCAGGTTCAGAAGACGGATATCTTTAAGATTAAGCATGAGAACGTGATAATGAACGTCACGAAGAACACCAACAAGGGGGTCGAGAAGGTTCGGGTTGATTCCCTGCCTGCCGGTAAGTTCACCATCTTGGCGGTTACCTCGGAAAACTTCTCTATCACTGGTGGTTCTCTTCAGGATCAGCAGATCTTCGGTGCTGCCGACGGCATCATCATATCTGCTCTAGGGGGAGCCAGCAGCGCCGCTGGTGGCGGCGGGTCCATCTATTTTGAGGTTGTGGCGGTGGACACTGCCAACAGCTCTGTGACGGTCCGCGGCGTGGCCAACGTGCTCTCCGTGGAGGGGGACTCCAGCACCTTCACCAATGAGAACATCATCCTGGCTAACATCGCTCTATCCGCCACTACCATGACCGCCTTCGGCACCACCGCCATGGGTGATGGCGTAATTGCCATAAACGCCTCCACCAACTACTCGGTTGGTGACAAGATCGTGGTTAATTTTGTCGCCGGGACTGCAGATGGCGACCTGCAGGTGACCATATCTGCCACCAACAACACCAGCTGGTTCGGCAACTGGGACATCAGTAGCTACACTCTCACCGCCGCGTTCACTCTCGATGCCTCGCAGGTCGCGGGCAAGGACGTTCACTTCAGGAACTTCTACCTGAACACCGCCAACGGTACCCTCTATGAGTCGGATATCGTCCTTACCCTCTCTACTAGCTTTACGGCTACGGGCGCTACCCTAGCGGCTTTTGACGCGGCGTATGTGGGTCAGACCGCTGAGGCGGACGTTCAGCTGAGGGATCTGGACAAGTTCTGGGATGCCAACGGCCGGTTCCTTTTGGACGATCCTAAGGACATAACAATAGTTCAGGGGGACGGTACCAAGGCCAAGATCACCCTCTACTCCACCGACACTCTGCGGGATGTGCAGACGAAGATGAACAACGCCATAGCGTTCGATCTCGGTCAGGCCAAGTACCTGACTGCGAACACGGACAAGTTTGTGACGTTTGTCGGCGAGAACGAAGTTGTGGCGGGAACCTCCCAGTCGGTTCAGGGGACGTTCGTGATCCGCTCGGCGGTGGCTGGCAAGGCTGGTGAGCTTAACTTCTCCGGAGACGAGGACCTGATCAAGGCTCTTAGCCTGAACGTGATCCGGAATTCCACCGAGAACCAGTTCCGGGTGTCCGTGCAGGATGCGCACAGCGGAGCCACGGTGGTTAGCAACGCCAAGGTTACCGGCAACGTTCTCTACGGCATCGTGCACGAGAACGTGGATGTGGAGTTTGATAACATGGCCAACGTCAGGGTCAGCTTCCTCAACAACGATTTCACCCTCTCTCAGGATACGGGCAAGATCTACCAGACGAAGCTCCACCTGGCGGACAACACCACGGTGTTCCAGATCGGTGCCAACGAGAAGGAGGACATGGGGGTCAACATAGGTGACATGAGCGCCAGGGCCCTTGGCGTTCACAACATCTTGGTGACCGATCGTGACTCCGCCGCCCGGTCTATAACGGTGATAGACAACGCCATAGACCGGGTGTCGAAGCAGCGGGCCGCCATTGGTGCCTACCAGAACCGTTTGGAGCACACCATCAACAACCTGACGGTTGCGGGACAGAACCTGACGGCGGCGGAGAGCCGTATCCGCGACCTGGACATGGCCAAGGAGATGATGAACTTTACGCGGCTTAACATCCTTATGCAGGCTGGCAACTCCATGCTTGCGCAGGCAAATCAGTTGCCGCAGAACGTCCTCCAGCTCCTTAGGTAGTGTTGACCCGGTAAGGGGGGAGGGAATATTCCCTCCCCCTTTATACTAAGCCAATATGGTTGGTCTGGTGGTGGTAATGTATGGCTATCCAACCCATAAAGGGAGGTACTGATGAGCCTCAGCCCCGCCTACGCGAAAAGGAATTGCTGATGTCCCTGGACAAGGCTGGAGCTAACGCGTCTCATGCGGAGCGAAATCTAATGCCCTCTGAGGAAGAGATTTTGGGAGTGCTCCGAAAGGCGGAGGAGACTGCGAAGGTTTTCGGGAGGGATCTCAAGTTTCAGTATCGCAAGGAGGCGGATATATACCAGGTGGAGGTGATAGACCGGAGGGAAGATAAGGTGGTAAGGAAGATACCGCCGGATGAAATAGTGAAGCTTATTGAGAACATCAACAAGCTTTTAGGGATTTTGTTCGATGACAGGTTTTAGGAACGATGAAGCGTGGCCGGGGGTATCCCCGGCCTATTTTTTGGAGGGATATTCTTGCAGGATAGGCTTGTCCTCGGAACTGCACAGCTTGGAATGGTTTATGGAGTTGCAGGAGGCGAAGTTCCTTCCTATGAGAGGGCTTCTTGCCTGTTAAAATCCGCCTGGGAGGCAGGAGTTCGAATTCTGGATACGGCGCGCCTATATGGTGAGTCGGAGGATTTTATAGGTAGGTTTATGTCGGATACCTCGTTTTTTTTTAATGTAATAACAAAGATTTCTGGATCTCGGGATGATATGCAAAAGCAGTTTCAAGTATCCCTTAGTAGATTAAATTTAGATTCTGTTTATGGGCTGATGTTGCATCACGGAAAGCTTCTATCGGGTCCACACGCTAGATCCATCGTGTCTTTTATGTTGGATCAGAGGGATAGTGGCAGGGCTAGAAAGGTTGGTTTCTCCTGTTACGATCCTGATGAAGCTCTGGCGGCGATCGATGAATTCAAACCGGATGTGGTTCAGATACCATTAAACCTGATGGACCGGCGGTTCATCGCCTCTGGAGTTCTTCAGAGGCTTAAGGACATGGGGGCTGAGGTGCACGTTAGATCCTGTTTTCTCCAGGGGCTCATGCTAATGGAGCCCCAGTTGTCGTCCGAAAAGGTTAAAGGGGTGGCCCCTTATGTGGAATCCGTGTGGCGCAGGGCAAAGGATCTTGGGGTATCTCCCATGTCCTTGGCTCTCTCCTTCTGCCTCTCCCAGCCTCAAGTTGACCTTGTGGTTGTGGGGGTAGATTCCCCGTCTCAATTAATGGAAATTTTAAGAACCCCCATAATAAGTGCTGGACAGGAAATTTATAGGGGGCTTGAGTGTGATGATTTATCGATCATAGATCCTAGGTCATGGTCAAGATAGGGGGGTTTCCTTTGGAGGAACTTCAGCGTTGCAGCCGGTGCGTTCTACCCATAACTTGGGAGACGGTATATTTTGACGAGGAAGGCGTCTGCAACATTTGCAGAAATTGGGATGTTAAGCAGAAGGAGATAGATTGGAAGGCTAGAGATCGGGAGCTCAGGGAGATATTTAATGAGGTTAAGGGCAGGAACTTGCCCTACGACTGTATAGTTCCATTCAGTGGGGGTAAGGACTCGACCTTTACTTTATGGGCTATAGTCAGGGAATATGGGTTGAAACCTCTGGTTGTATCCTTCGATCACTGGTTCTACAGGCCTAACATGTTGGAGAACAGGAAGCGCACGTTCCGAAGGCTTGGGGTCGATGTGATGACCTTCACACCCAACTGGAAAATAGTTAGGCGATTAATGTTGGAGTCGCTCATCAGGAAGGGAGATTTCTGTTGGCACTGCCATGCTGGTGTATTTGCTTTTCCAATGCATATGGCGGTTAAGTTCAAGGTGCCGTTGGTGATATGGGGAGAAGGCGGCGGGGAGTACGAGGCCTATTTCCGTTTTGCCGATCTGGAGGAGACCGATGAGTGGAAGTTCAACCGCCGCATAGTCCTTGGGATGAGGGCGGAGGACATGGCGGGTTTCATCGGAGTTGAGGCGCGGGATCTGATGCCGTATGCATACCCGTCAAGGCAAGAGCTTGATGAAGTTGGCGTTAAAAGCTTGCCCTTGGGGAAATATCGTCCTTGGGATGTCAAAAAACATGTGGAGATCATAAAGAGAGAGCTGGGATGGCAGGAAGATGAGATAGAAAGTGGCTTCCCCGGTCCCACATACGAAAAAATAGAGTGTATGTTCACCGGAGTAAGGGATTATATAAAATACCTAAAGAGAGGTTTCTCCAGGATAACCCATCTGACAACCCTCGACATACGCCACGGCAGGATGACCAGGGAGGAAGCCCTGGAGCACATAAAGAGGTACGAGGAGAGGAAGCCCAAGAGTCTGGAGGTCTTCCTTGAGTATATAGGTATAACGGAAGAAGAGTTTAATGAGATAGTTGCTAGGCACCTAATAAGTCCCGCTCTGCCAAAGGACCCCTCTTCCATACCGGAGGGGGATAAGCTGAGGGACCAGGAAAGTTGGTTCAGAGATTCGGACGATCTAAATTACAGGGGAAAGGTCTGGTGATGTCCCTTGGCCTTTAGACTTGGCATTGTCAGCAATGGTCTTGGCAACGTGGGATCCGTAATGAGCGCTCTCAGATTCTACGGTTACGATGTGGATCTTGTCTCTTCCCCGTCCCAGGGAGGAGGCCTTTCTATGTTGATTTTGGCGGGGGTTGGAACCTATGGGGCTGCCGTCTCTTCCCTGAAGAATTGTGGAATGTGGGATTTTATCCGTCAATGGGGTGAATCGGGTCGTCCCATAATAGGAATTTGTCTTGGAATGCAGCTGTTTGCGTCCCATGGAGAGGAAGGCGGGGTGAATCAAGGTTTCGGGTGGATCCCCGGCAGGGTCGTTAGAATGGAGGGAGTCAAGGTCCCCCACATTGGATGGGATAGAGTCAAGCCGAGGGAAAACGACCTTTCTTCCAAACTTTTCTCAGCGGTGAGATATGGTTATTTTTATTTCATGCACATGTACCATATGGAGGTAGATTGCCCCGATGATGTGATAGCTGGAGTAGAGTATGGTGGCAAGGATTTTGTGGCCGCGGTCGGGAAGGGTAACGTTATAGGTTTCCAGTTTCACCCGGAGAAGAGCCAGGGGGACGGTCTCCGAGTCCTGCGCTCCGCCGTGGAGGTGTTGAGCCGATGATGCCGAAGCGAATAATACCCCAGTTTCTGCTTAAGGGGAGCAGGTTAGTGAAGGGGACTTCCTTCAGGGATCATGTTGACGTTGGGGATCCGGTCTCTCAGGCGATGATACAGGATGCGCAGGGGGCAGAGGAAATAGTCTTGGTGGACGTGGATGCCACCCGGGAGGGCAGGTTGGTAGATACCTCTTTGATCTCGAGGATGGTTGAGAGATGCCGGTTACCCATCGCTGTAGGGGGAGGGGTTGGAAACGTTGATGATGCGTCCCGCCTTTTCGTCGCCGGGGCGGACAAGGTGATAGTTAACACCGCTGCGGTTTTGAACCCATCAATGATTCGGCCTCTTGCGGAGAGATTTGGAGCCCAGTCTGTGGTAGTTTCACTGGATCTCAAGAGAAATTCAAAGCGTGGCTGGGTCCCGGTTGTTCGTTCCGGAGAGGAAGAAGTGGATTTGGACTTCGTCTACCTGCTGGAGGCATTGGAGGCTAATGGGGCTGGGGAATTCATTGTCACGTCTGTTGATAGGGAAGGTACCCTGTCGGGCTTTGACCTTGATATGCTCAAGGTAGTTAGAGAGGTCGTCAAGGTCCCATTGATAGCTTCCGGAGGGGCCGGTAATTATCTTCACCTGGTGGAGTTGTTCCTATCCATAGATTTGGAAGGAGTAGGGATAGGGAAGATGTTGGCCCTTCGGGATTACGATGTGGTCAGGATAAAGGCTTTTCTTAAGGGCAGGGGAATACCGGTGAGGGAGGCGTAGGGAATGTTGAGCGTTAAGTTCAAGCTTCTCTCTCCAGATGATGTTGGCCCAGACTACGTGGCATGGATGAACGATCCAGATGTAACTAGGTATCTGGAGTGTCGCTTCCGAAGCTATACTGAGGAGGATCTCAGAGGATTTGTCCGTGCGATGGTTGACAGCGGGAACAACTTCCTATTCGGAATATATGATGGGGAAAAGCATGTGGGAAACATAAAAATAGGTAATGTGGATTGGAAACATCGATACGGCGACCTCGGCCTGGTTATAGGGCTTAAGGAGTATTGGGGCAGAGGGGTAGCCACCAAGGCGATAGATTATTGCTGTTCATACGCAAAATGTGAGCTAGGGTTGAGGAAATTATTTGCTGGCATTTACGATGGCAACGTGGGATCGCTAAGAGCCTTTCTGAAATGTGGATTCAGCAAGGCTGGAGTTCTAAAGGAGCACAGGATCTGTGGCGGGACTTACGTTGATGAGCTTATCGTGGAGAGACTGCTCTGAGGGTGTCCTATCTACCCTATGTCTCTGAATGGGAAGGAGCGTTCCTGTCCCTATCCATATGGGGGAGTGGGTGAGCGCTACATCGAGTCTGCTGGGATTTGATGGTTAATTTATATTAACGAAATGTTTGGAGATGGTGCTGGTGATTTTAGCGGTTCTTCAAGCCAGGGTAAGTTCCCGTCGTCTCCCCAGGAAGGTAATAAAAGAGATACTAGGTGTCCCAATGATCTTGAGGCAGGTGGAGAGGATAAAGAGATCTGCCAGGGTTGACCAGCTGGTGGTGGCCACTAGCTTGGACGCGAGCGATGATGTGCTTTGTGATCTGTGCGAGAGAAGCGGCCTAGATGTTTATAGGGGGTCCCTAAACGACGTTTTAGATCGCTTCTACAGGGCATGTCTTCCCTACGCACCGGATCATGTGGTTCGCCTCACCGGCGATTGCCCGTTGGCTGATCCCGCGGTTATTGACTTGGTCATCGACGAACACTTGAAGTGTGGAAGTCAATATACGAGTAATACGTTAGAGCCGACGTTCCCCGATGGGCTTGATGTGGAAGTGATGGCTTTTTCCGCTTTGAGGGATGCTTTTGAGGAGGCCACGCTACCCTCTGAGCGGGAGCACGTTACGCCTTTCATTTATAAGCATCCCGATAGGTACAGGCTTGTTAACGTAAGGCGTAAAGGGGACAACCTGTCTCACATGAGGTGGACCGTGGATGACGAACGGGACTTCGAGTTGGTGAGCAAGATCTACGAGGCCCTGTATCCCCTTAGGCCAGACTTCTCCAGCGAGGATGTTTTGCGTCTTCTGGAAGCCCAACAGGAGCTTAAGGGTATAAACAGCGGAGCCGTCCGGAACGAAGGCTATCTGAAGTCGCTTGAGGAGGATGCGCAATTTTTGAAACAGAGGGGTGGGTATGATGCCTAATATTGATAAATCGCTTGAAATGCAACGCAGGGGCAGGGCTCTAATACCGGGGATGACCCAGCTTCTGTCCAAGAGGCCGGATATGTTTAGTCTGGGAGTTTGGCCTGGATATTACTCAAGGGCTAAAGGCGTGACCGTCTGGGATCTGGATGGGAACGAATATATAGACATGAGCATCTCTGCCATAGGTGCGAGCATACTCGGTTATGCCGACCCGGATGTAGATGGGGCGGTTATTGACGCCATAAGATCCGGGGTGGTCTCATCCCTGAACTGCCCGGAGGAGGTGGAGCTGGCGGAGCTTCTATGTGACCTGCACCCATGGGCTCAGATGGTCCGCTTCACCCGCTCTGGCGGTGAAGCCATGGCGGTGGCAGTCAGGATAGCCAGGGCTCATACCGGAAGGGATCGAGTTGCGTTCTGTGGTTATCACGGTTGGCACGATTGGTATCTGGCGGCTAATGTCGGTGCTGATAACGCCCTTGGGGAACACTTGATACCTGGTTTGGACCCATGTGGTGTGCCCAGGTGTCTTGAGGGTACCGCGTTACCCTTCCGGTTCAACAGGGTGGAGGAGCTGAAGTCAATCGTAGAGGAGCACCGATCCGATCTAGCTGCGATAATCCTTGAACCGGTTAGGAACGATGACCCCACATCGGATTTCGTGGCGGCGGTTAGGGAGATGGCGGATCATGTGGGGGCGGTTTTGATTGTTGACGAGATATCCTCCGGTTTTCGGCTCAACAGCGGAGGAGCCCATCTCATCTACGGATACAAACCCGACATGGCGGTGTTCTCAAAGGCCATGGGCAACGGATATCCAATCGGTGCCATAATAGGCAAGGCCCCTGTCATGGAATCTGCCCAGAGGTCCTTCATAAGCAGCACATGTTGGACGGAGAGAACGGGTCCTGTTGCGGCCCTAGCCACCATATCTAAACATCGGGCCCTCGATGTTTCGAGGCACCTCTGCAAGGTGGGTAAGATGGTTCAAGATGGCTGGAGGGACATCTTGTCGGATCTCTCCTTGAGCGGTCACGTGAGCGGTATGTATCCCATGAGTCACGTGGACTTCGACGGACCTTTTGCAAGGCACATGAAGGCCTTCTTCGTTCAGGAGATGCTGGATAAGGGCTTCCTTGCCTCTAACCTGTTCTACGCTTCGCTTGCTCACAATGAGAATCACGTTTCTTCCTACCTATCTGCCGCCAGAGATGTCTTCGCCAAGATGAAGCGCCATCTGGAGGAAGGGACCATCGAGAAGGCGCTCAATGGGCAGCCGTCTCAGGTTGGTTTCAAGCGACTTAACTGAACTTTGCAACGGAGGTGTGCGGATTGTTCGACGGCTCTTCTGTCCTTATAACCGGGGGAACCGGGTCCTTCGGAAAGGCGTTTGTTCGACGAATTCTAGATAACTACAAGCCCCGAAGGGTGGTTATATACTCCAGGGACGAGCTCAAACAGTCTGAGATGGAGAGGGATTTTGACTGCCCATTCCTTAGGTTCTTTATAGGAGATGTGAGGGACCTCGATCGCTTGCGCTTGGCCATGAGGGACGTAGATTATGTGGTCCATGCGGCGGCACTGAAACAGGTCCCGGCCGCTGAGTATAACCCCATGGAGTGCATCAAGACCAACATTGTTGGAGCCTGGAACGTGGTCCAGGCGGCCATTGACCTGGAGGTTGAGAAGGTGGTTGCCCTTTCAACCGATAAAGCGGCCAACCCCATAAACCTATACGGGGCAACGAAGCTCTGCTCCGATAAGATATTTGTGTCCGCCAACAACATAGCGGGTACCCACAGGACCCGATTTTCGGTCGTTCGCTATGGCAATGTGGTTGGATCAAGGGGATCCGTGGTTCCGGTATTCAAGTCCATGATTGAAAAGGGAGCCAAGTTCCTTCCGATAACGGATGCGAGGATGACTCGTTTCTGGATAACCCTTCAGCAAGGAGTTGACTTCGTCCTCAAAGCCTTTGCCAGGATGCGGCAAGGGGAGATCTTCGTTCCCAAGATTCCCTCCGCGCGAATAGTTGACCTGGCAACCGCCATGGCCCCGCAGCTTCCCCAGCGGGTGGTGGGTATTCGCCCCGGAGAGAAGCTTCACGAGGTCCTGTGCCCCAAAGATGAGGCATTCAATACTTTGGAATTTCATGACCATTTTGTGGTGAAACCCGCCATAACCTTCCAGGAGGGGGTTGACTACTCCATAAACCCCCTTGGAGAGACGGGTAAACCGGTGGAGGATGGGTTTGAGTATCAGTCGGGGTCGAATCCATGGTTTCTATCCGTCGAGGATATAAGGACCTTGGTGGGGGGCCCCTTTGGGAGGTAATCCGATTGGCTTTCATTCCCTATGGAAGGCAGTATGTCGACGACGATGACGTTGCGGCGGTGGTGAAGGTCCTAAGGGGCGATTGGCTTACCCAGGGACCCAACGTGGCGGATTTTGAGGAGGCCTTTGCCCAAAAGGTGGGGGCTAGGTTCGCGGTATCGTTCTCAAATGGCACTGCTGCTTTGCATGGAGCCTACTACGCCGCTGGGGTGGGAAAAGGGGACCAGGTGATCACGTCACCGATGACCTTCGTGGCAACCGCGAACGCCGCCCGGTTCCTAGGAGCCCACGTTAGGTTCGTGGACGTGGATCCCTCAACGCTGTGCATGGACCCCGACCGCCTGCAGGAGATGGTCTCCCCAAGAACCAAGGTTATAGCCCCGGTGAGCTATGCCGGCTACCCGGTCCCGCTGGACAAGATAACCGCCGTGGCCAGGTCCGTGGGAGCTATTGTGGTGGAGGACGCCTGCCATGCCCTTGGGGCCTCAAGGGAGGGGGGGATGGTGGGAGCCCAGGCGGACATGACGGTATTCAGCTTCCACCCGGTGAAACACATAACCACCGCTGAGGGCGGCATGGTGACCACCAACAACGAGGAGCTGGCCCGCAGGCTCCGTCTCTTCAGATCCCACGGGGTAGAGAGGGATCCCTCCAGGATGAGCCGAAACGATGGCCCCTGGTACTACGAGATGGTGGATCTGGGGTACAACTACCGCCTCACAGACATCCAGTGTGCCCTTGGCCTGTCCCAGCTGGCCAAGCTGGACCGGTTTGTGCAGGCCCGCCGAAGGATAGCCCGAAGGTATGCGGAGCTTCTCAAAGGGGTTCCCCCCGTGGGGCTCCCGCCTCATCACCCGGGACACTCGTACCACCTGTACCCCATAAGGGTTCCCGCCGAGCGGAGACGGGATGTATTTGAGGCCCTGAGAAGGGAGGGGGTGGGGGTACAGGTTCACTACCTTCCGGTTCACATGCACCCCTACTATAAAGACCTGTACGGGATCCCCGATGACGATCTGCCCAATGCCTTGAATTATTACCGGGAGACCATATCACTGCCCATGTTCCCATCCCTTGAAGACCATGAGCAGGATAGGGTGGTGGAGCTTTTATCCAGCTACCTGGGGTAGGTGAGGGACCTGGATCGCCGGGGGGCTTTACAGCCGATGATACCCCGACACGTCTATTTGGCCCTCCTGGACCATGGATCTTACCCGCTCCTCCTCCTCGCAGGGGTACCGGCAGGCCAGGCCGCAACTGGAGGACAGCGATCGGGGGACCGGCACTATCTTGACGTTGAGTCCGTTTTTCCTCATGGTCCGCTCGAAGAGAAGGGCCATGTGGGTGGTCTCAAAGGTGGCGATGCACTCCAAATCAATACCCCCAGGTCGACCAATTAGGATCCATCTAGGTAATTATACCGGTGGACTGGATGGCGCGGTAGGTATAAAATTTACCTTGCGTCCCAGGGTTATAAAAATGAAGGAGGTAGTCGGATCGATGAAGTTCAACTTTAGGTTTGTGGGCGTCATGTTGGTGGCCACCATGCTTCTGGCCCTTCTAGGTGGGGTAGCCATGGCTAATGAGAAGGTGGGTGTCCTGGATCCCCAGAAGGTCCTCTACATGCACCCCAAGTTCAACCAGACCCAGAACCAGATAAAGACCATGATGGACAAGAAGCAGGCGGAGATGAAGGCCGCCATCGACAAGGAGAAGGACAACAACAAGAAGGCCCAGATCTTCGAGGCCAAGAGGCGCGAGGCGGCGGCGGAGGAGAAGAAGCTTATGGATCCCATCTTCAAGGACATCGACACCGCCATTCGCACGGTCTGCAAGAACAAGGGCATAACCCTTGTGGTGGCCAAGGACTCGGTCTTCTACGGGGGCATAGACATCACCGATGACGTGCTCCAGGAGGTCAAGAAGCAGGCGGCCAAGTAAGGCCTCTCGGCGGTCAACCGCTAGCTAAAGAGGGGGCGGTGGAGTTGCCACCGCCCCCTCTTCACTTTTCCTGTTCTTCTCGTTCCTTACCCTCTCGGGTCCCCCCTACCTCTTCTTACCCCCCAGGTAGGCCTCCTCCACGTGGGGGTCGTTGAGCAACTCCGTGGAGGGGCCCTCCATGATCATGTGCCCCGTCTGGAGCACGTAGGCCCGGTGGGAAAGCATCAGCGCCTGCCTGGCGTTCTGCTCCACGATGAGGATCGTTAGCCCCATCTCCTCGTTGATCCGCTTGAGCTCCTTGAATATCTCCTTGATTATTATCGGTGCCAGCCCCAGCGAGGGCTCGTCCAGCAAGAGGACCCTGGGACGGGCCATGAGCGCCCTGCCTATGGCTAACATCTGTTGCTCTCCCCCGGAGAGGGTCCCGGCGTACTGGTTCATCCGCTCCTCCAGCCGTGGAAACAGATCGAAGATCTTGCGCATGTCGGACCTTATCTGCTCATCGGACTTCTGCGGGAAGGCCCCCATAAGCAGGTTCTCCTTCACGGTCAGCGGGGCGAAGACCTTCCTGCCCTCGGGCGATATGGCAACCCCCCGGGTTACCACCTGGTAGCTCTTGGTTGGGAGCTCCTCCCCGTCAAGGAATATCTTGCCACCCTGGCGGGGAACGCTGCCCATTACGGCGTTCATGAGGGTGGATTTGCCCGCCCCGTTGGCTCCTATGACCGCCACTATCTCCCCGGGATACACGTCCAGGTCAACTCCCTGAAGGGCCTTTATGGCCCCGTAGTTCACCACAAGGCCCCTCACAGAAAGGATCGGCGTCCGCTCCTGGCTCATGGCTGTCACTCCTCCTCCCCAAGGTAGGCCTTTAGGACCTCCGGATGGCTCTGGATCTCCTCCGGGCCACCCTCGGCTATCTTGGCGCCGAAGTTCATGCAGATTATGTGGGGACATATGGCCATGACCAGCTCCATGTGGTGCTCGATCACCAGGATGGTGAGGCCGAAGTCCCGGTGGATGCCCACTATGAGCTCGTTGAGCTGTTCCACCTCTTCGGGGTTCATCCCCGCCGCGGGCTCGTCAAGCAGCAACAGCTCCGGCTTCAGCGACAGGGCCCGGGCGATCTCAAGCCGTCTCTGAAGTCCGTAGGGCAGGGTCCCCGCAAGCTGATGAGCCCGATCCGCCAGCCCGACCCGGTCCAGCAGCTCCATGCTCAGCTTCCGGTTGGCCTCCTCCATGGACCTCCAGCGCCCCAGGTGGGTGAAGGCCTCGGCGAAGCTGTACTTGTAGTGCTGCTGGCAGGCGGTCATCACGTTCTCCAGCACCGACGAGGACTGAAAGAGCCTCAGGTTCTGGAACGTCCTGGCGATACCACGGCCTATGACCTCGTAGGTCTTGAGGGGGGTTATGTCCTCCCCCTTAAAGGTTATCTTCCCCTCCGAGACGTCGTAGACCCCGGTTATCAGGTTGAAGATGGTGGTCTTCCCCGCCCCGTTGGGGCCTATCAGGGCCGCCAGCTCCCCCTTCTCCAGCGAGAAGGTCATGTTCTGGACCGCCTTGACTCCGCCGAAGTTCTTGCTCACCCCTGAAAGCTCTAACACGAAGGACATGGGGCTAGGCCACCTCCTTGGGGCTGGTCTTCTTGGGCTTGAACATGCTGGTGATCACGCTCTTCAGCTCCCGCTGGCCCATTATCCCCTCGGGCCGCAGGACCATGATCAGCACCAGCACCAAGCCGTATATCAGCATCCGGTACTGGGAGATGGGCCTGAAGAGCTCGGTCACCAGGGTTATGACCGTTGTGCCTATCAGCGTCCCGCTGAGGGACCCCAGCCCCCCGAAGACCACCACCGCGGTGAGCTCCGTGGACTTGTTTATGTCGAACATCACTGGCTGTATGAACCCCATGAACCCCGCCAGCATACCCCCCGCTATTCCGCAGTAGAATCCCGATATGGTGAGGGAAAGTACCCGATAGCGGGCGGTGTTGAAGCCCAGAAGGGAGGCGGCCAGGTAGTCGTCCCGACAGGCCTTGAAACCCCTGCCGAAGTTGCTTTGCACCAGGAAGAACATGAAGGTGCCCAGCAACAGGGCTATCCCCACCGCCACGGGGGCGCTGACGAAGTCCTCGATTCCCGGGTAACCCCTGGCCCCCCGGGTGACGGACTGCCAGTTCTCGATGATGAGCCTTATGGCCTCACCAAGGCCTATGGATGCGATGGCATAGTAGTCCCCCATGAGCTTCAGGGTGGGAACCCCCACCACGAAGGCCAACAGGGCGGCGAAGAGTCCCGCGGCTATCAATGCGAGGGCCCAGGGGATCTCGTGCTCCACCGTGAGGATCGCCACCGCGTAGGCCCCAACCGCCATGTAGCCCGCATGCCCAAGGCTGAAGATGCCGGTGAAGCCGGTGAGAAGGCTGACCCCCATGGCGGCTATGCAGTTTATGCAGAGGAGGATGATTATTCCCTGTAGGTACTGATCCATGCCTTGTCACCTACACTTTCTCCCCAACGGACTTTCCGAACAGCCCGGTGGGACGGATTAGAAGGGTGAAGATCAGCAGGGCGAACACCACAAGATCCCTGAACTGGCTCGATATGAGCCCCGCGGTCAACATCTCCGCCAGGCCCAATATGAGGCTACCGACCACCGCCCCGGGAAGGCTCCCAAGACCCCCGATGACCGCCGCCACGAAGGCCTTTATGGTTATGATCCCCAGCTGAGGATACAGGGTGTAGCGGACCGAAAGGAAGATCCCCCCGATGGAGGCCAACAGGCCCGCCACGAAGAAGACTATGGATATCAGGAGGCTCACGTTGACCCCCATGAGACCTGCGGTTCTAAGGTTGTAGGACGCGGCCCTTATGGCTAGCCCCCACTTGGTCTTCGAGAGGAACAGCTGAAGCCCCGTCAGACACACCACCGCGGTGACCAGGGATATTATGTCGAACGCGCTGGTGGTGGCTATGCCGAAGAAGTTGACCGGGTTCGTGGGGATCACCGGCGGTAGCGCCCTGAAACGGCCCCCCACGGTTACCACGAACAGGTTCTCGATCACTATGCTCATCCCCATGGAGGCGATGAGGAGATACAAGGTCACCGACGTCCTTTCCCGAATGGGCTTGTAGGCGATCTTCTCGGTCAACACCGCAGAAAGACCCCCAGCCAACAGCGACAGGGCCCCCGCCACCCATATGTTGACCCCCATGGAGTTCAACGCGTAGTAACAGGTGTAACCCCCGATGACCAAAAAGCCCCCGTGGGCGAAGTTGGAGAAAAGAAGTATGGAGTAAACCAACGAGTAACCCACCGCTATCAGGGCATACACAGACCCCAGGGACAGACCGTTTATGATCTGCTGAACTACCGTGCCGCCCATGCGCAACACCCCTCAGTCCTAGAGATGAGACCGTACCGATACAACAAGACCACCTCCCTGGCTTGATCGCGCCCCAGGCGCGAATAAAGTATATCAGAAAATTAGTTCACTTATCCTTGTTTTGCCGTTAACCTTTAGGACGATAAGCCCACTTTGGAGATGGTAAAATGAGGCTCAAGGGGGTGAAGGTATGTCCGATGTGAGCCTTTCTTTGGTCAAGGTCAACGTGCCCGATGGATGTAACGTGATAGTTGGACAGAGCCACTTCATAAAGACGGTGGAGGACCTCTACGAGGCGCTGGTCACCTCCTCCCCGTCGTTGGAGTTCGGCATAGCCTTCTGCGAGGCCTCCGGTGAGTGCCTGGTCAGAAGGGATGGCAACAGGGAGGACCTCATCGAGGCAGCGGTATCCAACGCCCTGGCCATAGGGGCGGGGCACGTCTTCGTGGTGGTGCTCCGGAACGGCTACCCGATCAACGTGATGGACCGGATCAAGTCGGTCCAGGAGGTGTGCAGCATCTACGCCGCCACCGCCAACCCCCTCCAGGTGGTGGTGGCCGTCAGCGACCAGGGAAGGGGAGTGCTGGGAGTCATAGACGGGTTCCCCCCCAAGGGGGTCGAGTCCGAGGAGCACGTCAAGTCCAGAAGGTACCTCTTGAGGGACATTATCGGCTACAAGCGCTGAGATCCCCGGGAGGACGCAAGCCCTAACATAAGACCCGCCATCGACAGGGCGAGCCCCGCGTATAGGGGTTCGCCCTTCATGTCCATCATCCCCCAAAACAGGGTCCCCAAGAGCCCCCCCGAGGAGGAGACCAGGGCCCACCGGGGGGAAAGCCTCCGGGGGAACAGGACCGCCCCTATCAATGGGAAGAACGTGCCGGACCCCCTGAGTCCCATGCTAAGGTACCCCCAGTTCAGGATGGTGCCGTCCCGGCTGTCGAGCGCCACCCCCAAAGCCAGCAGGACCACCGACAGGATCGACCCCCTCAGCACCGTTACCTCCCATCCAGAGGGGTTCATCCCCCGGGATGTCATGGCACGTCTGATAAGCGGGGATATGAAGTCCCTGGCCACGTTGGTCCCTATGCCTAGCACCAGCCCTGCGGCGCACCCCACGGTGGTTATGAGCAGCGCCGACCACAGGATGCCCCCCACCAGGGGGCTGAAGTGGTGAACCACGAACCATGGCAGCGCCTGGGAGGGCTCGATCTCAACCCCAGCGCTCCTTAACGACAGCCCAACCCATATGCCCATGAGACCCAGGGGAGGCATCAGGAAAGCGGACAGCAAAGCCCCCCTCCTGGCGGTGGCCTCGTCACGGGCGGCCAGGATGGACTGAACGTATATCTGGGTGGAGAAGACCCCCACGATCAGGGCCACAAGGGACCCGAGATCCTTCGCTATCCCCCTCCCGAAGGGGTTGAAGTAGGGGGTCGAGGGAAGGGTCCCGAATATCTTGACCGGGGTCTCCCCGGTGGAGACCGCCTTGATGGCGCAAAGGCCCATCAGGATGTAAAGCAGGACCAGCTTGGCCTTCCCCAGGGCCCCGTAGCTCTTGATCCCCCCGGAGGCTATGAAGGCCAGTACCAGGAGGGCCATGATCCCGAGGGAAACCTGGGGCCTCAGGTTGACCACCGTGGCCACCAGGGCAGCCCCGGAGAGGAACTGGGACACCACCGAGAGGAAGGTGCCCACCACCGACGAGATCAGCACCGTGAAGGCCACCCTGCGGCCGAAGGCCCCCTGGATTATCTGAATTATGGTCTCCTTGCCGCCCCGCCGAAGGGGCTTGGCCAGCGTGACCGCCAGAAGGAGACAGCCTATGCCGGCCCCCAAGGTGAACCATATGGCGGATATCCCCCACATGTAGGCCATCTGAGCGGTCCCCACCGTGGAGGCCCCACCCACCAGGGCCCCCAGCAGTATCCCCACCACCGACCAGGCGGAGGCCTTGCGTCCCGCCACGGTGAACTCCTCCGCCCTCTTGACCCCCCGGGAGGATAGCTTGCCGATGAGGGCGAACGAAACCAACACCAGGAGAACGCCGAAAAGGAAAAGGGTCATCTTCATACCTCCCTCATGTGGGGTATCATACTCCACATGAGGATATTCACCATGAAGCGGGGAGATTTTCTATGATGCAGAAAATTACGTTATCTAAACTGCTTGCCGTATGGCTCCTGGTCCCCTTGTTCCTGGTGGTCCTGGCTGACCCTTCCATGGGGACCAGCGGGGAGGATCTGACGGCCCTCAAGGAGGGTTGGGGATGGCCGGTGGTGGTGATACCCCCCAAGGGGGGCTGGGGCTCCCCCGAGGGGGACTCGGTGAAGTGGGCGCTGCGCACCGCCGAGATGGAGGTGTCTCTTAGGCACGGGGGGGTGCACGGCAGGGACGTGGTCTTCATGTACCCCAACCTGAACGGCCCCGAGGACGCGCTGAAGCGGCTCCAGATATGGAGGGCCATTGGGGTCGGGGTGATACTCTGCTTCGACCAGGGGCCCATAATGGAGGCCCTGATTCGGGCCTGCAGGGAGAGGGGGCCTTCCCTGATCCTATCCGATGGGGAGGATATCTCCCTCCGGTCCCCCTCCGGCCCCCCCTGGCGGTATCTGTTCTCCCTCGGATTCTTCAGGAACTACCGGGCAAACGCCCTGGCCCAGTTGGCCACCAGGGGAAACCTGAAGCCTGCCATAATTTCCGACAGGTACGACCCCGACATGGAAAGCGGAACCGAGGCCACCTATCGCCTGCTGTCCGGCCGCTTCCGGGGGTTGAGGACCTTCTGGCTCATGGGGCGAGGGGACGTCAACTTCCGCTACAGGCTGGCGGAAGCCTCCGCCGATGGGGCTGTGGTGATCGTAAGTTGGCTGGACTCCCTGTCCTCCGTGTCCCTCTGGAGGACCGCCAAGTCCTACAAGCTACCGGTGGAGATATGGCACGCCGCGCCCCCGAACCACCAGATCCTCAAGGAAGCGGACGGCCTCCTCTACGTGGACGGTGACCTCCTCCTGGCCAGCAGGACCAAGGAGCTCAACGATCTCCGGTGGAAGATAATAAGGACCACCCGCCGGGAGGTCCGGGACCTGGTGATGGCCGGCAAGTCCTACGCCATGGGGGTTTGGGTGATAAGGGCCCACGAAACCGCGGGGACCAATCGGGCGGACGTACTGGTCTCCCACCTGGCCTCCACCAGGGAGGTCCCCCTGCTGGGGGAGATGCTAAGCATCAATCCCGTAACCCACAGGCCCCTAAAAAGGACCTTCGGGGTCATCCGGGTGAGCGGAAAGGCCCCTAGCCTCCATAGTACCCTGTCCATAACGTCAAATTCGGTGGAGGAGTGACTTGTTTTAAGGGCGGTCTTTTGTTAACCTTTTCTCAAGTGCCCATTCCTTTGTTGAGAGACGCTAAGCCGGGAGGAGTTGTTGTCCAATGAAGCTGAGGGATATCGTGGAGGCGATCGATGGCAGGGTCCTTTGCTGTGAGGACAGGCTTGACCAGGAGGTCGGTTCCGCCTACGCATCGGACCTCATGAGCGATGTGCTGGCCTTCTGCAGCCCCGGGGCCCTTCTGATAACGGGACTCACCAACATTCAGATAGTGAGGACCGCCCAGATGCTGGACCTCTGCGGTGTGATCTTCGTGAGGGGCAAAGCCCCCCAGGACGACACGGTCAAGCTGGCGGAGTCCAGCGGCATACCCATAGTTCTCTGCGGTCACAGCATGTACATGGTCTGTGGCGAGCTCTATGCCAAGGGGCTGCCCGCCTGCCACCTTCCCAGCGAGGGGGATTAATCAGCGGTGGACGTGCCGGTCAGCTTGGAGTACAGCGTGGAGGGGGATGACTTTCTGGCCGCCGGGGAGGCATCG
This sequence comes from Thermanaerovibrio acidaminovorans DSM 6589, assembly GCF_000024905.1. NCBI lineage: Bacteria > Thermotogati > Synergistota > Synergistia > Synergistales > Synergistaceae > Thermanaerovibrio > Thermanaerovibrio acidaminovorans. The sequence goes on from NC_013522.1 coordinate 726,984, forward strand.
AACAACATCAAGGAGACCCTTAAAATGTTGGGGGTCCCTTCCCCCATATGCAGGAGGGCTGCGGTGGTGACTTATGAGATGGAGATGAACCTGGTGATCCACGCGGGAGGCGGCACGCTGAAGGCCATGATATACCCGGACAAGCTGGAGATCCTGGCCATAGACCAGGGGCCCGGCATACCGGACGTGGAGAAGGCCCTCCAGGAGGGGTGGTCCACCGCCCCGGACCACATAAGGGAGATGGGCTTTGGCGCCGGGATGGGGCTCCCCAACATCCGTAAGAACTCCGACATCTTCGAGATCCAGACGGAGGTGGGCAGGGGGACCACGGTCCGGTCGGTGATCGCCTTCAGCGCCTAGCGGGGGTTGTATAATCGACTCATACGAAGCCGAGGGGTGGTCCTCTTGTCTCACAGCGTAAGGATATTCGAATCCGCCTGTAAGGGGTGCGTGAACTGCCTCAAGTCCTGTCCCACCGAGGCCATCCGGGTGGTGGACGGGTCAATACGGATCCTCAAGGACCTCTGCATAGACTGCGGCGAGTGTCTCCGCACCTGCGGGAAGAAGGCCTTGGGGCTGGAGGAGGACGACTGGGACATCATAAAGTCCCACACGCCGGGCATCCTGGCGGTGGACCCCACGTTCTTCGCCCAGTTCGGGGCCTATTGGCATCCCTCCATGGTCATCCAGTGCCTTAGGGAGTGGGGGTTGGACATGATAGTGGATCAGGCCCCCAGGGCCTTCGACCTGGCTGCCTACGCGGTGGCCAAGTCTATTGAGATGGCCTCCCGGGAGCAGCTACCCTTAATATCCACCTACTGCCCGTCGGTGGTGCGCCTCATCCAGGTCAGGTTCCCGGAGCTCATCGGCCGACTGGTGACGGTCCAGAACCCCCTGGACATAATGGGGGACCTATGGCGGATGGAGACCGGAAGACGGGATCCCATAACCCTGCTGGCCCCGTGCCCGTCAAAGATAACCCTGGTCCGGTGCCCCGTGTCCCGATCCAGTAGCCCCTTCCAGCACGTGGTGTCGGTCCGCAAGGTCACACGACAGCTCCTGGCGGCGGGCCCCCAGGTGGCGGACAACCTGCCGGATCCCACCAACAAGAGGTGGCTCAAGTGGGCCCTCCGGGGCGGCGAGGCCCGGCACGTTAGGGCCTTCTCCTCGAAGCCCATAGTCACCCTGGCGGTGTCGGGCCTTAGGAATACCCTGGACCTGCTTCAGGACCTGGAGCTGGGGAGGTTGTCGGGGGTGGACTTCGTGGAGTGCCGGGTGTGCGACCTGGGGTGCATAGGCGGCATAGCGAACGCGGAGTCCCGTTTCCTTGCCAGCCTTAGGCTCCAGCCCCTGTCGGCCCCCTGGGACATCTCCCCGGAGGAGAGGGAGGAGATAGCCGCCCTGTACGATCGGGGCACCTGGGCCCTTGAGATGCCGGTGCAACCCAGGCCCAGGCTCCCGCTATCCCAGGATCTGACCGAGGCAATGGCCAAGCTGAAGGAGATGAAGGCCATCTACGCCCAGCTGCCCCACATAGACTGCGGCTCCTGTGGGCGCCCCTCTTGCAATGCCATGGCGGAGGACATAGTCCGGGGAGAGGGGGAGATCACCGACTGCATATTCAAGCTCCGGGACGAGATATCGGACCTGGCGGGGAGGATAGCCGCCCTCTCCAAGAGCGTTCCCCACACCATGAAGGGAAGGAGCTGATCCGCCTTTGAAGGTCAAGGAATTGATAGATCACCTGGACTGCCGGCTACACGCGGAGGGTAGGCCGGATGAGGACGTCTACCGCGGGGTGGCGGGGGATCTCCTAAGCCACGTGATGGGGGCTGCCCCCGAGGGCTCCTGCTGGGTCACCATCCAGACCCACGTCAACGTGGCGGCGGTGGCGGTGCTGAAGGAGATGCCCCTGGTGATCCTGGCGTCGGACCGGGAGCCCGCCCCGGACCTGGTGGAGCGTTGCTTGAAGGAGGGCATATGCCTCGTCTCGACCCCCCTCTCCATCTTCGAGGTCTGCTCCCGGCTGGGTAATCTTGGGATAGAGGGTTGATGGGGCTTAGACCTTTCAAACTGGACCTTCACGTTCATTCGGTCCTCTCCCCCTGCGGGGAGCTGGAGATGGGCCTGAGCGACATCGCCCGGCGGGCGGCGGAGGTTGGCCTGGACGGACTTGCCCTGACGGACCACAACGCCTGCGCCAACGCGGCGGGCCTGATCGAGGCCGCCCAGGAACTTGGCCTCTGGGTTATACCCGGTTGCGAGGTCCAGACCGAGGAGGACATCCACGTGGTGTGCCTCTTCCCAACCCTGGGCTCCGCCATGGATTTCCAGGGCTGGACCTGGAACCTGCTGAACCCGGTGGCCAACGATCCGGACGTTTTCGGTTACCAGCTGGTGGTGGACAAGGAGGGCAACATCTTGGACCAGGTGGACACCCTCCTGGTACAGGGGATCCGGGCCGGGGTGGACCAGGTCCTCCTGGAGGTGAGGCAGCGTGGTGGCATCACCATCCTGTCCCACGTGGACCGTCCCTCCTTCTCCTACCCGGCGGTCTTGGGGCCCATCCCTCCAGATCTTCCGGTGGACGCCATAGAGATATCCTGGAGGGCCTCAGACCAGGAGGCGGAGCGCATAAGGCGGTCCCTGCCGCACCTTCCTTTCCTCCGGTCCTCGGACTCCCATTGCCTGTCGCACCTCTCCGCCCAGCGGTGCACCACCTTTCTCATGGGGGACCTGTCCTTTCCGGAGCTGCGCCTGGCCCTCAAGGGGCAGGAGGGCAGGGGTATCCTGGCCCCCTACAGGTTCCCGTCGGATTTGGAGGTGAGGTAGGTTGGCGCCCAAGACCTCTTCCCGATACCGGTGCTCCAACTGCGACTTCGTGAGCCTCACCCTGGTGGGGCGATGCCCCTCCTGTGGTTCCTGGGGTACCATGGAGAGAGAGGAGATCCTGCCCGTCTCGTCCGCCCCTTCCGGGGGGCTACCCAAGCTGGTCACCCTTGAGGAGGCGCCGCCGGAGAGGCGGATCCTGAGCGGCCTTCCGGACCTGGACCTGGTTCTGGGGGGCGGCTGGCTCCCCGGTGGGGTGGTGCTCCTGGGGGGCGAGCCGGGGGTGGGGAAGTCAACCCTTCTGTTGCAGTCCTGTTCCGCCGTGGCCCAGGGGGGCACCAAAGTGGTCTATGTCTCCGGAGAGGAGACCCCGTCCCAGATAGCCTCCAGGGCTAAGAGGTTGCAGTTAACCTTGGGGGAGAACTTCAAGGTCCTGGTGTGCGATGACGTCATGAAAGCCATAGGGGCCGCGGAGGCCCACGGGGCGGAGCTCCTGGTGGTGGACAGCGTCCAGGCGCTGAGACATCCCGATGCCTCCGGGTGGCCCGGCTCGCCCAACCAGGTGAGGGCGGTGGCGGAGAACGTCATAGGCTTTGCCAAACGTACCGGGGCCTCGGCGGTCATGATAGGCCACATAACCAAGCAGGGAGCCATCGCGGGCCCGAAGGCGCTGGAGCACCTGGTGGACGTGGTCCTGGTCTTCTTCGGGGAGCGCACCTCCAGGAACCGGCTGCTGAGGGCGGAGAAGAATCGCTTCGGTGGCACCGAGGAGCTCGGGATCTTCCAGATGTGCGAGCGAGGTCTCGTGCCCGTATCGGATCCCAGCGCCCTATTCTGGGGCGAGGACGAGGGGGTGGCGGGGGTGGCCATGGGGGTCCCCATGGAGGGCTCAAGGCCCATCCTGTCCGAGATCCAGGCCCTCACCTGTCAGTCCCCATACCCCTATCCCAAGAGGGCCTCAAAGGGTATAGAGCTGAACAGGCTTCAGTTGCTCATGGCGGTCATGGATCGTCGATGTGGCATGTCCCTCAGGACCAGCGACGTGTACCTGAACGTGGCGGGGGGGCTGGCGATCCAGGATCCCGCAGTGGACCTGGCGGTCTGCGCCGCCATAGCCAGCTCCGTGGAGGACGTGCCCCTGGACATGAAGGCTTGCTTCATCGGTGAGGTGGGGCTGGCGGGGGAGGTCCGGCCGGTTCCCAGGATGGCCCAGCGGGTCAGGGAGGCGGAGCGCTTCGGTTTTAGGAGGTTCGTGGTGAGCGCCAAGGACCTGAAGGCCGATGGTTTAGACTGTTCAAGGGATGATATCATACCGGTTAGGAACGTGAGGGAGATGGTCAAGCTAGTGCTGGGCTGATGGCCGTTTTGCCCTTCGAAAGGGGGATTCCTCGAGTTGGACTACCCGGTGGAGGTCTGGTTGGGTTTTTTGGCCCTTGGGGTTGTGGTGGTGGTCCTGTCCGCCAAGGCGCTAAGGCAGAAGCCGTCCTTCGGCAAGGAGGGGATGGAGGGCTCCAGCGCCCTGGCGCTGACGGACCTGTCCCCCCGAGGGACCGTATTCTGCCACGGAGAGATATGGAAGGCCCGGTCGGTTGGGGGATCGATACCCAAGGGATCCCAGGTGGTGGTGGATCGGGTGGAAGGGCTGACGCTGGTGGTTCGCCCGGATGACGAGAAGGATGGAAAGACAGGAGGGGGTGCGGATGTTGTTTGAGCTGATCGGCATGATCCTGGACCTGGGGGGTAGCCTGCTTGGGGTGGTGCTCCTCCTCGTCCTTGCCACGTCGGCGATAAAGATAGTGCCCGAGTATCAGCGGGCGGTGGTCTTCCGGCTGGGGCGCCTGATAGGGGCCAAGGGGCCCGGGTTGATCGTGGTGATCCCCCTCATAGACCGGATCCTCAAGGTGGATCTGCGGGTGGTGACGCTGGACGTGCCGGTCCAGGAGGTCATAACCAAGGACAACGTGCCCATAAAGGTCAACGCGGTGGTCTACTTCCGGGTCATGGATCCCTCCCGGTCGGTGGTGGAGGTGGAGAACCACATCATGGCCACCAGCCAGCTCTCCCAGACCACCCTGAGGTCCGTGATCGGCAGGTCCGAGCTGGACGAGGTGCTCTCCTCTCGGGACAAGATAAACATGGAGCTTCAGCAGATAATAGACGAGCGCACTGATCCCTGGGGGATCAAGGTCAGCGCCGTGGAGGTCAAGGAACTGGAGCTCCCGGAGGGGATGAAGCGGGCCATGGCGAAGCAGGCGGAGGCGGAGCGGGAGCGCAGGGCCAAAGTCATAGCCGCCGAGGGAGAGCTCCAGGCCGCCAAGGCCCTTTCGGAGGCCGCCTCGGTGATGGAGAGCTCCCCCATAACGCTTCAGCTCAGGTACCTGCAGACCCTGAGGGAGGTGGCCAGCGAGAAGAACTCCACCACCCTCTTTCCGGTGCCCATCGACCTGCTCAGGCCTTTCCTGGAGAGGAAGGGATCCTGACCGGCCTTGCAGTGCATCAGACCATGTGCCATCAGGGGGGATCCCGGATCCCTCCCTTTTGCTATTTAGGCGGGGCTGGTTATAATGGAGCCCATTACGAGTTCTAAGGTATGGAGGCGAGGGGTATGGCTTACGATTTTGGGACCATAGAGCCCAAGTGGCAGAAGGTGTGGGAGGAGAGCGGCGCCTTCCACGTGGAGCGTGGTGGGGATAAGCCCAAGTTCTACTGTCTTGAGATGTTCCCGTACCCCAGCGGGGCCCTGCACATGGGACATCTGAGGAACTACTCCATCGGAGACCTGATGGCCCGGTTCCTCCGGATGAACGGTTACAACGTCCTCTACCCCATGGGCTTCGACGCCTTCGGCCTGCCTGCGGAGAATGCGGCCCTCAAGTTCGGGGTCCAGCCGGCGGAGTGGACCTGGAAGAACATAGAGCACATGACTGGCCAGCTGAAGAAGATGGGGTGCAGCTACGATTGGCGCCGCCGGGTTGAGACCTGCAACCCGGACTACTACCGCTGGACCCAGTGGCTGTTCCTGCAGTTCTTCAAGAAGGGGTTGGCCTACCGCAAGGAGGCGCCGGTTAACTGGTGCGAGTCCTGCAAGACGGTCCTGGCCAACGAGCAGGTGGTGGACGGGGGACATTGCTGGCGCTGCGGCACCGCGGTCACCAAGCGCAACCTGGAGCAGTGGTTCCTGAGGATAACCGACTACGCCCAGGAGTTGCTGGACTGCCTGGACTCCCTGGAGGGGTGGCCCGAGCGGGTCAGGATGATGCAACGAAACTGGATAGGTCGGTCCGAGGGGGTTCGGCTCTCCTTCGCCATAGACGGCACGGACCTCACCATGGAGGCCTTCACCACCAGGATAGACACCATCTTCGGGGTCACCTTCGTGGCCCTTGCGGCGGAGAACCCCCTGGTCAGGCAACTGGCGGCCGTATCCCCCAAGGGGGATGAGATGCTCGCCTTCGCCGAGAAGGTGATGCGCCAGAACGAGATCGAGCGGTGCGCCGCCGGGGGCGAGAAGGAGGGTTTCGATACGGGCTTCTTCGCCGTTAGCCCCGTGGACGGCCGGAAGATCCCCATCTGGATAGCCAACTACATCCTCATGGACTACGGAACGGGGGCCATCATGGGTGTCCCGGCCCACGACCAGAGGGACTTCGAGTTCGCCAGGAAGTACCAGCTTGACGTGGTGCCGGTGATAAGGCCCGTGGACGGTCCCATCCCGGACGGATCTTCCATGGATAGGGCCTTCGAGGACGAGGGCATACAGTGCAACTCCGGCCAGTTCGACGGGCTCCCCACCCGAGAGGCCATATCGAAGATGGCCCTGTGGTTCGAGGAGAACCGGTGGGGAAAGCGGGAGGTCAACTACCGCCTCAGGGACTGGCTCATATCCCGTCAGCGCTACTGGGGGGCCCCCATCCCGGTGGTCTACTGCGACTGCTGCGGCATTGTGCCCGTGCCGGAGGATGAGCTGCCGGTCAAGCTCCCCATGGACGTCACGGTCCTCGAGGGGGGTGGATCCCCCCTGCCCGGTGCCAGTCACTGGGTCAACACCAGCTGCCCCAAGTGCGGTGGCCCCGCCAGGCGGGAAACCGATACCATGGACACCTTCATCTGTTCCTCCTGGTACTTCCTCCGGTACACCTCCCCCTCGAGCAAGGATGCCCCGTTCGACTTCGATGATGTGTCCTACTGGATGCCGGTGGATCAGTACATAGGCGGCATAGAGCACGCGTGCCTGCACCTAATCTACGCCCGGTTCTTCACCAAGGTCTGCTCGGACCTGGGGCTTCTGCCCAAGGACCTCCGGGAGCCCTTCACCAACCTGCTCACCCAGGGGATGGTGATAAAGGACGGCTCCAAGATGTCCAAGTCCAAGGGCAACGTGGTGGATCCCGACGAGATAATCCGCCGCTACGGGGCGGACACCGCCAGGCTCTTCATCCTCTTCGCCGCCCCGCCGGAGAAGGACCTGGACTGGTCCGACAAAGGGGTTGAGGGGGCCCATCGGTTCCTGAGCCGGGTCTTCCGGCTGGTGGAGGAGAACCTGGAGGGGCTCATGTCCGCCCCGTCCCCCATGGACGTGGACTCCATAGGGGATAAGGCCCTCCGGGACGTGAAGCGACAGATCCACAGGACCATAGACAAGGTGACCCGGGACATATCCAAGGAGAGGCAGTTCAACACCGCTGTGGCGAGCCTGATGGAGCTCTGCAACTCCCTCCAGAGCCTCAAGCCCTCCAGCCCGGAGGGGTGGAGCGTGCTCCGGGAGGGGGTCGAGTCCCTGGTTCTCTGCCTGGCCCCCTTCACCCCCCACGTGTGCGAGGAGCTCTGGAGCATGCTCGGCAAGAATGGGCTGGTGTCCCTGTGCGGCTGGCCCAAGGCGGATCCCAAGGCCCTCGAGATGGAGGACGTGACCGTGGTCTTCCAGGAGAACGGCAAGGTCCGGGAGCAGCTCAAGGTTCCCGCGGGGCTCTCCAAGGATCAGCTGGCGGAGAGGGTGTTGTCGGATCCTGCGGTGGCCAAGAGGCTGGAGGGCAAGGAGATATTGAAGGTCATAGCGGTGCCCGACAAGCTGGTGAACGTGGTGGTGAAGCCCTAAGTTGCCTCACCTGGTGCTGTTGTTAGGGGAGCCATCGTCTATAAAGGGTCTCGTACAGAGGGCCCTCGAGGACCTGGGGGCCCCGGGACAGGAGGTGACCAGGAGGTCCTACCAGAGCTGGTCGGACCTCCTGGGGGATAACAGCTCCTGTGGGCTATTCGCCGAGCGCTCCTTCGTCCTGGTTGAGGTGGAGGGGGATCTGGGCCCCTTTCCCCTCCACATGACGCCCCTTTTGGAGGGGCCCGAGGCGGACAACGTGGTGCTCCTGGCGGTTAATCAGCTCCCCAAGGAGCTGTCCCAGGGGGAGCTGAAGGGCAGGGTCTCGGTTTACCGGGACGAGCCCCTGCCCCGGTTCGGCCGGGACAGGATCCGCTGGATCGAGAACCAGGCCAGGGGACTGGGGCTTTCGATATCCTCCGATGGCCTGGCCTTCATATCCGACGCCTTCGAGGACCGGGAGGAGATATCCGGTGAGCTTCGGAAGCTGAGCATGCTGGGACGTGCGGTGTCGCTGGAGGACGTGAGATCCCTCTGCCTGGGGGACGGTCAGCGAAACCTGGTGTCGTTCCTGGACCTCTTGTGCGCCCGGCGGGATGTGGAGGCCATCAAGACCTTGGAGGCCCTGAAGCGGGATCAGGACCTTCTTCCGCTGGTGTCCGCCACCTACAACCGGTTCAGGCTTGCCTTTTACGCCCACCGCTTCGGTGAGGGGTGGGTGAACCGGAACCTATCCCCCAGGCCCTATGCCATGAAGATGGCCATGAGGGCGGTGGAGGCCTACCCGCTGGCGGCCTTGAGGGATTTCGTATGGGAGCTCATAAGGATCAACGTGATGGAGAAGATGGGGCTGGGGGCCGGCTGGGCCCGGTTCGATATGGCGGTTTTTGGCCTTCTCAACTCGTCGAGGGGAAGGAGATAGGAACAGAACAAGGTCCCCTTCCATCCTCTGGGGATCGTAGGGGACCTGATCTAGCGATTGACGTTACGGATCTTAAACCTGGGCGCCCTTGACGAGGGCGTGAACCTTGGCGGCGACGCCCGACTTCCGCCGGGCCGCGGTGTTCCGGTGAATGACCCCCTTGACCACCGCCTTGTCGAGCACCTTCTGGGCCTCGTCGAGGCGCTTCTTGGCCATATCCACGTCCTTGCTCTGTACCGCCTCAAGGACCTTCTTGATGGCGTTCTTGCAGCGGGTCTTCCAGAACCGGTTGTATAGGCGGTTCCTCTCGGCCACCAGGACCCTCTTGGCTGCGGACTTCTTGTTCGGCATACCGTCACCTCCTTTTTTCAAACGTTGGACATCATATCATAGTCATCGTCATGGCCGCAAGGGCGATGATCGAGCCCCTCCGATTCCCACGGCGCATGGGTTATTATAGATGCAACTGGCCGTTATGGCCAGGTATTCCAATCGTTGGGAAGTGGTGATCCATGTCCTATGGGATTGACCCCGCTGAGCCCCTCATCTCCCGTGGGGCGGTTATCCTCTGTGCCGGTGGGCACGGTGCGGTGTTGTATGACCTTATACGGTGTTTGGGCGTCTCCGTCCTGGGGGTGGTGGACCGGGATTCCCGGATTCGGGAGGCCTTTGATGGGGTCCCGGTCCTTGGGGGGGATCCGGTGCTTGAGGAGCTGTCCCCTCAGGAGGTCTGGCTGGTTAACGGCCTTGGGGCGAATCCGGACTGTGCTCCCAGGAACGCCCTCTACCGGATGGCCAGGGGGATGGGTTTTGAGTTTCCGCCCCTGGTTCACCCTTCGGCGGTTTTGGCCCGGGACGTTCGGCTCTCCCAGGGGTGTCAGGTCATGGCCGGGGCGGTCATCCAGACCGGAGCTGTCATAGGGGAGAACAGCGTGGTGAACACCCGGGCGTCGTTGGATCACCATTGCGTGGTGGGGTTCGGGGCCTTCATATCCCCCGGGGCGGTGCTCTGCGGGGGAGTGAGGGTTGGGGATGGGGCCTTCGTTGGGGCCGGGTCGGTGCTCTTGCCCGGGGTATCGGTCGGTGACGGTGCGGTTGTAGGGGCGGGATCCACGGTGGTGGAGCCCATACCGGCTGGGACGGTTGCCATAGGTAGCCCCGCCAGGGTCAGGAGGTAGCCGGGCGATGTTGGCCGTCCCGTGTTGCTCCCTGGGGCAGGCTATGATATAGTACCAAGGCATGCCTTGAAGAGGCTTTAGGGCCCACCAAGACCGAACGGGGGGGTGTAGACTTTGAAGCGCACTTATCAGCCGCACAACACGCCCAGGAAGCGCAGCATGGGTTTCCTGGTGCGCTCCGCTTCCGCCAGCGGCCGCCGCGTGCTGCGCAACAGGCGCCGCAAGGGCCGCAAGCGCTTGGCCGTCTAGGGGTCGTGTCGGGCACCTGTCATCTTCCCGGCAGGTCTGGGAGATCGTTCCCCTTCCCTAAGGACGTTCGTCTGCGGAGCGGATGGGAGTTCGACTTCGTGTTCCGCACCGGCCGCCGGTCATGTGGCGAGCTGGTGCGGCTGTTCTTCGTTACCTCGCCGGATGGGACCACCAAGGTGGGGGTCACGGTGGGGAAGAAGATGGCCAAGGCGGCCAGGCGGGTCAGGGGCAGACGATGCGCCAGGGAGGCGTTGAGAAGACTGATCCCGTGGATCAAGGACGGAGTGTGGCTCGCGGTGTCCATGAGGGAGCGGGGGTTGAACGCCACCGCCAGGGATGTCTACGCGGACCTGGCGGCCCTTCTGTGGAGGAACGGCCTCCTTTCAGATCAGTGGCCGGGGGAGAATTGGGAGGTGGACCGAGGGTAATGCGCAACCCGATGGTCCTCCTCTGTTTGTTTTCTATAAGGGTTTATCAAATCTTCCTTTCCCCCTTGTTAGGCAGGAACTGCAGGTTCCACCCCACCTGTTCCCAGTACGCCTTCGAGGCCATATCCAGGTTCGGGGTTCTAAGGGGGATCTGGTTGTCCGCCAAGAGGCTTGTGAAGTGCGGACCCTGGCACCCGGGAGGCTACGACCCGGTGCCACATAGGTAAGCCGAGGCGTTTTCGTCGGTACGTCAATAAATTGATGGGGAGGTAGAGTTAAGTGGGTTCTCTTTGGAGCGCAGCGGGTGACCTCATGCTGAGGACGCTGAACCTTTTCTACGCCATAACCCATTCGTACGGTCTTTCCATAATAATGCTCACCGTGGTGGTGAGGATCCTACTGCATCCCCTGTCTCATAAGCAGATGGTGAGCATGCAGAAGATGCAGAAGATCCAGCCCCGGATAAAGGTCATCCAGGAGAAGTACGCCAACGATAAGGAGAAGATGAACCAGGAGATCATGCAACTTTACAGGGAGAACGGGGTCAACCCCGCGGCGGGCTGCCTTCCCCTGTTGGTCCAGCTACCCATATTCATCCTCCTCTACAGGGCCCTGATCAACTACGACTTCTCCAACACGTCCTTTCTTGGGGTCAACCTGAGCATGTCCGCCCTGGGGGCTATGGCCAACGCGCTGGGGATTAGCTCCGCCAAGCCGACCTTCACCGCCATCCTGAGCGGGATCCTGACCAACCCCGCCGGATTGGCCAACGTTGGGGTCTACGCCCCGTCGGTGATCCTCATCGTCCTGGTGGGATTTCTCACCTGGTATCAGCAGAAGATGAGCTCCGGCAACAATCCCCAGATGGCCTTCATGAACTGGTTCATGCCCCTGTTCATGTCCTTCATCTGCTTGAGCTTGCCTGGAGGGGTCATGATCTACTGGGGAGCCTCCTCGTTCATAAGCGTTGCCCAGCAGAAGTGGGTCATGATGAGGACCGAGGAGGAGATGAAGGTGAAGCCTACCCTTCACAAGAACAAGCCGGAGCATCAGGAGAAGGCCGAGAAGACCGGCTCGGAGGACTAGCGGGCCCCAAGGGCCGAGCGCTGGATTTTTCTCTTTCACGGGTGAGGTGATGACAGGTGATCCATGAAGATGCTTCCGTGGTGGTGGAGTCCGCATCCCTTGACGAGGCCCGGATCCAGGGGGCTTTGAAGCTGGGGGTCGATCCCACGGACCTGGAGGCGGAGGTGGTGGGGGAGGAGAAGCGCCTGTTCGGGCTCCTTGGGAGGAAGCTCAAGATAAAGGTTTACGCCAAGGAACCCATGGAGCTACTGAAGGTCAGGCGTTGCGCCGGCCAGCTGTTATCCATGATGGACCTGGACCTCAAGTCCTCCATATCCCCCGAGGGGCTCGTAGACCTGGATGGCCCCGATTCGGGCATAATAATAGGCCGCTACGGGGAGACCCTCAAGGCCCTGGAGCACATATGCAACCTGATGGTCAACAACAAGGCCGGTTCCCCCAAGGTAAGGTTCGACTGTGGTGGCTACCGGGAGAAGAGGGAGGCCAGCATAGAGCGCCTGGCCAAGTCCGCCGCCGCCAGCGCGGTGAGGCGGGGACGGCCGGTGAGCCTGGAGCCCATGTCCAGCTGGGAGAGGCGGATTGTCCACCTGGCGCTCAAGGACAACCAGGAGGTGGAGACCAAGTCGGTGGGGGAGGATCCGTTCCGCAAGGTGGTGGTGTGGCCCAAGAGGTCCCCGGGCCGTCAGATGTCCTCGGATGGACGCCCTTCCGGCAGGCCCAGGGGCAGGATGGGTCGGCAGACGGGACGGTGAGAATGGCATGAGCGGGAGGGGGAATACACCCCCTCCCGCTCCGATTTCATAGTTCAGAACACCGCCAGCTCAGAGTTCCTGATGTCGCATATGAACATGTGTCCCGGCGAGTGGGATATCATGAACGGAACCTTGCTGGCCATGGCCACCGCCTGGGGTGTCACCCCGCAGGCCCAGAAGACCGGCACCTCCCCCTCCTTTATGGTTACCGGATCTCCGAAGTCGGGCCTCGATATGTCCTTGATACCTATGGAGGAGGGATCCCCCACGTGAACCGGCGCCCCGTGGACGAAGGGGAACCTCCCGGTGCACAGCACCGCCTTGGGAACCAGGTGGTGGGGTATGGGCCTCATGCTTACCACCATGGGGCCCTTGAATACCCCCGCCTCCTTGCACATGATGTCGGTCACGTACATGCTCACGTTCTTTCCCTCTTCAATGTGCCTCACCGGTATCCCCTGATCCAGGAGGGCCCACTCGAACGAGAAGGAACACCCGAGGAGGAAACCCACCAGGTCATCCCGCCAGTGGTCCTTGACGCACGAGACCTCCTCCGCCAGCTCGCCGCCCACGTATATCCGGTACTTGGGTATGTCGGTCCGTATGTCCGCCCCGGGGGCCACCAACTTGGGCTCCCATCCGCCCGGATCGGTCACGTCCAGCAGGGGGCACGCCTTCTGATTCCGCTGGCAGAAGATCAGGAAGTCCATGGCGAACTCCCTGGGCAGCGCCACCAGGTTAGCCTGTGCGTGCCCGTCGCATAGCCCTGCAGTGGGTCCCCCCCATTGGCCCTTCCGGATGACCCCCCTGACCTGGGATGGGCTCATCCCCTTTAGTTCCTGGTGGGATAACTTCAAAGCCCCAACACCTCCCTCAGGGGCCTTATCCGGATCCCCGCATCGGAGAGGGCCCCGGCGATGGATGAGGCAAGGGCGGACGCCTCCCTGGTGTCTCCGTGAACGCATATGGAGTGGGGCCTCATTTGAACCCATGAACCGTCAACCGCCTTGACCCGGCCGTTGAGCGCCATCTCCACCGTCCTGCTCACCGCCTCCGCCGGGTCGTGGATGACCGCCCCAGGCTGAGACCTGGGAACCAGGGTCCCGTCCGGGTTGTAGGCCCTGTCCGCGAAGGCCTCCTCCGCGAAGGGTATCCCAGCTTGTCTCGCGGCCTCCTCGAAGGCGGATCCCGCAAGCCCCAGGAGGATGAGCTCCTTGTCCACGTCCCGGATGGCCTGGGAGATGGCTTGGGCCAGGTTCGGATCCTTTGCCGCCTGATTGTACAGGGCCCCGTGGGGCTTCACGTGCCTTAGTTCCGTGCCGTTGGCCCTGCAGAACCCCATGAGGGCCCCCAGCTGGTAGACCATGATTTGGTAGACCTCGTCGGGGGTCATGGCCATGTTGCGCCTTCCGAACCCCTGCAGATCCGGATATGAGGGGTGAGCCCCCACCGCCACCCCCTTCTCCACACAGGCCCTTACGGTCCGCCCCATAACCGATGGATCCCCCGCATGGAACCCGCAGGCCACGTTGGCAGAGGATACCACCCCCAGCAGGGACTCGTCATCGCCTATCCGGTAGGCCCCGAAGGACTCCCCAAGGTCACTGTTCAGGTCGATCAGAACCGACACGCCGCGTTCCCCCTCTCGGATGCTAGATCTCCTCCACCGTTACGGTGAAGCTCCGTCCCCCCAGCCTTACCTCCATATATCGCCGGCCCATGGGGGGGCTTACTAAAACCTTGTGACCACCGCTCCTGTAGCGGGCCCTGATGGTTCGGGCGTGGGCGAGCAGGTTCTCAAAGGACAGCAGGTCCTTGATGGCCTTATCCCGGTCCACGGGTCGGAAGCGAAAGGCTTCCCCCTTGGCGGCCTGGGCCAGCCGGGCACAGGACCAGCGGGTGAGCACCCCTATCTTTGAGTAGCCGCCGGTGGTCTGCCTATCCGCCATCATTACTATAGGGTTACCCCCTCCCGGAACCTGTATGGCCCCCAGAGGGATCGGGTCGGATATTATGTCCGCCCCGCCGGAGTGGGCCACCTTGGGGCCCTCCATTCGGTATCCCATCCGGTCTGCCTCGTCCGATACGACATAGGATGAGGAGTAGAAGGTCTCTATCCCCTCGGGGCTAAACATGTGCTCCTGGGGGCCGGGTATGACGTCCAACACGTTCTCTCCCAGCAGCAGATCCAGATGGGATCTCTCGAGGGATAGCCCCGCCCCCAGGTCCCACAATGGATCCGGTGGTCCGGTTAAGATCTGATCCCCGGCCTTGAGGGGGCGTCCCTCCAGGCCCCCCAGGCGGGACCTGGTGTGGGTGGACCTGCTGCCCATGACCAGGGGAACCTGGACCCCCCCGCTGAAACACAGGTACCCCCGGCAACCCAGCCCCTTGGGGCCCGAGAAGGCGATCACATCCCCCTTGCTGGGGGTGAGGACGGTCCACGGGGGGATTGGTTTCCCGTTCACCGTCATGCCCAGGTTGGGTCCGGCCAGGGTCAGTGCCCCCTCGGCGTGGAGCACTTCCATAGTGGGTCCCAGGAAGGTTATCTCCAGGGCCGCGGCCCCCTCGGGGTTGCCCAGGAGGACGTTGCCCAGCCTAAGGGAGAAGGGATCCATGGCCCCCCCCACCGAGACCCCCTTGTCCTGGTGTCCCCACCTGCCAAGGTCCTGAACGGTGGTGAAGAGCCCCGGGGCCTTTACGCTCAGGATCAAGCCTCCTCACCCCCTCTTTGTCTTTTTACCCTGTAGGTCCCCGCCATTACCTCCTTTGATATCCGTTGAAACTCGGCGAGGTCGATGGGCACGAACCTGACGAAGTCCCCCGCCCTTATGAGGGTTGGTTCCTCCCTGGAGGGATCGAAGAGCTTGAGAGGGGTCCTGCCTATGAGCTGCCATCCCCCGGGGCTCTCGATGGGGTATACGCCAGTCTGCTTGCCCGCGATGCCAACGCTTCCCGCGGGGATGCACTTCCGGGGGGTCTTCAGCCTCGGGGTCTCCAGTGACTCGTCCATACCGCCCAGGTAGGGGAACCCGGGGGTGAAGCCCACCATGTAGCAGTAGTACTCCCTGGAGGAGTGGCGCCTAACCACCTCGTCTTCGGAGAGCCCCGTGTGGAAAACCACGGTTTCAATATCCGGCCCCATCTCTCCCCCGTAGCAGACGGGTATGTGGACCACCTCCCTCTGTCCCCTTTCCGTCTGGGCCCCTTGGTTCAGGAGGGTCATGATGGTTGATGAAAGGGCCTCCACGTCCATCACCAACGGGTCGTAGTAGACCGCCATGGACGAATAGGCCCCCACGCACTCTATCAGCCCTGCCCTTGACTTGCTCATCAGGCTCTCCCGGATACGGTGTAGTTTCAGGTTCACCTCCATGTCTATCCGGTCTGACAGCTCCAGTAGAAGCGCCCCTTCCCCGGCGCAACGTATCCGGGGGAAGTGGTTGGACAAATCGGTCACCTCCTATCTCGACATCTAAGTTAGTGTGGCATTTAATTTAAATTTGGCTATTTGAAGAGCTCCGCTATTTTTGATAGGGATGTTACTCCCATCCATCCTGTGAAGGCCACCATCACGTATCCTAGTAATGTAAGTAGTTTGGGATGTTCATAATCTCCAACTATATCCTTTCGGTGGGCGGCTAGTAGCACTGATAACAACGACAGAGGAAGGATTAGACCGTTTACCGCCCCGGCGAATATTAGGAGCTTAACCGGTTTCCCTACGGTGGAGAATATGGCGGTTGAGGTGAGAATGAACGCTATTATCCAGCGACGCTGGTGGGTGTCAACGGACCTGAAAAGGGTCTTGAGGAAGGATATTGAGGTGTAGGAAGCTCCCACCACTGAGGTTACTGCCGCGGACCATAGGACTACTCCGAAGAACCTGTATCCTATTTGCCCTGCCCCAAGTAGGAATGCCGAGGCTGGAGGGTTTTCTGGGTCAAGGGCTTTCCCAGAGACTACGACGCCAAGGATTGCTAGGAATAGCAGATATCTCATTATAGCGGTTATCCCGATGGCGTTTACAGATCCCCTACTTATCTCGGCCAAGCGATTGGTTCCTGTTACACCCGCATCTATTATACGGTGAGCTCCTGCGAAGGTGATATATCCCCCAACGGTACCTCCGACTAGGGTTAAGACCGTCATCCAATCAACCGTCGAAGGGAGAAGGGTTTCCTTGAGAGCGAGCCCCACTGGGGGTTGGGTTTTTAAGGCTACGAAGAGGACAAGTGCTATCATGAGGATACCGAGTGCCTTTGTGAAGTTGTCCATGGCTTTCCCCATCTCTTTTCTCAGGAATAGAGCGATAGCCACAGTTGAGGATAATATTGCTCCCGGTACCAACGGTACTCCAGCGACTACGTTAATTCCCATGGCTGCTCCAGCCACATTGCCTATGTTGAATACAAGTCCTCCCAAGGCAACCGCGAAAGCCAAGAAGTACCCTAGGCCGGGGAGAACCCGGTTGGCCACGTCCTGCCCACGCATTCCCGATACCCCTAGGATTCGCCATATGTTAAGTTGTACCGCGATATCTATTAGAACCGAGGAAAGTATGGCAAACCCGAAAGCTGACTTAAGCTTTTCTGTGAATACTGCTGTTTGAGTTAGAAATCCTGGGCCTATAGCGGATGTGGCCATGAGGAAAGCTGCTCCTAATAACACGCTACCGCTAAGCCCTAGGTAACCCCCTCTTACCTTGTTTGCTTCTTTTCCGCGCATTTCAGAACCACCTCCTGAGTTGGTATCTCTTGGAGTGTACTATATGCAGAAATGCCGTAGCGGTCAAGCAAGAAGGTTATCAAATGTTACAAGGATTTCACTTTGGAGTTTTGCAAGGGCGCGAAGTATCGTGCGATATCCGCTCAGGGGGTGCGGAAACTCATCGCCGCTTTCGATGGTGAGGCACGGTTCGACGAGGTGCTCCAATTCTTAATGAGATATGAAGGTCAGATTTGCCATCAGCTCTTTGATGAGCTATTGTTATCTTTAGTTTATGAGCCGAAGTGCCACTCCTGGATCTGAGTGGTCTTGATAATAGATTTTAAGTCTAATGGTCTAATGGTCCCAATGCGGGTTATTGTGTACGTGCTGTTAGTACATCTAGAGATGGTTGATGTGGCAAGTCCGATAACCTTGGCTATCTCGGAAGCGGTCTGGGGCTCTAAATATTCCTGATCACCGCTAAGGAAGGCTATCTGTCTACTAGATATCAATAGTCCGATCAGGGCCAAGACCCGGCGTCGGCCTAAGAGCTTGCTTATAAGATCTTTTACCAACCCTTTGGGATTTTCAGGGTTGTTTAAACTTATGGATTGTATGTTTTCCTTGAATACCTTTAATGATACACCTGCTCCCATTGGCATCATTGACAATTCATGACTTAAGAGAGGGGCTTTTATGCCTAGAGGGCTTGGGTCTAGGTGCCTGAGTTGAGCTATGGCGAGTCTCACGCGATCTTCTCCCCACCCTGTTGCCCCGGTTAGTCGCCTCATGTCCATACTCTCCAGTTCATTGTGGAAACGTGTTAACAAAATGGCTCCATCTGATTCCTCCATGGAAAGCCGTCTAAGTTAGATAATTAGACAGTCCCTTAGTGCGAAGGTGCCTGGCGGATCCACCAGATCCTGTATCCTCACTCGATGAGTCCAGAAATGTGGGCAAATCCAGTCCCATGTAGCTTGCGCAGACCTCCAGTGGGGAGTCAAGTTAGTCCCGTTGTCCAATTAGACTCAGCCATAACCTAGGCGATGTTCCTGCTGGGAGATCGGTCATGATGCTAATCTGAAACTCCAAGTTGGAGAGCTCGTCAAGGTAACTCGGCATATCCTCAATATCGGCTTCTGTGCAAAGTATCCCAGATGGCTTGCGCATTGAAATGTTAGGCATCTTAGCAACGCTTCTTGAATTGCCTCCGCCAGTTGATCTGGGGAAATGGTTAGCCAGTTCCAGTTTCCTTGGGCCCATACGTAGGACCTCAGTGCGAGCTCGTTTTTGTTGACTTCTTTTAGTAGGTTTATCTCAATAGATCTCATGCCTTTGTAGTCTCCTTAGGAGAATGAATCTGGATATGCCCAGCATTTTTGCTGCTTGGATTTTGTTGCCTCCACAAGCCTCGAGGGCCTCCGCTATCCATTCCCTTTCTTTTATGGATAGCCTTTGAGCGAGGGATATTCCGCAGGTAGAGTCTTCCTTCGCGGATTACAACATATCTTCCGGAAGATCCTTCAAAAAAAGTTGGATAATGAATTCTCGGTCGAGAATTTATGATGATTACTGTTGTAACAAGTATTATAGCTAAATTGCATTAAAACCGGAGACTTATTGGTTGATATAATGTACTTTGGTAGCTTTTTTATATTAAAATGACAAATATTTTCGGGATTGTGTTTGATAGAATGGAAATAGATAGTATAGATAGGGAAATATATATTATACTTATGAATGTGAGCGATATTGATAACATAAACATGGTATCTTTCTATTTTATATAAGCCAGGAGTTTTGAAATGTACTGAGGGTTGGCAACTACACCAAGTCCCCAAGTTAGTTTAGATGTAATGCCGGATATGTAGTCGTTTGCGGAAGACCACGTAGTCAGCTTCGAAGGAGGGGTTACATATATCCGTTCTAAGTTTATGAGAATATAATATAGGTCACCGGAAGAATTCAGTTCTACAAATACGGTGCCAGATGTGATCGTAATAAGGTCGATCATGTAGCTCTTGGCGATTGAGCTCTGTTCGTCAAATTTAGTATACAAAACAAATAGATAAATCAGTAAATTTTAGGTCAGAACGTATTTAATCTCTAGCATTGTGGATGCTACAATGCGAAAGGCCTTAAATCGAATGGCTATGTATGGGATATAGGATATAGGATATAGAATACAACCATGACGCCCCCTAGAATCGGCTTTAACGGGGGATCGCCGTGTTCCTTGATGATCAGTTTCGGCGAGGTTATGCTCCTTTGCTTTCTTGGTCTCATCAAGATGAGCGGATGGGAGCTAAACCTAGGAGCCATCCATTGACCGATCCGGCAAATGCTATGGTGCCATCGTTTGCCATCCAGGTGATAAGGCCTATGATGGATGCAGGCTGAGCCAGGTGGCACAGAAGGTTGACACACTGAACGATAAACATAGTTTTCTTCTTCCCAGGTAGAAATCCTTTAGGCTGTCCTTCCATAGTAACGTGTCACCGGTTATAAGGATAGCCAGGGTGCACCCCCCAAGGGCGATCAGGTTCAATGCTAACGGTGGCATCTATTGCTGTTCCTTTTCTTGCGTGCAACCGACATGCTTGCTATTCAAGGGAAATATATTTAATATTAATAAAAACCGATATCGATCGTTAGGCTCGGTAGTCAAACAGATCACCCTGTAAGCGTAAGTTCCTCTGTTAAGTAGAATTGACGATGTCAACATTCGTCAAACATAATAGCATTTGGGCCACGAGAGGAGAACTGCAAGGGGGGATGATGATGAGGTTTCTAGACTCGATTTCAAAGAAGGGGGCCTACCGGCTGGTGGCCTTGCTGACGGGCTTGGCCATGTTGACCTTGGGGGGAATGGGGGGCGGCTATCTTTACTCCCGGTTGAACGACGAGTCCAAGCCCCCCGTGGGCGTTTCGGTGGCGTCCGCCGATGCCCCATCGGGGGACGTTTACACTGGTAACCCCATAGTGCCTCTGGTCAAGAAGGCATCCCCCTCGGTGGTCAACATAGACACCGAGAGGATGGTTCGCCAGTCCTTCAGCCCCTTCCCGGACGAACTCATGAACGACCCGTTCTTCAACCAGTTCTTCGGCGAGCACTTCCGCCAGTTCACCCGGGTGGTGCCCATGAGGGGGAAGGGGTCCGGGTTCCTGGTGTCCACCGATGGCTACATCCTGACCAACAACCACGTGGTGGAGGGGGCGGACAAGATAACCGTCACCATGCTGGATGGACGCCAGCTGCAGGCCAAGCTGATAGGCCGGGATCCCACCTTCGACCTGGCGGTCATAAAGGTGGAGGGGAAGAACCTTTCGGCCCTCAAGATGGGAGACTCCGATAAGGCGGAGGTGGGGGAGTGGGTTGTGGCCATAGGGAACCCCCTGGGCCTCGAGCACAGCGTCACCGTTGGGGTCATATCAGCCAAGAACCGAACGATCCAGGCGGAGAACGTTAACTTCCAGGGGTTCATCCAGACCGACGCGGCCATAAACCCCGGCAACAGCGGAGGTCCCCTGATCAACCTCAAGGGGGAGGTCATAGGCATAAACACCGCCATAGTCCCATACGCCCAGGGAATAGGCTTCGCGGTCCCGATAAACATGGCCAAGCAGGTCCTGGATGACCTCATAAGGCACGGGGAGGTCAAGCGGGGCTGGCTAGGTGTGTTTGCCCAGCCCAATAATCCCGCCTTCGCTAAGGCCTACGGGGTGCCCACCAGCGAGGGGGCCATCGTGGCCAGCGTTAGGGACGGATCCCCTGCCCAGGCGGCGGGGCTTCAGAGGGGAGATGTGATAGTGTCGGTGGGGGGCAAGAAGATCTCCGACGACAGGTCCCTCACCTTCGTGGTCCGGTCCTTCACCGCCGGTACCAAGGTCAAGGTGGAGTTCTACCGCAGGAACCGGAAGATGGAGACCGAGGTGGTACTTGGGGACACATCCCTAGCAAGGGCGGCCAACCCAAGGCCTTCCGTCCCCGCTGCGGGGCTCAGGTCCATCAAGGTCTTGGGGGCCAAGGTGGAGCCCCTCTCCGATCAACTGAGATCCCAGATAAGGGCCCCGAAGGATCTGGATGGGGTGGTGGTCTCCTCCGTTGACCGCGGATCCGTGGCCCAGTCCATGGGGCTCCGGCGGTTCGACGTGATCATGGAATTCAACGGGCGAAAGGTTACCCGCCTGGAGGACCTGGCGGCGGTCGCCCGGGGAAAGCTGTCAACCGTGGCGGTATTTGTTTGGCGGGAGGGCAACACCGTCTACCTGTCCGCGGGTTAAGCGAGAAGGGAGGCGAGGGATATCCCCTGCCTCCCCTTTTTCCCCTAGTCCCCCTCCTTGAGGGGCATGCTGAAGGTGAAGGTGCTTCCCATCCCATCGGTGGACCTCACCGATATGTGCCCCCCGTGAAGCCGTGCGATCCGCTGGGCCATGGAGAGCCCCAGGCCATAACCCTCGCTTGACCTGGAGGCCTCCTTCCTCCAGAAGGGCTGAAAACACTTGACTGCCGTCCCCGGGTCCATGCCCATCCCATAGTCCTTCACCGAGATGACCCCAAGCCCCCCCTTGTCATCCCGTCGGACGGTCATCTCGATCAGGGACCCGTTGGGGCTGTACTTGGACGCGTTGTCCAATATAGCCCGGCACATCTGAACCAGCATGTCCTCATCCCCAAGGACCGGCGCCTCCTCGGTGACCAGCTTTACCCTCTGCCCCTTGGCCCGGATCTGATCCTTGAGGGATGACAGGGCCTCCTCAGCAACGATGGAGAGGTCCGTCATCCCCAGGTCCAGCTCCTTCATGCCCTCCAGCCGGGACAGCTCCAGGATCCCCTTGGTGAGCCGCTCCAGGGAGCAGACCTGCCTCAGCACGTCCTCCAGCTTCTCCTTGTAATAGGGGCCGCTTCGCTCCTTCATCAGGGCCAGCTCGATTCTCCCCTTGATTATGGAGAGGGGGGTTCGGATCTCGTGTCCCGCGTCGGACAGGAACTGGCTGTTGAGGTTTACCCCCTTGTCCCGGGCCAGGATGGAGTAGCTCCCAAGAAGCTCGGCTATCTGCTCCTCGTAGGTGCCGTCGAACCCCTCCGTGGGGGACCTCTTCCCCTCCCCAACGTCCTTCAGGGCCCAGAAGAGCCTCCTCAACCTGCGCTCGTAGGATAGCTCGTCAAGGATGGAGAGGATGAAGACGAAGGGTAGGGCCCCCATTAGCGCCACCAGGATGGACCTGGCTATGCCCGGCTGGGAGAAGCTGAAGACCACGACCCTGTCCAGCGATACCGACTCGGTCTCCCTCTGCCAGAGGATGGAGGCCAGTATCAGCAACATGAGGGAGAAACCCATGAGTAGCGCCTCGCCTATCAGGGTCTTCAGCAGGGCGGACCTAAGCTGTTTGGGTGACAGGATGCCGAACAAGGGATCCTTGATCTTCATGGTCTGAAGGATCGACTTCCTCGCTTACTCCCCTTCGGGATTCGCCACCTTGTAGCCCACTCCCCTGACGGTGACCACCATCATGTCCAGGTTGAATGGACGAAGCTTGTCCCTCAGGTACTTTATGTGGACGTCCACCACGTTGCTGGTCCCGTCGTACTCCTTCTGCCACACCTGGGCTATTATCTTGTCCCGGCTGAACACCTGGTTCTCATAGCGCATGAGAAGCTCCAGGATGTCGAACTCCCGCCGCCTCAAGGGAACCTTGATGTCCCCAACCCGGCACTCCCGGGCCACCGGATCCAGGGTCAGGGGCCCGCACTTGAGGATGGACCTCCGCTGATCCCCGCTTCGCCTCATGAGGGCGTTGACCCGAGCCATCAGTTCCTTGAAGTCGAAGGGCTTGGTCAGGTAGTCGTCCGCCCCCTGCTCCAGCCCGTGAACCCGATCCTCCACCGAGTCCTTGGCGGTGAGCATGATGACCGGAACGTCGTGCCCCTCGTCCCTGACCTGATCCATCACCTCGAAGCCGTCCATCTCGGGGAGCATGATGTCCAGGATCACGCAGTCGTATTTCCCGGACCTTATGAGGTCAAGGCCGTTCCTGCCGTCGCCGGCGGTGTCAACCTCGTGCCCCAGCTCCTCAAAACCCTCCCGGAGCAGTTGACAGAGATCCTCGTTGTCCTCGATGATCAGAAGCCTCATCCTACGCTATACCTCCCGTTGGCCCTGAAGCCACTAGGTTTAATTATACCTTGTTCATTAAGTTAACACATGGGTGCCGAGTTTGTCGAGCCCTCAAATTAACTTAGGTCCCAGGGGAAGCGGTTGATAAGTTGGGATTAGGTGTATATACTACTGATGCCCTCTACGCGGACATGGGGTGCCCATGCCTGGGTTTAGGGACATCAAAGCAAGGAGAGGATAGGTTTGATATCCAAGGAGGCAAAGCAGCGTATCATCGAGGAGTTCAAGGTCCACGGGGCCGACACCGGATCCCCGGAGGTCCAGGTGGCCATACTGACCCACCGCATAAGGGAGCTCACAGAGCACATGAGGGAGCATCCGAAGGACTTCCACTCCCGGCGGGGCCTTCTCGCCATGGTGGGCAAGAGGCGCAAGCTCCTGGCCTACCTCAAGGAGAAGGACTTTGGCCGCTACAAGAACCTGGTCCAGCGTCTCGGGCTCCGGCACTGATCGGTTCTCTCATGGGGCGAGGCCACTCTGTGGCCTCGCCCTTTTTTTTGTGCTATGCTTAACCGTCATAGATGAAAGGGAAGATAGGGAGGATTATGAATGCACAAGGTTGTACAGTTGGAGTTAGGGGGCCGCGTCCTGTCCTTTGAGACCGGCAGGATGGCCAAGCAGGCCAACGGGGCGGTTTACGCCAGCTACGGGGAGACCGCCGTGCTGGTCACGTCGGTCATGTCCGAGAAGCCCAGGGAGGGGCTGGACTTCTTCCCCCTGCTGGTGGACTACGAAGAGAGGTTCTACTCCGCTGGCAAGATCCCCGGAGGGTTCATAAAGAGGGAGGGGAGACCCTCTGAGACCGCCATCCTGAGCGGGCGGATGGTGGATCGGTCCATAAGGTCCCTCTTCCCGGAGCACATGAGGAACGATGTCCACGTGGTGGCCACGGTCCTGTCGGTGGATCAGCACAATCCGCCGAACGTCCTGGCCATAAACGCCGCGTCCGCCGCCCTGGCCATATCGGACATCCCATGGGATGGCCCCATAGGTGCGGTGCGGATAGGATGCATAGACGGTCAGCTGCTGGTGAACCCCACGGAGCCCCAGATGGCGGAGAGCACCCTGGACCTGCTGGTGGCCGGTCACGACGGGGGAATAACCATGGTGGAGGCGGGGGCCAACGAGGTCTCCGAGGACCTGCTGGTGGACGCCATGGAGTTGGCCCACCAGGAGATAAGGCGCATAGTGGCCTTCATAAGGGACCTCCAGGCCCAGGTGGGGCTCAAGAAGGTGGAGATAGCCCCCCCCGCTCGGATCGATGAGATAGACGCCTGGATAGAGGCGGAGCTCAAGGAGGAGATATACAAGGCGGTCCAGATCCACCACAAGGTGGAGCGGAAGGACGCCCTGTCGGCCATAACCAAGAGGGCGGTGGAGCGCTTCGAGGAGTCCCACCCGGGTTGTGCCGGATACGTGGCCTCGGTGGTGGAGGAGTGGGTCAAGAAGGGGCTCCGCCGGCTCCTGCTGGACGAGGGCCGTAGGGCGGATGGCAGGGCCATGGACCAGTTGCGTCCCATCACCTGCGAGGTGGGAGTGCTCCCCAAGGTGCACGGCTCCGCCCTGTTCACCCGGGGTGAGACCCAGGCCCTGGCGGTCACCACCCTGGGCATGATGGGGGAGGATGATCAGATCCTGGACGGACTCAAGATAGACGAGCCAGCCAAGCGGTTCCTTCTGCACTACAACTTCCCCCCCTATTCGGTGGGGGAGGTGCGCCCCATGAGGGGGCCCGGCAGGAGGGAGATAGGCCATGGGGCCTTGGCGGAGAGGGCCCTTCGCCCCATGCTGCCCTCCGAGGATCAGTTCCCCTACGTGGTGAGGGTGGTGTCCGACATACTGGAGTCCAACGGATCCAGCTCCATGGCCAGCGTATGCGGCGGCAGCCTTTCCATGATGGATGCGGGAGTCCCCATAAAGAAGGCGGTGGCCGGGGTTGCCATGGGGCTCGTCACCGACGGATCCAGGGTTTGCATCCTCACCGATATCCAGGGTCTCGAGGACCACTACGGGGACATGGACTTCAAAGTGGCGGGCACCCGGGACGGGGTGACCGCCCTTCAGATGGACAACAAGGCGGGGGGCATCACCAGGGAGATCCTCAAGAGGGCCCTGGATCAGGCCCGGGATGGCCGGATGAGGATCCTGGACATAATGGACGGGGCCATAAGGTCCCCCAGGGATCAGATATCCCCCAACGCCCCCAGGATAATGACCATTACCATCGATCCGGATAAGATCCGGGACGTCATAGGCCCCGGTGGCAAGACCATAAGGTCCATAATCGCCCAGACGGGGGCCAAGGTGGACGTCCAGGACGACGGTCGGGTCTGCGTGGCGGCCCAGACCGAGGAGGCGGCCAGCCAGGCCATAAAGATCATATCGGACCTCACCCGGGAGGTTCAGGCTGGGGAGATCTTCGTGGGCCGCATCACCAGGATGCTGGGCTTCGGCTACTTCGTGGAGGTGCTGCCCGGCAAGGAGGGGTTGCTGCACGTGAGCGAGATAAGCTCCCACCACATACCCAAGATAGAGGACGCGTTCTCCATCGGTGACGAGGTCCTGGTGGTGGTCCGGGAGATCGACGACATGAACCGGATAAACCTCTCCCGCCGGCGCCTGATCGATCGCTACGACCAGCTGGCCAAGGACCCGGCGCTTGCTGCCCAGGTGGAGGTGGAGAGGGCCCGAGAGATCCGTTATGGGACCCTTAAGCCCGAAGGTGGATCCCCCAAGGGGCCCCAGGGGCGCAGGGACTCGGACAGGAGGCCCTCCGGCGGAGACAGGAGGGACAAGCACCACCGATGATCCGGATGGACATGACGGACGTTCTGGTCAAGATAAAGAGGGACCCCTCCGCCGCGGATCTGCCCCTGCCCAGCCATGGGACGGTCCACGCCTCCGGGGTGGACCTCAGATCCAACGAGGAGGGGGTCCTGCAGCCCGGCGAGGTGAGGGCCTTCGGCACGGGACTTTCGGTGGAGATACCCCCGGGCTACGAGTTCCAGGTCCGCAGCAGGAGCGGCCTGGCGCTTAAGAACCGGGTGATGGTGCTCAACTCCCCCGGCACCGTGGACGCGGACTACCGGGGAGAGGTGAGGGTGATCCTGTATAACGCGGGGGCCCAGCCCTTTCAGGTTAGGAGGGGAGATCGGATTGCCCAGATGGTCCTGTGTCCGGTGCTGAGGCCCGTCTTCGTGGAGGTGGACTCCCTTAGCGGCACCGAGAGGGACTCAGGGGGGTTCGGAAGTACCGGGGTCAGATAGTGGCCCAGCCAGTTCCCGAACAAAGGCTAAGGGGGAGGTCCCACCTCCCCCTTAGCCTTTCATGTGAGATCCGGATCCGCTAGGCGGACCGCTTCCTCTCCTCCGCCTTCATGGCGGTCCAAAGACACCAGATGAACCCGCCGAACACCAGACCCAAGATTACAACCATAGTGACCTGCCACATAGCCTATCCCCCCTCTAGTCCTTGGGCTGGAGCTTGTACTTCATGGTGTCCGCAAGCCAGTTGTTGAGGAGGAAGAACACCGCGGCGGCGATGGCCCACTGGACGAACATGGTTCCGGGCGTGTAGGTGTACTTGGAGATGGGGAGGAACTTGTACCACTCACCCGGGTACCAGCTGATGGACTGCATGAGCCACCAGCCGAAGATTATCACGAACCACACGGGGAAGAGCTTGACCAGGCTCCACATCCACTCCGCCTTCACGTCCGAGCAGGGCTCGATCCACTCCACCCAGAGCTTCTTGACCCCCACCTTCATGGCGCCAATGGAGAAGAGGAGTCCCGATATGAGGAGCCCCACCCCCCAGACCCAGTCCTGGTTCTCGAAGAAGGTGTTGTCCATGGCAGAGGGGGCCCCGCACACAAGACAGGCGATGCCAATGGTCCAGGCGGCCTTCTTGCGGTCCCAGCCTGCGTCGGCCAGGATCCGGCACCCTAGTTCCATCATGGATATCTCGGAGCTCAGGGCCGCCATTATGAGAGCCAGGAAGAAGGCTATGGCCATTATCACGCCCCCCGGTATCTCGGCGAACAGCCTGGTCAGGTGGATGAAGGCTATGCCGTTGTTGCCAGACTTGACTGCCGCCATGGGATCCGGGGCGAAGGCGAATATGGTGGGGATAACGCATAGGGCTGCCAGGGATGCGGCGGTTGTGTCCGCAAAGGCGGTGGTAATGGAGTTGAGAAGTATGTCCTCCTTCTTGCTGGTGTAGACGTAGTAGGTCAGGAACAGCCCCCACCCGGCCCCGGTGGACCAGGCCACTTGGGTGAAGGCCTCCAGGTAGGTCTTTGCTCTGAAAACGTCATCGGCCCGCACGGTGAAGAGGTACTCCAGTCCCTTCCAGGAGTTGGGCAGGAAGTTTGCCCTGATGGCCAGGAAGATCAGGAGAATGAAGATGGAGGGGATCATTATCTTGTTGGCCCTCTCGAGGCCGTTCTGGACCCCCGCCAGACAGATGAAGAGCGACATACCAACCGCTATGGCGAAGAAGAGAAGCCCCGCCATTGGGTCGTTGATGAAGGCCTTCCAGAGGGCTTCGGTATCGACCCCCGGCTTTATCACTCCGCTTACGGCGTAGAGGAAGTATCTTATGCACCAACCTATGACGACCGCGTAGTAGAACGTGATTGCGAGACAGACCCAGGCAATGAAGCCACCCACCCAGGTCCACTTCCTGCCCAGCATCTCCTTCCAGGAGCCGATGACCCCCATCCGGGCGGACTTGCCCCACACCGCCTCGGCGCAGAGGAGGGGTATGGCCCAAAGTATGAGGGCGAAGAAGTAGGCTATGTGGAACGCTCCGCCCCCGTTGGTGGCGGCCACCCGGGGGAAGCGCCAGATGTTGCCGGTCCCCACCGCCATGCCGATGGCGGCGAACACGAGTCCCCAACGACTAGACCATTGCTCATTCTGTCCCTTGATCTGTTCTGCCATGCTCCTTGACCTCCTTTTGTTGTGGTATGTCTCTTAGGAGAAGAGCAGATTAGCCCCCGTTTCACCCCCTCTCTCGATTTAAACAGGGATCTCTTGGACAGGATGACGCCCTGTCGGTTACGGAATACAGGATAATACATACCAACGTTCAGTGCAAGGCCAAAATTTGCGACTTTTATGCATTGATACGTATTACGTTACTTTTTGTTGCGAGCCTCATGGGGCCATGCCACTCGGGGCGTGATACAATTCAAACGAACATAGTTCGCATGGAGGGGCGTCAAGCTCCACCTTGATACGGAGGGGATCGCATGGCGGTTTTCGTTAGCGCTTCTGGCGATAGGTATGAGTCTTCGGGGCCGATCTCGGTGGGGGAGGCCCTTAAGGCGCTTGGGGTTTCACTGGATGGGGTGGTGGCCGCCCGGGTGGATGGGGTTCTGGTGGATCTCGGCGCCAACGTGGAGGGGGGGCAGCTGGAGCCCGTCCTGGGTTCCAGCGAGGAGGGGCTCGATATCCTGAGGCACTCGGCCTCTCATCTGATGGCCCAGGCGGTGATGCGTCTCTTCCCTGGGGCCAAGCTGGGCATCGGGCCATCCATCAAGGACGGCTTCTACTATGACATCCTCTTCCCGTCCCAGGTCACCGACGAGGATCTGCCCAGGATAGAGGAGGAGATGATGCGGATAGTCCGGGATGACCTGCCGGTGGAGCGGTTGGTCATGGGCCGAGACGAGGCCCTGGAGCTTTTCCGCTCCCGGGGGGAGGACTTCAAGCTGGAGCTCATATCGGAGATCCAGGACGACACCGTTTCGCTCTACCGGCAGGGGGAGTTCGTGGACCTCTGCAGGGGGCCCCATGTTCCCCGCACCGGGATGCTCAAACACGTCAAGCTCCTGTCCCTGGCGGGGGCCTACTGGCGGGGGGACGAGAAGAACGTGATGCTCACCCGCATATACGGCACCGCCTTCATGGACGGGGAGTCCCTTGGGGCATACCTGAATAGGCTGGAGGAGGCCCGTCAGAGGGACCACCGCAAGATAGGCCGGGAGATGGACCTCTTCAGCATTCAGCCCGAGGGGCCCGGGTTCCCCTTCTTCCACCCCAAGGGGATGGTGATCCTCAACGAGCTGGTGGACTTCTGGAAGAGGGAGCACAAACGGCGGGGGTACAACGAGATCCGGACCCCCCTCATCCTGGACAGGTCCCTGTGGGAGAGGTCTGGCCACTGGGATCACTACCGGGACAACATGTACTTCACTTCCATTGACGACAGGCCCTTCGCCATCAAGCCCATGAACTGTCCCGGAGGCATTCTGGTCTTTAAGAGCTCCACCCGGAGCTATAGGGACCTTCCCCTTCGCATGTCCGAGCTGGGGGTGGTCCATCGGCACGAGAGGTCCGGGGTGCTGCACGGCCTCATGCGGGTCCGGTGCTTCACCCAGGACGATGCCCACATCTACTGCACCCCCGATCAGGTGGGGGACGAGATAGCCGGGGTCATCGACCTCATGAAGTACGTCTACAGCCAGGTGTTCGGCTTTAACTATCGGGTGGAGCTGTCCACCCGGCCGGATAACTACATGGGCAGCCTGGAGCTGTGGAACCTGGCGGAGGAGAAGCTGAAGCAGACCCTGGAGGCCACCGGCACCGATTACAAGATCAACCCTGGGGACGGGGCTTTCTACGGGCCAAAGATCGACTTCCACCTGGAGGATTCCATAGGGAGGACCTGGCAGTGCGGCACCATACAGCTGGACTTCCAGATGCCCGAGAAGTTTGACGTATCCTATGTGGGGGCCGATGGGGCGGACCACCGGCCGGTGATGATCCACCGGACCGTCTTCGGAAGCCTGGAGAGGTTCCTGGGGATCCTCATCGAGCATTATGCGGGTGCCTTCCCCTTCTGGTTGGCACCGGTTCAGGTGAGGGTGCTTCCCGTGAAGCCCGAGTTCGAGGACAGGTCCCGCCAGGTGGAGGCGGCCCTCAAGTCCTGGGGGGTTAGGGTGGAGGTGGATGTGAGGGACGAGAAGCTGGGCAAGAAGATCCGGGACGCCCAGCTCTCCAAGGTTCCTTACATGATAGTCATAGGCGCCAAGGAAGCGGAGACCGGAGGCGTTTCGGTCCGCCACAGGTCCGACGGCGACCTGGGGACCATGTCCATGGACGTCCTGAGGGACAGGCTCCAGGGGGAGTTCAAGCCCAGCTGATGCGCTTGAAATGTTCCATGGTCTGTGATATGCTCCATCAGTCGGTTTCACCGCAAGATAGCAAGCAGAGGAGTTGACGCCCTCTCACCTGCCGACTTGAGTTGTCAGGTTGCCGCGAAGAAGTCAGTCGAGGCTGGGCGTACTCTGCCCAGCCTCTTTGCGTTGGACCGCCAGCAAATTTCCATCGGGAGGTGGCGTGCTATAAGCTTCAAGGATGATGAACCCCGCGTCAATTTGGAGATCCGGGCGGCGGAGGTGCTTCTGATCGACGATCAGAACGTGAAGGTGGGGGTGGTGCCCATCCAGGAGGCCCTCAGGATGGCTGAGGAGAGGGAGCTGGACCTGGTTGAGGTGGCCCCGCTGGCCAAGCCGCCGGTCTGCAAGATAATGGACTACGGCAAGTATCGGTTCCAGCAGCAGAAGAGGGACAAGGACGCCCGCAAGAAGCAGAAAAGCCAGGCCCTCAAGGAGATAAAGATGAGGCCCAAGATCGATGTCCACGACTACACCTTCAAGGTGAAGGCGGTAAGGTCCTTCCTGGAGGATGGGCATCGGGTGAAGGTCTCGGTCTTCTTCCGGGGACGTGAGATGGCCTTCTTGGATCGGGGGCGTGAGGTGCTTGACAGGGTCCGCAAGGACGTGGAGGACCTGGGCAAGGTTGAGATGGAGCCCAGGATGGAGGGGTCCTACATGAGGATGATGATAGCTCCGCTACTTCAGCAGGCCTCGAAGGACCAGGGGGGTTCTAAGTCCGCACGTCCGGTCTCGAAGGATAGCCGCAATTCCAATTCATTGGACCCTGGGTCCGACGAATCTTGAGGAGGGACTTAAATTGCCAAAGGTAAAGACCCATTCCGGGGCGAAGAAGCGATTCTCTGTGACCGGATCCGGCAAGCTGGTTTTCAAGAAGAGCGGCAGGAGCCACCTTCTGGAGTGCAAGAACGCCAAGCGGCGCCGCCGCCTCCGCAAGCAGGGGGTCCTCACCGGAACCATCGCAGAGAACATCAAGAAGATGATGCCCTACGCTTAAGGGACTTTAAGGAAGAGGTGAACTCTAGATGAGGGTAAAGGGCTCCAGCGCAAGCCGACGCAAGCAGAAGAAGCTCTACAACATAACTAAGGGCTTCTGGGGAAGGAAGAAGAACGTATACAGGAGGGCCAGGGAGGCGTACCTGCATGCCCTCTCCAAGGCCTACAGCGACCGCAGGGCCAAGAAGCGGGACTTCCGCAGGCTCTGGATAATAAGGATCAACGCCGCCGCCAGGATGCACGGCATGAGCTACAACTCCCTCATATCGGGTCTCAAGAAGGGCGGCATCTCCGTCAACCGCAAGATGTTGGCGGATCTGGCGGTCAACGACTCCGCCGCCTTCGGTGCCATCGTCGCAAAGGCCAAGGAGGCCCTGAGCCGCTAGGTCTGGATAGGAGCATGCGATCATATAGCTCGTTCAAGCCTGAGCTGTGGTTGGTCTACGGGTTCCTGTTGCTCATAGCGGCGGGAGCCCTTGCTCTTTGGGGGATCGGTGAGTTGGTGGGACGGCCTCTGGACCCCATAGACGCCCTCTTCACCGCCACCTCCGCGGTCTGCGTCACCGGCCTCTCGACCGTCGATGTGGGCACCGCCCTGCCCCTGCCGTCCCAACTGGTACTGCTGCTCCTGATCCAGCTTGGGGGGCTTGGGGTCATGGCGGCCACCACATCCTTCTACCTAATGTTGGGTGCCAAGGTGGGCTTCAAGGAACGCCTGGCTTGGGCGGAGAGCATGGGGCTTGACACCCCAAGGGGGGCCATCAGGCTCCTTCTACTGGTCATCCGGGTCTCCTTGATCGCCGAGACGGTCATGGCGGTGCCCCTCTTCGTGGGTTTCGCCAGGAGGGAGGGAGCGGTTAGGGGTGCCTACATGGCCATCTTCCACTCGATCAGCGCCTTCTGCAATGCGGGCTTCTCTCCCTACTCGGACAGCCTGGTCTCCTTCGCCACCGAGCCCCTGGTGATGCTCCCCATAACGGTCCTCATCGTGGTGGGGGGGCTTGGTTTCCCGGTGCTGGATGACGTCCTAAAGAGCGTGAGATCCCGACGATGGCGACCATCCAGCTACACCCGGGTGGTGCTCACCTTCACCCCGGTCCTCATCCTCCTTGGCTCCGTGGTCTTCCTGCTTGGGGAGATAAACGGGGTGCTTAGGGACATGCCCTGGCCCCATAAGCTGATCAACGCCCTTTTCATGAGCGTTACCCCCCGAACCGCTGGGTTCAACTCGGTTCCCCTGGGGAGGATGTCCGGGGTATCCCTCCTTTTCACCTCCTTTCTGATGTGGGTTGGGGCAAACCCCTCATCCACCGGTGGGGGAGTTAAGGTGACCACCTTTGCGGTGCTGTGGTCCTCTTGTACATCGGAGATAAGGGGCAGGTCGGACGTGTGCCTGGCCAGGCGACACGTGGACTGGCGAACCCAGAGGAAGGCCATCACGGTGGCGGTGCTGTATACTCTTGCCGTGTTCGTTGCGGTGTTCATGCTGGCTGTCTTCGAGCCCGAGGTGGACATATCCAGCCTGGTCTTCGAGGCCATATCCGCCATGGGCACCGTGGGTCTCTCGTTGGGGGTTACCCCTCACCTCTCCCCGGATGGGAAGATGGTTTTGATCTTCCTCATGTACTGGGGAAGGGTGGGGATAGTGACGTTCCTGTACTCCATATTCAGAAGGCATGAGCCGGGCAGGGTCTCCCTGCCCAACCTGGACATGCCAATAGGCTGAGGTGTTCATGGTTGAGCAAGAAGAAGACGGTCCTGGTAATAGGGCTTGGCAGGTTCGGACAGTCCTTGTGCCTTAGGCTGACCCAGATGGGGCACCGGGTCATAGGAGTGGACCGGGTCAAGGCCAGGGTGGAGGAGTTGGCGGAGGAGGTGGACTTCGTCGCCCAGATGGACGCCAGCGACGAGGAGGCCCTCCTCAAGGTGGGAGCCAAGGAAGTGGACCTGGCGGTGGTGGCCATCGGCGAGGGCCTTGAGGCCAGCGTGCTCGCCACCGCAATACTTAACGGGCTGGGAGTTCCAGTCTGGGCCAGGGCCATAAGCGACATCCACGCCAAGGTCCTGTCCGCCGTGGGGGCCTCCAAGGTCTTCTTCCCCGAGAGGGACATGGGGGCGGTGATGGCGGAGCAGATAGTACATCCCTGGATGAGCTACTTTAGCCTTGGAGGGGATCCGGACATAACGATAACCTACGTGCTGGGCAAACGGCTGGCGGGGAAGTCGCTGAAGGATCTGGACCTTACCAAGAGACATGGGGTATTGGTATTATTTGCGGAGCGCCATGGCAAGAGATACGTCCCCCGGGGTGATACGGTCATCCTACAGGAGGACAAGCTCTGGATAGCGGGAGAGAACGATAACGTGACCAAGTTCATGGCTTGGTTGGGCATGGAAGGGTGATGGAGTTGGCTAGCTTGGTTGAGGAGGCCCTGCGGCTCAAGGCGTCGCTGGAGGGGGAGCTGTCGTCCGCGGCGGACCTGGCGGCGGTGGAGGCCCTGATGGTCAAGTACCTGGGGAGGAAGGGGCTCATCACCTCCCTGATGAGATCCCTCGGAGGGGTGCCCCAGG
This sequence comes from Thermanaerovibrio acidaminovorans DSM 6589, assembly GCF_000024905.1. Lineage (NCBI taxonomy): Bacteria > Thermotogati > Synergistota > Synergistia > Synergistales > Synergistaceae > Thermanaerovibrio > Thermanaerovibrio acidaminovorans. Next base: position 761,159 of record NC_013522.1, read on the forward strand.
AGGAGCGGCCCCGGGTGGGCAAGGAGCTGAACCTGGTGAAGGAGGCCTGCGATCAGGCGGTCAGGGATCGCATGCGGGAGATGGAGGTCCTCCGTCAGCGCATGGAGGAGGAGAGGAACGTGGTGGACGTCTCCATCCCCCCATGCGGCAGGCCCTATGGCCGGTTTCACCCGGTGGCCCAGACCATGGAGGAGATAATCAAGGTCTTCGTCTCCCTGGGCTTCTCGGTGGCCACCGGCCCGGAGATAGAGACCGACTTCTACAATTTCGAGGCCCTCAACTTCAAGGCCCATCACCCCGCCAGGGACATGCAGGATACCTTCTTCCTGGAGGATCAGCGGCTGCTGAGGACCCACACCTCCCCGGTGCAGGTGAGGTCAATGCTCTCCCTGGGGGCCCCCCTCAGGATAGTGATCCCCGGGAGGGTCTACAGGAGGGACAGCGATCCCACCCATTCCCCCATGTTCCATCAGGTGGAGGGACTGTTGCTGGACGAGGACGTGTCCGTGGCGGACCTGAAGGGCTGCCTCCAGGTCTTCGTGGACTCCATCTTCGGCCGCAAGCTCAAGTCCCGGTTTAGGGGGAGCTACTTCCCATTCACCGAGCCCTCCATGGAGATGGACGTGGAGTGCGTGGTCTGCAACGGGCAGGATCCCTCCTGCCGGGTCTGCAAGGGGACCGGTTGGCTGGAGATCCTGGGGGCCGGCATGGTGCACCCCAACGTGCTGAAGAGCGGAGGGGTGGATCCGGAGCGCTTCGGAGGCTTCGCCTGGGGCATGGGGGTGGACCGGATAGCCATGCTTAAGTACGGCCTATCGGATCTTAGGCCCCTCTTCGAAGCGGACCTTTTCTACCTTACGGGAGGTAACGGACGATGAAGGTTCACCTTGGTTGGCTCAAGGAGCTCTTGAGCCTCGAAGTTTCGTTGGATAGGCTCATGGATCGCCTCACCATGACCGGCACCGAGGTGGAGGAGGTCATATCCCCCGCCGGCGCCTCCGCCGGTATCCTGGTGGCCAAGGTGCTCTCGGTGGAGCCACACCCCACCAGGGAGTCCCTCCGGATCGCCCGGGTGTTCGATGGCGAAAACCAGGCCCAGGTGGTCACCGGGGCCTCCAACGTGGAGGAGGGGCATCTCTATCCCTATGCACCCCCAGGAGCCAGGATATGGGACGGCACCCAGTTAGGGAGCAGGGCCTTCGATGGGGTAGAGAGCCAGGGCATGTTGCTCTCCTGCGAGGAGCTGGGACTGGAGGGGCTTGACTCCTCCGGGGGATTGCTTAAACTGCCGGAGGATGTGCCGGTCGGTGCCGACTTCATCTCCTGGGCGGGGCTTCACCTTCCGGTGCTGGACCTGTCCGTAACCCCCAACCGGGGTGACCTCTGCTCCATGCTCGGGGTCGCCAGGGAGGTCAAGGCCCTGCTCGGGGGAGAGCTTCTCCCCATAGAGATACCTTCCCCCACCGACGTGCTGGAGGATTGGAGTGACCGGTTCTCCCTGCGGGTGGATGATCCTGGTTGCTGGAAGTACCTGCTTGGGTATGCGGAAGGGGTCCGGATATGCGAATCCCCCTTCCACTCCAGGCTCAGGCTCGTTTTGGCGGGCATGCGGCCGGTCAACAACGTGGTGGACGCCACCAACCTGGCCATGCTCCTCTTCGGCCACCCCCTTCACGCCTTCGATGCGGACCGGCTCAACGCCCCTTCCATAGAGGTCCGGCCCGCCAGGGAGGGGGAGGTGATCCGCACCTTGGATGGCAGGGACAGGGCACTTCAGCCCGAGGACCTTCTCATCTGCAGTGGAGGCGAACCGGTTGCCATCGCTGGTGTCATGGGAGGGGAGGACTCGGAGGTGCGGCCCGAGACGACCAGGATCCTCCTGGAGTCCGCGGTCTTCGATCCCGCCCGGGTAAGCCTCACCTCCCGGCGCCTTGGCATACCGAGCCAGGCGGCGTTCCGCTACAGCCGCGCCGTGGACTGGGCCGAGAGTAGGAGGGCCGCCCAGTACGCCCTGGCCCTGATGGCCTCCGATGGCGTCCGGGTGGGGGCGGGTTTCATATCCCACCGGGAGGACTTCTCCATCGATAGGGTTGTGAAACTCAGGACCTCCTCCCTTAGGCGGGTGCTTCTGATGGACTCCCTTGAGGAGGCCACGGAGGTCCTCGAGAGGCTGGGCTTCCAGGCCTGCTCGAACGAGGCGGGGGAGGCGGCCTTCAAGGTGCCCTCCTGGAGGAGCGACGTGGAGGCGGAGGAGGACCTGGTGGAGGAGGTGGGCCGGGTTAGGGGCTACGAGGTGGTGAAGCCCCGGATCCCCGGCGCCCTTAGGGGGAGGGGGATCATCCCCCAGGACCTGGAGAGGTGGCAGGAGATAAGGCGGGTGGCCATGTCGAGGGGCTACGTGGAGGTTATGACCTACAGCTTCACCTCCCCGGAGGAGTTGCACCCCCTTGGTATGGACCCATCCCAGTGTCCCGCCATAGTGAACCCCATAAGCAAGGATCAGGTGATAATGCGGCCCCTGATCCTGCCGGGCCTCATCAGGGGTCTTCGTAGCAACCTTAACTTCGGATGGAAGAGGCCGGTCCGTCTCTTCGAGTGGGGGACCGTGTTTCCCGCTAAGGACCGGGAGGCCCAGCACATGGCTGGCCTGGTCTACGTGGGCAAGGACAGGCGGTCCGTACACGGCCCCAGGGCCGAGGAGGACTTCTTCACCCTGAAGGGCGACGTGGAGGCCCTGTTGTCCTCCTGCGGTTTCCAGGTCCGGTGGGAGAGGGGAGAGGAGCCTTTCGGCCACCGGGGGCAGACCGCCAGCGTGATGGTGGATGGGAGGAAGGTGGGCTTCCTTTGCCGACTCAAGCCCTCCATAGAGTCCCAGCTGGGGGTTGAGGAGGGGGCCTACGGGTTCGAGGTGGACCTATCCGCCCTGGAGGGGTGGCGTCTACCCCGGTTCGGAGGATCCGTCCGCTTCCCGTCGGTTAGCCGGGATGTGGCCATCATGGTGGAGGCCCACGTCCAGTCCGACCAGGTCAGACGGGACATAGAGTCCCTGATGGACCGGTCCCTGGCGGAGGGGGTTGAGCTCTTCGACGTCTACGCCGGTAAGGGCATACCGGAGGGGCTCAAGAGCCTGGCTTTCTCGGTGGTCTACCGTAACCCGGATCGAACCCTCCGGGACGAGGAGGTGGACCATGTCCACAACGCCCTCAGGTCCGCCCTGGCGGAGAGGGGATACAAGCTTAGGTAGGGGGGAAGGAATATGCAGCAGTTCGATCAGATAGAGCGCATGTTGGACCGTCTGGGTGGGAGGCTCTCCACCCTTCAAAAGGAGCGTGACGCCGCCCAGGCGGAGTTGGCCAGCCTTAAGGGGCAGCTCCAGGAGAAGGAGCTGGAGCTCATAAGGGTTAAGAAGGACATGCAGAGGACCATAGAGCAGCTGGAGAGGGAGAAGGTGAACCTTCAGAAGGAGCTCCAGCAGCAGGAGCAGAGGGTCTCCGAGCTCTTCGGCAAGATTAGATCCCTCCTGCCGGAGGACGGGTCTCCGAGGCCGGGGGTATAGCCTCAGCAGATGACGTCCAAGCGCCTTGCGCTCCTGATAGGGAAGAGGTCCTATCCAATAGTCACTTCCAGGGAGGAGGAGGTCCAGAGGGCGGCGGACCTGTTGAGGTCCGTGGTGGAGTCCCTGGACTCCTCCCTTAGCCAGGACGAGATGCTCTTCCTGGCCGCCATGACCCTATCGGGGGAGCTCATCAGGGTTGAGGACCGGCTGAGGGAGCTGGCCGGCGGGGAGGAGATCCCGTGAGTTTGGCCATGTCCGGGCTGGATTGGGGCATAGCCCTGGTGGGGCTCATATGGATAGCGAAGGGGTTCCTGAGGGGCTTCTCCCGGGAGGTGGCGTCCATGGCGGGTTGGGCCTTGGGGCTCTTCCTCTCGGTGGAGCTCTCGGATCATTTGGAGCCCCTGGTCATGAGCCTTGGGTTGGTGGAGAGCCCCTGGGCATGCAGGGCCCTGGCGGCGGTTGGGCTGTTGGTGTTCGCCCTTTTGGTGGCCCGCCTGGTCGGTGGGCTTTTGAGGGGCATCCTGGTGAAGGCCCACCTCTCCGCCTTCGATCGTTTGATGGGCGGGGCGGTTGGGTTGGCCAAGCTGGCCCTGCTGGTGGCGGTGTCCTTCGTGGTGGCCAACGCCCTCTCCCCGTTTCTCCCTCAGGGGTGGGAGGATAGGAGCCTGTTCATGAGGATGGCGGATCGGCATCGGGAGCTGATCTTGGGGGCGGTCTACCACCCGGAAGGGGAGGGACGCTGATCTGTTAAGGGGCGAGAATGGGAGGTTTTTGACGCTTGAGGTGTGACCCTAATACGTACCGGGTCCTGGAGATAGAGAAGGCCCTAGCCATCGTGGCCGGGAGGTGCAGGAGCGAACTCGGGGTGGCTAGGGCCTTTCGGTCGTCACCCGCCAGGGACGTGGAGTCCTTGAGGAGGCGGTTTGACCTTCTGAGGGCCTACAGCTCCGCGGTGGCCAGGCGTGGCGACTATCCGTGGGATCAGCGGGTTACCCCCATGGAGGGGTTGGTGAGGGACGCCAAGACCTATGGGTGGCTCAACGGGCAGGAGCTGGTGAAGGTGAGGAACAGCCTGATCCTATCCTCCCGGATAAAGGTCCGTCTCAAGGAGGACTGCTCCGAGTTTGAGGCCCTAAGGGACCTCCTCCGTCACTTCCCCGACTGGGAAGAGGAGCTGGGGCGCCTTGAGGTGTTGGACGAGGACGGGGCCCTCTACGATGGTGCGTCGACCAAGCTGAAGGAGCTGAGGTTCAAGGGCCGGGAGCTCCGGTCCCTGGCGCGCCAGCGGTGGAACGAGATCCTTTCAAACGGGTCCCTGGCCTCCATGTTGCAGGACCGGGTGCTGACCCTTCGGAACGGGCGGTTCTGTGCCTTGGTGAGGCTTGACATGGCGGGATCCTTCCCGGGGCTGGTGGTGGAGAGGTCCTCGTCGGGCAATAGCGTCTACGTGGAGCCCGCCCCCATTCTGCCCCTCAACAACCGGATGGCGGTTATAGCCGGGGAGGAGAGGGAGGAGGAGCAACGGATCCTCAGGGCCCTGACGGAGATGCTGCTCTCCCGGGAGGGGGCCCTTCTGGAGACCGACCGGGGGTTGGGCTACCTGGACCTATTGAACGCCCAGGTGGAGCTCCTGTCGGAGTCCTCATGGGTGGTGCCGGAGGTCTCCAACGACAGGTCCTTCAAGCTGAGGTCCGCAAGACACCCCCTGCTGGGGGAGAGGGCGGTGCCGCTGGACGTGTCCTGTGGGGAGCACGCCAGGATGATGGTCATAACCGGTCCCAACACGGGGGGCAAGACGGTGGCGCTGAAGACCGTTGGGGTCTGCGTCTACCTGTCGTGGCTCGGTTTCCCGGTGCCTTGTGCGGAGGGCACCGTGGTTGGGAACCTGGGGGAGCTGCTGGCGGACATAGGGGACGAGCAGAGCATCGAGCAGAACCTCTCCACCTTCAGCGGCCACATAAAGCAGCTCCGGTACATAATGGAGAGCGCCAAGGACCGGTCGCTGGTGCTTTTGGACGAGCTTGGGGCCGGCACGGACCCGGAGGAGGGATCCGCTCTCGGGGTGGCCATCCTGGAGTTCTTCCTCAGGAGGCGCTGTCTTCTCATGGCCACCACCCACTACAACAGGATAAAGCTCTTCGCCATGACCACCCCGGGGGTTGAGGCGGCCTCGATGGAGTTCGACTCCACCACCCTCCAGCCCACGTACAGGCTTCTGGTGGGCATACCTGGGAGCAGCAATGCCATACTCATAGCCGAGAGGCTTAAGCTGCCCCGGGAGGTGATTCAGCGGGCACGGGAGGAGATGGAGACCCGGTCGGACGGTACCGAGGCGCTTCTCAAGGGGCTTGAGGCCCGGAGGGCTGAGCTGGAGGAGCGGCTCCGGGAGGTGGAGGCATTGCGAGCCCATCTCCAGGAGAGGGAGAGGCTTTACGAGGAGAAGTACGGCCGGATCCTGTCGGACTCGGAGGGCATCATACGGGAGACCCGGGCCAAGGCCCAGGGGATAATAAAGCGAGCGGAGGAGGAGGCCAAGGCCCTTTTGAAGGAGCTTAGGGACAAGTCTCACGCGGAGGCCCAGAGGACCTACCAGCGGGATAGGGACAGGCTGAGGAAGTTGGGGCAGGCTGTTGAGGATCTGGGCAGGGACGTTATGGAGGCCTCTCCGCTGCCCGGCCCCCAGAGCCTGTCGGTGGGGGATCCGGTGGAGATAAGGGGTAGCGCGGTCAAGGGGGAGCTGGCCCAGGTGGATGGGGATCACGGGGTGGTGGTCTCTGGGCCCATGAGGATAAGGGTCCCGTTGAAGAAGCTGGTGAGGTCCTCGTCCCCGTTGCCGGTTCCCCAATCGAGGGTTCTGGTGTCCAGCCCGGAGAAGGTGTCAAGCTCCATAATGGTCAGGGGTATGACCCTGGACGAGGCCATGCCCATAGTGGAGAGGTACCTGGACCAGGCCTACAGGGCCGGTTACGGGGAGGTGGAGATAATCCACGGCCGGGGGGAGGGTATCCTAAGGAGGGCGGTCCACGACCTCTGCAGGCGGCTCCCCTTCGTGGAGTCCTTCCGCCTCGGAGGCCCCGGCGAAGGGGGGCACGGGGTCACCATCGTCAGGTTTGCAAGGTAAACATCGGAAGACGCCATTAAGGGTGTTGCACATTCCGGGGGATCATGGTAATATATGCATCGTAAAGCGTGTCCGTAGCTCAGCTGGATAGAGTGTTGGCCTCCGGAGCCAAAGGTCCCGGGTTCGAATCCCGGCGGGCACGCCATAGGACGCAAGGGGCCGCAAGGCCCCTTTTCTCTTTCCTTTTTCCACCGGCTTTCTGACCCCTAACCCCCCGACCGGTTCCTTTCAATCTGGAGCAGGAGCTCCTTCGTCTTGAGGCCTCCAGGAGCGGAGAAGCCGCCCAGGCTCCGCGCCCCCACCGCCCGGTGACAGGGGATCAGTATCAGTAGCGGGTTCCTTCCGCAGGCTCCCCCGACGGCCCTGGCCCCCCTTGGCATTCCCATGTCCCTGGCCAGCTCACCGTAGGTGGCGGTCCTCCCATAGGGGATCGAGATGAGACGCCTCCAGACCCGGACCTGGAATGGGGTGCCCAGTAGCCTCAGGGGCAGTGAGAACTCCCGCCGTTCCCCCGCAAAGTACTGCTTCAGCTGTAGGGCCGCGGAGCCAAGCACGGAGCCCGTGGGGGGTAGCGCCTCCTCGCCGGGGAGGGGGTTCGCAAGTCTTACGGACGTGATGGATCCACCCGATTCGGTGATCTCCAGGGTCCCCAGTGGGGTTTCAATGTGGCATTTTGACATCCTATCGGTGCTCATGATGGTGGCCTCCAGTTAAAAAAATATGAGCCAAAGGGCGCCCAGGGAGATGCTGGCCAGGGTTATGGGAATTCCGGATCGTAGATGTTCCAGGAAGGATATCCTGACCCGGCTGGAGGCCCCCTCCACCACTATGATGTTGGCGATGGAGCCCAGGATAGTCAGGTTGCCAGCGAAGGTGGAGCTCATGGCCAGGAGCAACCAGGCCCTCTCCCCTAGCCCCAGTCCCTGGATGAGGGGTTTGAAGAGCATGACCGCCGGCACGTTGCTGACCAGGTTGGAGAGGATCGTGGAGCTCCAGACGAGCCTCCAGCTTCCCCCCAACATCAGGGCCGCCTTGGACTCCAGCAGGGCGAAGGCGTTTGAGCGCTGAAAGGCCCCCATTATTATGAAGAGCCCCAGGAAGAGTAGCAGGAGCTTGAAGTCGATCATGGCGTAGACCTTGTCGGGCTTGACCCGCCGGGTGATGAGGAACGCGGAGGCCACCGCCATGGACACCACCTCTATGGGCATCCCCAGGAAGAAACCCCCAATGCACGCCAGGCTGAGGATGGAGAACTTGATGACCATCCACCGGTGGTAGACGAAGCCCCCCTCCTGGTGTCCCCTGGGGCTCCATCGGGACAGCTCATCCCGGTAGTTCAGCCGTATCACCAGATAGGTGACCGTGAGGCCCATTATGGTGGGGGGCAGCATCTTGATGAAGAAGCGGCCGTAGGATATGCCGGATGAGAGGCCTATGATCAGGTTCTGGGGGTTGCCTGTTATGGTCATGACGCTTCCGATGTTGGCCGCCATGCAGAGGGCTATGAGGTGGGGTCTGGGATCGGTGCCCATGGAGTAGGTAAGGCTCAGCACCACCGGGGTCAACATGAGGCAGATGGTGTCGTTTATGAACAGGGCGGAGAGTGCCCCCGCCACGGGGATCATCACCGCCAGCATGCCCTTTGGGGTGGTAACCAGCCGAAGCATCCTGGAGCAGAGGATGTTCACCGCCCCGGAGAGCCTGAAGTGGGCCACCAGCACCATAAGGCCGAAGAGGGTGGCCAAGGTCTTGTAGTCGATGGCTCCGTAGGCCTCCTCGGGGGACAGGATCCCCAGGAAGACCATCAGGGAGGCGCCGATTATGACCGCCCCGGTCCGATCTATCCTGAGCACCGGTGTTCCGCCTATGGCCAGCACAGTGTAGGACAGGAGGAATATGATCACAGAGGGTTCCAGCATGGGGAGGGCTCCTTTTATATAGTATGTAAAAAAATTAAACTGCAGTCCTTGCGTCCCCGGTCCGTTGTGGTATCCTTAGCTCCTGGATCTTAGCTTAGCAAGTAACATGCGGGACGGAAAGGGGATGGATCGTTGGAAATCAAGTCCATGAAGAAGGTAAAGAAGCTCAAAAAGCTAAAGCTTTACGGCTTCAACAACCTCACCAAGTCGTTGAGTTTCAACCTGTACGATATATGCTACGCCAAGACTCCGGAGCACCGGAACGCCTACATTAACTACATTGATGAGGAGTACAACGCCACCCGACTGACCACCATCCTAACCGAGGTGGCCAACATAATCGGTGCCAACATCCTCAACGTGGCCTACCAGGACTACGATCCCCAGGGGGCCAGCGTGGCGCTCTTGATATCGGAGGAGAAGGTGGGGGAGAGCTCCATGGAGAGCTGCCCTGACCAGGACGGGGAGGAGAGCCCGGGCCCCCTTCCCCAGACCTACTTGGCCCACCTGGACAAGAGCCACATAACGGTTCACACCTACCCGGAGAGCCACCCGGACCGGGGGGTTTGCACCTTCCGGGCGGACATCGACGTGTCCACCTGCGGCAGGATATCGCCCTTGAAGGCCCTTAACTACCTGCTTCACACCTTCTCGCCGGACATCGCGATCATAGACTACCGGGTCAGGGGCTTCACCCGGGACATATCGGGGGAGAAGTTCTTCCTGGACCACAAGATAAACTCTATACAGAACTTCATATCCAAGGATACCCGGGAGTTGTACCAGTTCATCGACGTCAACATATACCAGGAGAACATATTCAACACCAAGATGATAATAAAGGATTTCGACCTGGACAACTACCTCTTCGGGACCGGTAAGAAATCCTTGCTCCCGGGGGAGAAGAAGCGCATAAAGCAGGAGATAAAGAAGGAGATGGCGGAGATCTTCGCGGGCCGCAATCTCCCGTCCTTCTAGGGGGTTCTCCGTGTCCTTCATGCGCGAGGCCCTGAGGGAGGCGGAGCTGGCCATGGAGGCCGGCGACGTGCCCGTGGGGGCCGTGGTGGTCATGAATGGTTTGGTGGTGGGCCGGGGGAGGAACGTTCGGGAGCTCACCGGTGATCCGCTGGGGCACGCGGAGATGGTGGCCATAAGGGACGCGTGCTCCGCCCTGGGCACCTGGCGCTTGGACGGGGCGTCCCTTTACGTTACGCTCGAGCCCTGCGTGATGTGCGCTGGGGCCATACTCCAGTGCCGCATATCCGAGGTGCACTTTGCCCTCCGGGACCCCAAGGCCGGGGCGGTGGGCTCCCTTTACGACGTCCTGCGGGACCCAAGGCAGCCCTTTCGTTGCAGGGTCCACCAGGGGGAGATGCGGGATCGATCTGCGGCCCTGCTACGGGGCTTCTTTGAGGGATTGAGGGGCGCTGGACAAGCCGTTGGGGTTTGAATATAATCTTCAACGTTTCGTCCCGGAGCGGAGGGGTGGCCGAGTGGTCGAAGGCGGGCGACTCGAAATCGTCTAGGCGGTGATGAGCCGTCTCGTGGGTTCAAATCCCACCCTCTCCGCCATTGCTTTAGTTTCCCCACTTCGGTGGGGTTTTCTTTTTTAAGCCTTTGAGGTTAAGCTTCATTTCCCATCCAATGGATTTATTTTGACGGCACCTTGATTGAAGTTTCGCATCTTGGAACAAAGCTGAACGGCCCGATTTTTTGTTTTGCTCCCCTTTTCTGTCTGCCTGTATGCCAGTGGTTTTATTGTTTGATTCGATATTTGTGTTGACAGATTTTGTTGCTTGCCCTAATCTTCGGCTATATGGTTTCTAGAATGAAGGGGAGGTGTGTGATTTGCCAGAGGAAGCATCCAAGATGGAGGATAAGGCCAAAAAGCCTAGGAGGCCCCGCAGGAGCCCTGAGGAGATGCTTCAGGAGCTGGAGAGGAGGAAGGCTAAGCTAGAGAAGCGCCTCATAAAGAAAAATCAGGAGGCCATACTCTCAATAGGGCACGCCTTTATTAAGGTGGTTGGGCTTGACCTGTCCGACCTGAGCCCCGCCGAGTCGGAGAGGATAGCCAAGGAGCCCGACTACGCCATGGTTTTCGTGAGGGATCGGATCAAGGGCGACGCCTAAGGCCCTTGGGGGAAAATATCATAGGGGACTTGAAATTTCTCCGGTAATTAGGTATCATCCCCTGCGTGATCGTTTCAGGGAGCGGAGAGGTGGCTGAGTGGTCGAAGGCGCTCGCCTGGAGAGCGAGTGGGCGGTATAAAAGCCGCCCCGAGGGTTCAAATCCCTCCCTCTCCGCCAGGAATTCACGGGGGCCTCGGGTCCCCGTTCTTCTTTACCTTGATCTAGAGATCCGCCCGCTTGGGGCCTCCATCGGGGCCTCGGGCCGGAGGTCTAGCCCCGTGCGGCGAAGCCTCGCGAACCCCGCCAGGTCCGGAAGGAAGCAACGGTAAGCGATAAGCTTCGGGTGCCACGGCAAGCTGGGCCTCCCGCCCGGGGTCCCGTTTCCCCTTTGTGGTGGCCCCCGTTCTCATCTTAGGATGAGCCTTCAGGCTTAAGGATCTTACATGGAGGTGTGGATCGGTGAGGTACCACGTGCCGGCGGAGGTCAGAGACGTGGATGGCATCTTCGTCCCCTTCTACCTGGTGGAGGTGGAGTTCCTCTCCCGTCCCCTGTTGGGGAGGGCCAGCTATGTGAGGGCCCGGGGGCTGGTCCACGGAGTCTTCGGTAACGTGGTGCAGATGGATCCCCCGGATCTGGGCCTGTTGGACCCAGAGGAGCTGCCCGGCTGGGCTAGGGCCATGCCAGTCCTGGACTTCCGGGTGGATCCGGATCGGGCCGTTCGGGCGGTCTTGGACCGCATATCCCCCTCGTACAGCCTGATGGGACTGAAGTTGCCCACCGTCAGGGGTGGGCTAGAGGGCCGGGCCAACCCTTTCGAAGCCATGTACGTGGCCCGGGATAGGGTCCTGTGGGACCCATTCACCGGGGAGGCGTGCCAGGACCCGCTGATCCTGGGCGCCTTCAGTCTCGGCCGCCGGGTTCCAGGTCTATCAGGGTCTTGATCAGCCTCTCCAGCTCCTCCATCCTGGCGGGAGGCACGTCCGACGCCGCCTGGGCCACGCAGGTGCTCAGGTAGTTCTTGAGGACCGCTATGGAGGCGTTCTGCATGGCCTTCCGGGCCGCGTTGAGCTGTATGAGGATCTCGCTGCAGGGCTTCTCCTCCTCGATCATCTTCTGTATGCCTCTTATCTGCCCCTCCAGCCTCTTCAGGCGATTTAGGACCTCCCTCTTGCCGGAACTCTTCCGATCTTCCAAAACCCCGCGCCTCCTCGTGCTTTGATGCACTGAAGTATGCCCCGTATGGGTATATATCCTAAGCCCCCTGGCCTTGAAGGTCAACCTCCCCCGTGATATACTGCCCTCTGGCAATCCGCACACGGGCGGACCCCTTGGGTGTTGCCTTTTAGAAGGTTCCCGATGGGGATGATGTCCGTGGAGGTCAAAACGAGGAGGGAACGAGGACATGGCAGTGGTAAGCATGAAGCAGTTGCTGGAGTGCGGGGTGCACTTCGGCCACCAGACCAGGCGATGGAACCCGAAGATGAAGCCCTACATCTTCACCGAGAGGAACGGCATCTACATCATCGACCTACAGAAGACGGTGAAGGGGCTTGAGAGGGCCTACAGCTTTGTCCGGGAGGTTGCCAAGGAGGGGGGCAGTATGCTCTTCGTGGGCACCAAGAGGCAGGCTCAGGAGCCCATCCGGAACGAGGCCCTTCGTTGCGGGCAGTTCTACATCAACCAGCGCTGGCTGGGTGGTCTGCTCACCAACTTCGCCACCATACGCCGTCGGGTGAACCGCATGGTGGAGCTTCAGAAGATGGAGGCGGACGGCACCATCAACCGCTACCCCAAGAAGGAGATCATCCAGCTCCGCAAGGAGAGGGAGAAGCTGGAGAAGTACCTGTCGGGCATAAAGGACATGAGGGACGTGCCCGACGCGCTGTTCATCATCGATCCCCGGCGGGAGAACATAGCGATCCTGGAGGCCGCCAAGCTGGGTATCCCCGTGGTGGCCATCGTGGACACCAACTGTGACCCGGAGCTCATAACCTACCCCATACCCGGCAACGATGACGCCATAAGGGCCATCGAGCTCATCACGGGCCTCATGGCCAGCGCCTTCATCGAGGGCCGCCAGGGGGTGGACGGGATGGCTACCCCTCAGGCGGACCAGGAGGAGGCCGTCTCCGGCGCGGCTGAGGACGTGATCGAGATCCGGGAGAAGCTCCACGACGAGTATTCCGAGGTGGCGGAGACCCTGGTGAACCAGGAGCTCGAGGAGCGCAAGGGCTGGAAGGAGGCCTAGTGATGTCTGTGGATATGGAAGCGGTTAAGGAGCTTAGGGCCCGCACCGGCGCGGGCGTTCTGGACTGCAGGAAGGCGCTGGCGGAGTGCGGCGGTGACCTGGAGAAGGCGGTGGACTACCTTCGGGAGAAGGGTCTGGCCAAGGCGGCCAAGAAGGTGGGGCGTACCGCCGCCGAGGGTCTGGTGTTCAGCTACATCCACACCAACGGCAAGATCGGCGTCCTCCTGGAGCTGAACTGCGAGACCGACTTCGTGGCCAGGACCGACGAGTTCAAGAAGCTGGGGCACGAGATCGCCATGCACATAGCCGCCACGAACCCCCAGTACATCTCTCCCGAGGACGTTCCCGCCGAGGACCTGGAGCGGGAGAAGGAGATCTACCGCAAGCAGGCCATGGAGGAGGGCAAGCCGGCCCACATCGTGGACAAGATAGCCGAGGGCAGGGTCAACAAGTTCTACGAGGAGTCCTGCCTCCTGGAGCAGCCCTACGTGAGGGACCCGGACAAGAAGATAAAGGACCTGGTGATGGAGAACATCGCCAAGATAGGCGAGAACATCGTGGTCCGTCGATTCACCCGTTACGCCATATCGGAGTAGGGGAGACGGCTCAAGGGGCGAGGGGCGGACCCTCGCCTTTTTGTTGGGCTCAGGGGTTCTTGGGATTAGATTAAAGAGGTAGATCAGGAGGCTTGTCATGGGGCGATATGAGCGAGTTCTTCTTAAGCTTTCGGGGGAGATACTGGCCGGTAGCGGAGGTTTCGGGTTGGACTTGGAGGCGGTGACCAACATATGCTCCGAGATCGCTGAGGTGGCCCGGGAGGGCATCCAGGTGGCCATGGTGGTGGGCGGAGGCAACATAATGCGTGGTCAGCAGGCGGTCCAGAAGGGCATGGAGAGGTCCCAGGCGGACAACATGGGAATGTTGGCCACGGTCATAAACGCCTTGGCCCTCCAGGACTCCCTTGAGAGGATGGGCATAAGCACCCGGGTGCAGACCGCCATAGAGATGAGGCAGGTGGCGGAGCCCTTCATCCGTCGCAGGGCCATAAGGCACCTGGAGAAGGGCAGGATAGTCATCTTCGCTGCGGGTACCGGCTCCCCCTACTTCTCCACCGACACCGCCGCGGCGTTGAGGGCCTCCGAGATCGGTGCCTCCTGCCTCATGAAGGCCACCAAGGTGGACGGCATATATGACGACGACCCCCACAAGAATCCCAACGCCAAGCGCCTTCCGTTCGTCAGCTACCACGATGCCCTCACCATGGGGCTCAAGGTCATGGACGCCGCCGCCTTCGCCCTCTGCCAGGAGAACCAGATCCCCATCGTGGTCTTCGACGTCCTCAAGAAAGGGAACCTGAGGGCCCTCCTGGTGGATGGAAGCCCGGTGGGATCCCTGGTATCATCTGAGCCAATGGATGACTAAGCCTCGAAGCCAACGGAAGGAGTGAGTTCCATGCCCCAGAACCAGATCAAGGAGATGAAGCAGAAGACCGAGAAGACCATCGAGCACCTGAAGGGCACCCTTCTGGGGATACGTACCGGCAGGGCCCATCCCGCCTTGGTGGAGGAGATAAAGGTGGACTACTTCGGGACCATGACCCCCATAAAGCAGATGGGGACCGTCACCGTCCCGGAGCCCCGGCAGCTGGTGATAACCCCCTGGGACAAGTCCGCCCTTAAGGCCATAGAGAAGGCCATCCAGTCCTCCTCCCTGGGGGTCACCCCCAAGACCGACGGGGAGTCGGTTAGGGTGGTGCTCCCGGAGCTCACCAAGGAGAGGCGCCAGGAGCTCTCGAAGCTGGTCAACAAGTACGCGGAGGAGGCCCGGGTGGCCATAAGGAACGTGCGCCGGGACGTGCTCGAGGCCTTCAAGAAGATGGAGAAGGCGGGAGAGATAAGCGAGGACGAGCACAAGAAGCTCCAGAAGGAGGTCCAGGATCACGTGGACGGGGCCATAAAGAAGGTAGACGCCCTGGCCCAGGAGAAGGAGAAGGAGATCCTCAACGACTGAGGCCTTCGCCGGTTGTATGGTTCGACAGAATGGAGGGGGGAGCTTCAGCTCCCCCCTCCAAGTTCACTATAGGGACGATAGGAAATCCTTGAGGCGGCTCATGCCCTCCTCGATCTCCTCCATGGAGTTGGAGTAGGAGAGCCTTATGTAACCCGGGGCGAAGAAGGACGAGCCGGGGACTGCAGCCACCCACTTCTCGTCCAGCAGCCTGGCGGAGAAGGCCTGATCGTCCGGCAGGGGGGACTTGGATATGTCAAGGAACACGTAGAAGGCCCCCTGGGGCACGTGGAAGGACACGTGGGGCATCCCATTGAGGAGCTCCACCATCCGGTCCCTCCTGGCCTCGAAGGCCCTACGCATGGACTCCACCGCCTCATCCCCGTCCCTTATGGCCCCCAGGGCGGCCCACTGGGCTATGGAGCTGGCGTTGGACAGCAGGTGCCCCTGGAGGGCGTTAACGTCCCCTATCCACTGGGAGGGGCCCAGAGCGTAGCCTATCCGCCATCCGGTCATTGCGTAGGCCTTGCTGGCCCCGTTGACGATCAGGGTCCTGTCTGCCAGATCCGGGGCCACCTGGAGGATGTTGACGTGCTTTGCCCCCCGGTAGACGAGCCGCTCGTACATCTCGTCAAAGATGATCCACAGGTCCCTCTCCCGGGCCACCTGGGCCAGCATGGAGAGGACATCCTGGTCCCACACTGCACCGGTGGGGTTGCAGGGGGTGTTTATTATCATCCCCTTGGTGTTGGGGGTAAGGGCCCTCATCACCGACTCCCGGGTGGGGACCAGGTTGGTGGACATGGTGTCCACCAGCACCTCCTTGCCCTCCGCGAGCCTTATCTGCTCCACGTAGCTGACCCAGGCAGGGGTGAAGAGAAGCACCTCGTCCCCAGGGTCCACCACCACCTGGATCGCCTCGTAGAGGAGGGGCTTCCCGCCGCTACCCACGGTTATCTGGGAGACCGGGTAGTCCAGTCCCATCCGGTTCCTGTAGTAGTCCCTGATGGCCTCCCTGAGCTCCGGGATCCCAGCAACCGGGGTGTAGTGGGTCTGCTGAGACTTTATGGCCTCCAGGGCGGCGTCGCAGGCCGCCTGGGGGCTCCCGAAGTCGGGCTCCCCGGCGGCGAAGGAGATGACCTTCTTGCCCTCCATCTTGAGGGCCTTTGCCTTGTTGACCAGGCTCAGCGTGGCGGACGGTTGCATCCTCTGTGCCCTCAGGGATCGCTTCATCTTCACATCACTCCTTGGATATGTTGTCCCTGGATCATAAACAAACCCACGGTGACTTAGCAAGCTGGCGGAAAAAGTTAAATATTTAGATGTTATGATCCGGGGGCCTGTGGTAAAATAGCGATACCGAGCAGGATTGGAGGGATTGGGATGGACGTACGCTTTGTGGCCCGCAACGTTGAACTGCAGAATTCCGTCAAAGATCTAATGGAGAAGAAGCTGGGCAAGCTGGAGCGGTTCTTCGATCGCATCCTGGACACCCAGGTGGCCGTTGACTTCAAGAGGGGTATGTACGTCGTTGAGATTACCTCCAACATCAACGGCATGGTCATGAGGGGGGAGGATTACGCGCCGGATCTCCGGAAGGCCTTCGAGAAGTCCCTTAAGAACATAGAGCGCCAGGTGAAGCGCCACAAGGACATGCTGGTTGATCGCCTGCAGCTTAAGACCAAGGACATATCCTTCGAGCTGGAGACCGAGCCATTCGTGGCGGAGGAGGAGAAGCAGGAGGGCGGTGTCAACATAGTCAAGGTCAAGCGGTTCCCCGTGAGGGTCATGACCCCCGAGGAGGCGGCGCTCCAGATGGACCTGCTGGGACACAGCTTCTTCCTCTTCCGGGACGGGGACACGGGGGATCTCAACGTGGTCTACCGCCGCAAGGAGGGGGGCTACGGGGTCCTGAAGCCCGAGTAGCCTCGAAGTCACCCTTTTTGATGTAAGATTGCGGGGAGGGATCCGTTCCCTCCCCTTTGCGTTTGTTAATATAGGCTCGTTTATACCATAAAAGCTTTCATGGGGGAGTTAAAATGGCATCACCAAAGGGTTTCAACGTCCTGGATGGCCTAAATCCGAAGCAGGTGGAGGCGGTCACCTACTGTGATGGCAACCAGCTGATCCTGGCGGGGGCCGGGAGTGGCAAGACCAGGGTGTTGACCAGGAAGATAGCTTACCTAATAAGCCACAAGGGGGTCTCGCCTTCCAAGATCCTGGCGGTGACCTTCACCAACAAGGCGGCGGGGGAGATGCGGCAACGGGTTGAGCGCCTCCTGGGGGGAAGCCTGCACGGCATAAGGATATGCACCTTCCACTCCTACGGGCTCAACTTCCTCAGGCGCAATGAGGAGATAATGCGCCGGATGGGCTACGCCACCCCCCTGGTGGTGATCGATAGGTCCGATCAGAAGCGGCTCTTGAAATTGCTTCTCAAGGAGAACAACGTGGACGAGAGGCGGGTGGATCCCTCCTGGCTCATGGAGGCCTTCTCCGCCGCCAAGGGGGAGGGGAACGGCAGCGCCTACTTCCGGGGGGAGGCCCAGAGGCTCTTCGAGGCCTACGAGGCCAAGATGAGGTCCCAGGGGGCCCTGGACTTCGACGACCTCATCCACCTGCCGCTGAAGATACTCTCCACCCACCGGGAGGCCCTGGAGAGGGAGCTGGACTCCATAGAATGGGTCCTGGTGGACGAGTATCAGGACGTCAACCGCTCTCAGTACATGTTGCTCAAGAGGCTGTCATCCCGGGGGCAACGGACCGTGGTGGTGGGGGATCCGGATCAGGCCATATACGGCTGGAGGGGGGCCGATGTGTCCATGATCCTCAACTTCGACAAGGACTTTCAGGGGGCCAAGGTTACGGTGCTGGAGCAGAACTACAGGTCCACGGGGCACATCCTGGAGGGGGCCAACTGCGTCATAGCCAGGAACTCCGATAGGCCCAAGAAGAACCTATGGACCGCCGCCAGCAGGGGAGAGAAGATCCGGATCCTCAAGGCCAGGAATGACGAGGAGGACTCCCGTTGCCTGGTGGACTGGATACTGGAGCTTCAGGGGGAGGGGTATGCCCTCAAGGACATGGCGATTCTCTACCGGGTGAACGCCTTGAGCCGGCTGTACGAACAGAGGCTGATAGAGGCGGGCATCCCGTACAGGGTCATAAGGGGGTTGGGCTTCTACGATCGCAAGGAGATCAAGGACGTGCTGGCCCTCATGCGGCTGGCCATCCAGCCCCGGGACCTGGTCTCTTTCGAGAGGATGGTGAACGTGCCCCAGAGGGGCATAGGGGCCAAGTCCACGGAGGCCCTATGGGCCTGGATGGGCCAGCTGGAGGCCCAGGACCCGGGGGAGTTCTGGCGGTCCGTCCTGGAGGGAGATGCGCCCCTTAAGGGCCGGGCCCGGGAGGGGATAAGGGCCCTGGCCCGGGGGATGCTTGGAATCCTGTCCCTCCGGGGCAACATAAGGCTGGCGGTGCGCTACATACTGGAGGAATACGGCTACGGGGAGCACCTGGAGAGGGAGGACCAGTCCACCTTCGAGGAGAGGCTTCAGAACGTGGAGGAGCTGATGTCGGTGTTGCCCGAGGGAAGCATAGATGACGTGCTATCCGAGGTGGCCCTGTTCTCCGATGCGGACGTGGCCTCCGGGGACGATCGGGTGAGCCTCCTCACCCTTCACGCCGCCAAGGGGCTTGAGTTCCCGGTGGTGTTCATGGTGGGGCTGGAGGAGGGGATCTTCCCCAACGCCAAGTGCAGGGAGGACAGGTCCCTTCTGGAGGAGGAGAGGCGGCTCTTCTACGTTGGGATGACCAGGGCCCAGGAGAGGCTCTTCCTATCTGGGGCCGCCAGGCGGGTCCTCTTCGGCAGCTTCATGATGAACCCCTTCTCCCGATTCCTATCGGAGATACCCTCCAGCTGCGTGGTGGAGGACGACAGGACCAAGGAGGTATCCGGCGTTGTTTACGGTGGCGCTAACAGGAGACGTTGGAGCTGGTAAGTCCACCCTTTTGTCCATGTTCGCCCGACTGGGGGCCAGGACCGTATCGGCGGACCTGGTGGCCAAGGGGCTCTGGGAGGATCCCCGGGTCCGTGGGGCCTTCGCGGACCGATGGGGGGGCGTGCCAATCAACCCCGACGGTACCCTGGATGTGGGTACGATATCCCGGCGGGTCTTCTCCGACGAGGGGGAGTACAGGTTCCTGTGCGCGGTCCTTCACCCCCTTACCTGGGAGGTGCTTCAGGGGATGGTGGGGCAGGACGGGATATGGGTCCTGGAGGTGCCCCTCCTCTTCGAGTCCGGCGTGCCCCATTGGATCGATGGGACCCTCTTCCTTGGATGCCCTCCCCAGGTGAGGCTCTCCCGGGTTATGGTCAGGGGCTGGGATCAGCGGGAGCTGGAGTCCCGGGAGAGGTGGCTGATGCGGTCGGAGGATAAGCGGCGGATGGCGGACTGGGTGATAGATAACCAGGGGTCCATGGAGGACCTGTGGGGCTCCGCGTTGAGGATCTACCAGGAGATGCGGCTCCTGAACTCTGTGGTGCTGGGCAACGTAACGTTCCCATCCGCCCATGAGGCCCTGGAATTCTCCCGCCGGATGGTGGAGTCGAAGCTTGCGGCTTGCTGCAGGGTGAGGGGGGTGGACAGCGTCTACCGATGGGAGGGGGAGGTCTACTCCGAGCCGGAGGCGGAGTTGGCCTTCAAGACCGTGGAGGGGGCCATCCCCGCCATAAGGGATCTACTCGGGTCTCATCCCTACGACATGCCCGCCCTGTACTTCGAGAGGCCCCACCGTATGGGGATCCAGCTCCGCCGCTGGGTTGTCCAGAGCTGTTCCTCATGAGGCTCATAACCACCCACATAGGGGCCGACTTCGATTCCCTGGCCAGCATGTGGGCCGCCCTGAAGCTCTACGGCGACGGGGCCATGTGCTTCTCCGGCGCCGCATCCAGGAACGTAAGGGATTTCCTCAAGAGGAACCGATGGGCGCTGAACGTGCTGACGCCCAAGCAGGTGGACCCGGGGGCCATACGGAACCTGGTGGTGGTGGATGCCCGGTCCCTGGGCAGGATAGGTCCCTTCGCCCAGGTGGCCTTGGATCCGTCGGTGGAGGTCCACGTGTTCGACCATCATCCCCCGGTGGAGGACGAGATCCCCTCCAGCTTCAGCATCATAGAGAGGGCGGGCTCCACCACCACCATTCTGGCGGAGCGGCTCTTCGAGAGATCGGTGTTGCTGACCCCCTTCGATTGCACCCTTCTGGCCCTGGGCATATACGAGGACACCGGGGCCCTTACCTTTGGGGCCACCACCGAGCGGGAGTACGCGGTGGTGGCGGAGCTTCGTCGGCGGGGGGCGGATCTGGCGTCCATACCCACCTGGATAGAGCTCTCCTTCTCCGCCCTGGACCGGGAGCTGCTTGACCGGATGATAGAGGCCTGCCAGGACAGGTTCATCAAGGGATACCGGGTGGTCTCCTGCGCCATTGAGTTTCCCCGCTACGCGGAGGGGATAAGCCTCTTCGTCCATCGGATCATGGACTTCTTCGACGCGGACGTGGCCATAGCGGTGGTCACCATGGACCGTAGGACCTACGCGGTCATCCGAAGCAGAGAGGGCACTATCGACGCCAGATCCGCCATGGGGGACCTGCCAGCGGGAGGACACCCCCAGGCGGCAGCCGCGGCGGTTCCGAGGCAGGACCCGGAGGAGCTCCTGGGGCGCCTCATGAGGAACGTGGAGGGGATCCTTAGGCCCTCCATGTCGGTGGAGGACGCCATGTCCTCGCCGGTGATGGCGGTCCGGGAGGATCAGACGGTGGAGGAGGCCTACAGGCTGATGATCCGCTACGGGCACTCGGCGCTGCCGGTGGTCCTGGACGGGCATCTCCGGGGGATAATCACCCGGAAGGACCTGGACAAGGCCCAGCTTCACGGCCTTGGGGCCGTGCCGGTGCGGGAGTTCATGACCGAGAACGTCATATCCGTCAGTCCCAGGGCCCCCATATGGGAGGCCCACCGGCTCCTGGTGTCCCACAACGTGGGGCGCCTGCCGGTGGTGGATCGGGATGACCTGGTGGGCATAGTCACCAGGACGGACATGCTGAGGGCCCTCTACCCGTCCACCTCCGCGTCGGTGGGGCAGCCAGGTCCCCAGGTCCCCTGGGAGGAGGACGTATCGGCCCTCCTGGACCGGGTGCCCCAGGAGGTGGCCTCCAAGATAAGGCTGGTGACGGATGTAGGGGAGGGGATGGGGCTCAAGGTCTTCCTGGTGGGCGGCTTCGTCCGGGATCTCCTGCTAGGCAGGCCGAACGAGGACGTGGACATGGTATGCGAGGGTGACGCGGTGCCCCTGCTGGAGCGACTGTCCTCCATGGGGCTTCAGGTGTCGATCCATCGTCGCTACGGGACCGGAACGGTGCGGTTCCCGGACGGAAGGAAGCTGGATCTGGCCACCGCCAGGAGGGAGTTCTACGAGTACCCGGTGGCCCAGCCCAAGGTCCAGATGGACTCGCTGAAGCATGATCTGTACCGGCGGGACTTCTCCGTGAACGCCATGGCGGTATCCCTGAGTCCCCGGTGGGGGATGTTGGTGGACTACTTCGGCGGCCGGGGGGATCTGAACCGAGGACAGCTGAGGGTGCTTCACAACCTCAGCTTCGTGGAAGATCCCACCAGGATACTGCGGGGGGTTAGGCTCGAGGGCAGACTTGGCTTCCGGATGAGCCAGGACACGGAGCGTTTGGCGGCTAGCTGCGTAAAGGGTGGCATGCTGAGCCTCCTGTCGGGTCCCAAGCTGAGGAGCGAGCTGGAGCTCATATTCCGGGAGAGGAACCCTATCTGGGCGGTGGACAGGCTCTGTGGGCTGGGGGCTTGGGATGCCATGTTCCCCGGGGTCCCGCTGTCCATCGACGGCCTGAGGGCCCTGCGGAAGCTTGACGTGTTCGTTCGACGGCTGGGAAGGGACCTTCCACCCCTGGGGGAGGAGTCCTGGCTTGCCTTTTTGGGTGCCCTCTTGTATTTTGGAAACCCCTGGGGAGGCAGGAGCGCCATGGACAGGCTCTCCCTTTCCCAGAAGGAGCGGGGTGTCCTGGAGGCCATCTTGAACGGGCTCGGCACTCTGGAGACCGCCATAGGCGGCAAGGGGGACATCCGCTGGTCCTCCCTGTGCAGGGCCTTGGACGGCGTAAATCGGGTGGTCCTCTTCGCCTGGGCGGGCATAACCTCCCGTTGGAGGGTCAGGCGCCGGATCCTCTTGTACCTCACCAGGCTATGCAAGGTGAGCCCAATGCTCAGCGGCAGGGATCTCATAGATCTGGGGGTTCCCAAGGGGCCTGCGGTGGGGGCCATGTTGAGCCGTCTTCGGTTCGCCCGGCTGGACGGGGAGGTGGACACCCTGGAGGATGAGCGGGCATGGGTGCTCAAGAGGCTTGGGGACCTTTGACCTTTGATGTGGTGGCCTTAAAATTGGAGGTAGATGACTTGTACGGAGACTTGTCTTACCGGATAGCGGAGATCCTGTTGAGCGTGCCGGCGGTCCTATGGGCCATAACCTTTCATGAGTTCTGCCACGGTTATGTGGCCCATCTCCTGGGGGATCCTACCCCCAAGAGGTCCGGCAGGCTATCCCTTAACCCCCTTCACCATCTGGACCCGGTGGGGGCTCTCATGCTCCTCATCTTCCGCTTCGGCTGGGCCAAGCCGGTGCCGGTGGACTCCCGGTACTTCAAGAACCCTTCCCGGGACATGGTGTTAGTATCCATCGCGGGGGCGGCGGGGAACTTCCTCACCGCCTGCCTGGTTGGGCTGTTGATCAAGGCCTTCCCCGCCTTCTTCCTGGGGAACTTCGCCCTGAGGCAGCTGATGTTGCTCATGGTGTTCATAAACATCGGCTTGGGGGTCTTCAACCTGTTGCCCATACCCCCCCTGGACGGTTCCAAGGTGCTTTACGTTCTGTTGCCCCCTCGGTGGCTCAACTCCTACTTCTGGCTGGAGAGGTACGGGGTCCTGATCATCTTGGGGTTGGTTATCACCGGCCTCCTACCCAGGATAATGTCCCCCATGGTCATGTTCCTGGCCTCCCTGGTCCTTTGAGGCAAGGATGAATTATAATAACATTACAAAACCAGGGGCTTTGGCCCCCTACGTTGAGGTGTTGTTCGTATGAAGGTTCTCATGTCCAACGATGATGGGATACTGGCTCCGGGTATACAGATAATGGCCAAGGTGTTGGCGGACCGGGGTATCCCGTGTGCGGTGGTGGCCCCCGACAGGGAGCGCAGCAGCATAGGTCACGCCATAACCCTGAACAGGCCCCTTAGGGTCTGGCACCTGGAGCCCGGTGTCTTTCCCCCCATGATGCCCGCCTACGCCTGCGATGGCACCCCCTCTGACTGCGTGGTCATAGGGGTTGAGGAGCTGGCCAAGGACGTGACCATGGTGATATCCGGCATAAACCGGGGTCCCAACCTGGGGGACGATCTCACCTACTCGGGCACGGTATCCGCCGCCATGGAGGGGCTCATCTTGGGTTACGATGCCATCGCGGTCTCCCTGGCCTGCAAGGGGACCGATCCGGCGGCCCATTACAGCACCGCCGCGGCGGTGGTGGTGGCCTTCCTGGACTGGTTCAAGCAAAACCACCGGCAGAAGGGGGTCCTCTACAACATAAACGTCCCCAACGTCCCCATAAGGAGCCTCAAGGGCATACTCCCCACCAAGAAGGGGACCCGCCTCTACCGGGACAAGGTCACCAAGTTCAGGGATCCCCAGGGCAGGGAGTGTTACTGGATGGGTGGAGTGCCTGAGGACCGGCTGGAGGAGGGAACCGATGTGTGGGCGGTGTCCAACGGCTACGCCTCGGTCACCCCGATTCACATGGACATGACCCATTACGACACGCTGAAGGAGATGAGCTCCGGGGGACTGGATCTCCTCTTCAATCGTGGTTGAAGGACGGCCCTTGACAACCGCGAAAAGGAGGCTATAATTTCCCCAACAGGTTAGATTGACCTGGGGTTCAGGGAGGAGGTGCGACGGTGATGTCCAAGGTCCTGATGCGACGACGAGGGGGTCTTTCTGGTTCCTTCATCAGCTCGATACGGGCGATGAAGGGGATTGGTTCCTTTGCGTCCGACAGAGATGGGGCGTCACCGGCTGAGAGCGCCCCTCGGAATAGCTAGGAGTACCTCGTGCCCCTGAGCCTCCTCCCGAAGAAAGGCCCCGCCAGCGCGGCCAAGTAGGGGGGATCCCGATAACGATCGGGGTAAAGGGGTCGTCACAGGACGGCAAATTGGGTGGCACCGCGGGCTAGGAGGCCCGTCCCAAAGGGGACGGGCCTCCTTTTTATTAGGGAGTAATTTTAATTTTATAAGAATAAAAGAAGGGGGAAGTTTAAGATGACTTACAAGGGCAAGTTGGTGTTGGCGTACAGCGGCGGGCTGGATACCTCGGTGGCCATACCCTGGCTCAAGGAGCAGGGGTACGAGGTTATAACCTTCACCGCCGACGTGGGGCAGCCCATAGACCTGGAGGGGACCAAGGCCAAGGCCATCAAGTCCGGGGCCAGCAAGGCCTACATAGCGGACCTGAGGGAGGAGTTCGTGGAGGAGTTCGTGTGGAGATCCCTTAAGGCCAACGCCATGTACCAGGGCACCTACCCGCTCAACTCCGCTCTCTCCAGGCCCCTCATAGCCAGCCACCTGGTGAAGGTGGCGGAGGAGGAGGGGGCGGTGGCCATCGCCCACGGTTGCACCGGCAAGGGGCAGGATCAGGTGAGGATAGAGGTGTGCGCCAAGGCGCTCAACCCTGACATAGTGGTGGAGGCCCCGGTTAGGGACTGGCACTTCTCCAGGGACGAGGAGATAGAGTACGCGGAGAAGCACGGGATACCCATACCGGTCACCAAGTCCAGTCCCTACAGCATCGATGAGAACCTGTGGGGCAGGTCCATAGAGTGCGGGATCCTGGAAGACCCGTGGGAGGAGGCCCCCAGCGATGCCTTCAAGATGACCGTGGACCCCTGGGACGCGCCGGATGAGCCGGTGACAATCGAGATAGGCTTTGAGAAGGGGCTGCCGGTCTCCCTGAACGGAAAGCCCATGTCCGGCGTGGCCCTCATAGAGATGCTGAACCAAATAGCCGGCAAGGCCGGGGTGGGCAGGATCGACATGATAGAGGATCGTCTGGTGGGCTTCAAGAGCCGGGAGGTCTACGAGTGCCCCGGGGCGGTCACCCTGATAGGGGCCCATAAGGCGCTGGAGACCCTGACCTTGCCCAAGGAGGTCCTCAAGGCCAAGAGGGAACTGGAGGTCAAGTACGCGGAGCTAACCTACGAGGGCTACTGGTTCTCCCCCCTGAAGGACGCCATTGATGCCTTCATCGACAAGACCCAGGAGGTGGTTTCCGGGGTGGTCAAGGTCAGGCTCTTCAAGGGACAAGCCATGGTGGTGGGCATGAAGTCCCCCAACGCCCTCTACAGGGAGGACCTGGCCACCTACTCCCACGGCGACAAGTTCGACCACAAATCTGCGGTGGGCTTCATAACCGTCTGGGGGCTCCCCATAAAGACCTGGAGCCAGATGCACGGCAAGAAGTCCGATCAGGTTTCCAAGGCCATCGGGATGGAGTAGGGGACCTGGGAAAACAAGGGGGACTTGGTGCTCCAAGCCCCCCGTATTTTTATCTTAGGGACCTCATCATTGGGGTCCCCATAGGTCCCCCTGCCGGAGGCCCATCTGGACCATCCTCCGCCTCAACCGGTCAATGAAGCCCCCCTTATCCAGGATCCAATCGGGGGCCACCAGCCGGTCCCTCGGGGCGTCGGCGGTGAGGCGCTGCACTATCCCATCTGGGGGCATGTTCCTTAACGCCAATATCAGCTGTTCCATGTACTCCTCCTCCCCGACGGGGCTGAAGAGCCCCGCCCGGTACAGGCCATCCAGCTCGGATCCGGCCAGCACGTGTAGCGGGTGGAACTTGACCGCCCGGCCCCCCAGGTTGAAGACCGCCCTGGCGTCGTCGGCCAGATCGGAGACCTCCCCCATGGGTATGCCGCCGATCAGATGTGCACAAACCAGGACCCCGGGGATCGACGCCAGGGACGATACCGCCTCACGGGACGCATCACCATGGTGTCCCCGCTTGAGCCACTCCAGCTTGCGGTCTCCCATGGTCTGGACCCCCACCTCCGCCCAGGTCTCGAGCCCCCGATCCACCAGCCGGGAGAGCATGCGGCGGAACTCCATAGGAACCTGGTCGGGCCTGATGCCGAAGGAGACCCCCACCACCGAGATCCCCAACTTGGATGCGGTCCCAATGGCCAGCTCCACGTCCCTCTCTAGGTCAGGGATCGGAGCGTTGGTGAAGCTGTAGCTCTGGAAGTAGAGGATCACCATTCGGGTTCCGGACCTTAAGATCCGCTCCCCCTTGATCCTGATCTGCTCCTCAAGGCGGATCCCCATCATGTGGGACCCGTCTCCGCCGCCCAGGGGGTCACAGAAGATGCATCCCCCTTCGCCTAGGGACCTCCTGTTAGGGCAGCCGGATCCGGTGTCCAACGTCAGCTTCCGGACCGGTCCTCCGTGCCGGCGGCGCAGGATCCCTGACCAGCCGTTCCAGAGGTCGTTCGGGTGGTTATTTATGGGGTTCACTCTCATCGAGGGTGGGGAGGCCCTCTTGGGCCAGCTCCAGGTTGGCCCTCCGGGTGTGCTCCCGGCTCTCCTCCCTCATCTCTTTGAGCCTATCCCGCACCGCATTGTCCTCCAGGGCGATGATCCTGGCGGCCAGGATGGCGGCGTTCTTGGCTCCGTCGACCCCCACCGACGCCACCGGAATCCCCGGTGGCATCTGGGATGTGGAGAGAAGGGCGTCGAGGCCCCCCATGACCCCTCCGCTCAAGGGGACCCCTATCACCGGAAGGTCCGTGTGGGCTGCCACCGCTCCGGGCAGGGCGGCGGAGAGCCCCGCCATGGCGATTATGACCTTGAATCCCCCCTCAATGGCCCCGTTGGCTATGGTGGACACCCTGTCAGGGTTCCTGTGGGCGGATGCCACGGTTACCCGGAACGGGATGCCAAGGGAGGCCAACACCTCACCACAGGCCTTGGCGTGTTTGGCGTCCGACTTTGACCCCAGCATTATCAGAACCTTGGTCATGTTTTAAACCTCCCCCATGGCCCTAAGGCCGATGTCACTCCTGTAAAAGCCCCCCTGAAGGTGGATCCGGCGGATCCGATCGTAGGCCCGCTCACGGGCCTCCTTCAGGTCCTCTCCGATCCCTACAACGGTGAGCACCCTACCCCCGGAGCTCACAAGGCCGCCGGATTCGAGCCGGGTGCCGGAGTGGAACACCAGGGAGGTGCCATCGTCAAAGGGGTCCGCCCCCTGGATGTGCCTTCCGGTGATCGGCCTGGCAGGGTAGCCCTCGGACGCCAGGACCACCCCAAGGGCCGTCTTGTGGTCCTCAACGACCCGGTCCACGTCCAGCCTGCCATCCGCCGCCTTCCAGCACAGGCTGAGCCATTGGTCCCCTATGACCGGGATGGTGACCTGGGTCTCCGGATCCCCCATCCGTACGTTGTACTCAAGGACCCATATGGACCCGTCGTCCCTCACCATGAGACCCATGTAAAGGATGCCCCTGTACCGGATCCCCATGGCCTTGAGGCCCCTAAGGGTGGGCTCCAGGACCTCCCCTCGGATCTTGGAGAGCAGTTCCTCCCTCTCCCAGGGGACCGGACAGTAGGCCCCCATGCCGCCGGTGTTGGGCCCCCGGTCCCCCTCGTAGGCCCTCTTGTGGTCCTGGCTGAGGGGGAGGATAATCCCCCTGTCTCCGTCCACCATGGCCAGGGCGGTGATCTCGAAGCCCCCTATGTGGTCCTCTATGACCACCTTGGAGCCCGCATCGCCCAGGATCCCGCGCTCTATCAGGTCCTCACAGTAACGGATCGCCTCATCTAGGTCCTGGGTTATCAGGACCCCCTTTCCCGCCGCCAGCCCGTCTGCCTTGATGACATAGGGGGGCCGTCGGATCGAGAGGGCCCTACGGCACTCCCTCACATTGGAACAGACGTCGAACTGGGCGGTCCTCACCGAGTTGTCCGTCATGAAGGCCTTGGCGAAGGCCTTGCTTCCCTCCAGCTGGGCCCCCTTGGAGCCCGGGCCAAGGACCCGGATCCCCGCATCCAGCAGAGGATCCGCCACCCCGGCCACAAGGGGGGCCTCGGGTCCCACTATGACCAGGTCCACCCCCAAGTCCTTCGCCGCCTTGAGCACCGCAGGGGGATCGCAGATGTCCAATGGGACGGACCTGCCCACGTTGGACGTTCCCCCGTTTCCGGGGGCCATGAAGACCTCCTGGACCTGTGGGGACCTGGAGACCCCCCAGCCCATGGCGTGTTCCCTTCCTCCGGATCCTAGGATCATAACCCTCATGGGAAGATACCCCCCTCGGTCAGTGGCGGAAGGTTCTGGTGCCGCCCATGAACATGGACAACCCAAGCTCCAGGGCCCGATCTATCACGTCCCGGTCCCTCACGGAGCCCCCGGGCTGTATTATGGCCCCTACCCCTTTGGAGTGGGCCACCTCCACCGTGTCGGGGAAGGGGAGGAACGCGTCGGACGCCATGGCGGCCCCATGGGCCGCATCCCCGGCCTTGCCGAGGGCGAAGGCGGCGGCGTCCACCCGGTTGGTGAATCCGCAGCCCAGCCCCAGTAGCCGTCCCCCCTTGGCCACGGCGATGGCGTTGCTCTTCGCCAGGGCGGCGCACTTCCATGCGAAAACCAGGTCATCCCACAGGTCAGGCCGCCTCTTTCCGTGCCAGGTCCCGTCCTCCTCCCTTGGGGGGACCGGGATGGGGTCCTCCTGGACCAGGGTCCCCAGCAGCGTGTCCCTCAGCATCACCTCCATACGAGGGGAGGTTGCCTCCACAAGCCTCAAGGAGCCCCGCCGGGATCTCAGGAGCTCCAGTGCCTCCGGGTGGAAGGAGGGGGCCAGTACCACCTCGAAGAACCGGTCCGCCAGGATCTCCGCCGCCTGAAGGTCCACCGGCCTGGTCAATCCCACTATGCCGCCGAAGGCGGAAACGGGGTCGCAGTCGATGGCGGACGCCAGCGCCTCCCCGATGGTGTCCCCCAGGGCCGCGCCGCAGGGGTTGGTGTGCTTGATTATCACCGCCGCGCAGGAGTCCCGGAAGAGAAGGATCCCCCGGAGCGCCGCGTCGCTGTCCAGGATGTTGTTGTAGGAGAGCTCCTTGCCCCCCAGGAGCCTGAAGGGGGGCTCCCCCAGCCTGTCCCATAGGCTGGCCTCCTGATAGGGATTCTCCCCGTAGCGAAGCCTCTGAACCCTCCATAGGGGAATGGCGGTCCTGGCTATGGAGGCGTCTTTCATGGGGGATCCGGTGCCGATCCGATCCGACAGGACCGCGGAGATGGTCCCGTCATAGGCGGCGGTGACCGAGAAGGCCTTCACCGCCAGCCTCTCCCGGGTCTTGGGGGACACGGCCCCCAGGCTGTCAAGTTCCGAGGCCACCGACTCGTAGTCCGCCGGGTGGCACACCACCGCCACCCGGCGGTGGTTCTTGGCGGCGGCCCTTATGAGGGTAACCCCCCCTATGTCTACCTTCTCTATGAGCTCCTCAATGGGGGCTTGGGCCCTGGCGGCCTCCTCGAATGGGTAGAGGGTGCAGACCACCAGGTCTATCCGGGGTACCTGGTGGGAGGCCGCCTCCTCCGAGTCCTCCGCCTCCCTGAAGAGGATGCCTCCCGCCACCTTGGGATGCAGGGTCTTCACCCTCCCGCCGAACAGGTGCGGGTAGCCGGTCACCTCCTCCACCTCGGTGACCTGGATGCCCAGGCTTCTTATGAACTTGGCGGTGCCGGAGCTGGATATTATGCGGTACCCCGCCCGGTCTATGGCCCTGACCAACCCCTCCAGGTTGGACTTGTCGTAGGCGGATACTATCGCGTACCTGGTCTGATCCATCACGATATACCTCCTGTCACCATGGGCGAAGTCTTAAGGATGCGAGGGAGAAGTCCCCCTCCTTTAGCCACCGGTCTATGGTGGCGGGGTAGAGCCGATGCTCCACCCGGTGGACCCTCTCCTCCAGGCTCTCCAGAGTGTCCCCCTCCAGGATCTCCACCGCCTCCTGGGCCAGGATGGGACCGTGATCCACCTGCTCGTCCACCAGGTGGACCGTTACCCCCGTGATCCGGACCCCGTAGAGGAAGGCGTCCCTTATCCCGCTTCGCCCCGGGAAGGAGGGTAGCAGGGAGGGGTGCAGGTTTATCACCTGTCCCCGGTGGCGTCCCACGAAGGGGGCGGAGAGGATCCTCATGAAGCCCGCCAGCACCAGGTGGCGCACCCGGTGGAGTTCCATGGCCCGGTCTATCTGGCACTCCGCCGCCTCCCTTCCTTTGGAATAGTCAAGGAAGACCGTGTCGAGCCCCTGGCCTGACGCCCAGACCATCCCGGGGCAGTCCGGCACGTCGGACCCGACGAAGCCGATCCGGGCGTTGAGGTCACCCCGGTCGATGGCCTCCTTGATGGCCATCAGGTTGGAACCCCTGCCGGATATGAGGACCCCTATGTTGGGCTTCATGTCCCGGAAACCCTCCCAATCACTATGAACTCCTCTCCGCACCGGGCAAGGGCATCCGCAACCTCTGGGAGGTGATCCGGCGACGCCACCAGGACGAAGCCGATGCCCAGGTTGAAGACCCGCCTCATCTCCTCCTCCTCTATGCCCAATTCTCGGAGGAGGCGGAAGATGAGGGGCCTGTCCCAGGAGGAGTAGTCCACCTGGGCCCTGAGTCCCCGGGGAATTATCCTGCTCACGTTGCCCTCGAGGCCGCCACCGGTTATGTGGGCCATCCCCTTCACCTTGCGGGTGGATAGGGCCTCCATGGCGGCCCTGACGTACAGCTTGGTGGGCCTTAAAAGCTCCTCCCCAAGGGGAAGCTGGAACCCCGGTTGGGGCTGTGTCAGGTCAAGCCGGGCCCGTTCCACCGCCAACCTAACCAGGCTGTACCCGTTGCTGTGGATCCCGGAGCTCCTTAGCCCCAGGAGCAGGTCCCCTTCCTCTATGTTCCCGCCGGTCACGATTTGGTCAATATCCACGATGCCAACCGCGAACCCCGCCAGGTCGAAGCCCTGAGGGGGGTATACCCAGGGCATCTCCGCAGTCTCCCCCCCCAGGAGGATGCACCCGGACTCCTCGCAGCTCTCCACGATGGACTCCAAGATGGGGGAGAGGGCCTCCACGTCCAGGGAACCGCACGCCACGTAGTCCAGGAAGAAGAGTGGTCGGGCTCCGCAGGTGACCAGGTCGTTTACGTTCATGGCCACCAGGTCCTGTCCGAGCCCCCTTAGGATCCCCAACCTCTTGGCCAGCTCCAGCTTGGTTCCTACCCCGTCGCAGCAGGCTGCGAGGGCCTTCCCGTTCCCGAGGTCATACAGGCCCGCGAAGCCCCCTATCCCGCTTATAACGTTCCTCCGCTGGGATGGGCGGCCCCCCAAAAGGCCCTTTATCCTCTCTACCCAGGCGTCCGCCGCCCAGAGGCTCACCCCAGCTCCCTCATAGGTCAATCCCATTGGCATCATCCTCCATGTACTCTCCGCTGAAACAGGCGGTGCAGAGCCTGCCCTCGGGGGCCCCTATGGCGTTCAAAAGGTCTTCCTGGGTTATGTAGGCCAGCGAGTCCGCTCCCACCTCTTCGGTCAGTTGGTCCAGGTCGAACCGGGCCGCCGCCAGCTCCTCCGACGAGGGGGTGTCGATGCCGTAGTAACATGGGAACCGGACCGGCGGGGACGCGATCCGAAGGTGCACCTTCGATGCCCCGGCGGATCTCATCAGGTTAACCACCCGGGAGGCGGTGGTGCCCCTCACTATGGAGTCGTCGATCACCACCACCTCCTTGCCGGATAGGACGCTGGGGTTGGGGTTGAGCTTCACCTTCACTCCCGCCTCCCTGACCCTCTGGGTGGGCTGGATGAAGGTCCTCCCCACGTACCGATTCCTGACTATGGCCATCTCGAAGGGACACCGGGCCTCCTCCGCGTATCCCAGGGCCGCCACGGTGCCGCTATCAGGCATGCCCGCCACCAGGTCAGCCTTCACAGGGCACCGCTTGGCGAGGCGTCGCCCCAGGTTCTTCCTGGCGTCGTAGACCGATATGCCGTCGATCACGCTGTCGGGTCGGGCGAAGTAGACGAACTCGAAGGAACAGAGGAAGCCCCTCCGGGGCTTAACCGGTATCCTAAGGGAGGACACGGAGCTACGATCCACCACGATGACCTCCCCGGGCTCCACGTCCCTTACCGGCCTGGCCCCCACCATGTCCAGGGCACAGCTTTCGGAGGAGAAGTACACCACCCCGTCCCTCTCCCCCATGATCAGGGGCCTGAACCCCCAGGGGTCCCGGGCTGCGATGAGCCGGTCCTCAAGGAGCACCACCAGGCTGAACGCCCCCCTTATCCTCCTGAGGGCGTCCATTAGGGCGTCCAGGGGCATCTTGTGGGATTGATGGGCCATGAGGTGAAGGATAACCTCCGTGTCCGACGTGGACTGGAAGATGGCTCCCCGGTCCTCCAGGTACCTCATGATCCCCCCGGAATTGGTCAGGTTGCCGTTGTGGGCTATGGCCACGGGTCCCTTGGCATAGTTTATGGTCAGGGGCTGGGCGTTCTGAAGTATGGAGTCCCCGCAGGTGGAGTAGCGCACGTGACCTATGGCGGCCCGGGCTGGTATGGAGGACACCATGCCCTGGGATATGGCGTTGTGGACCAGCCCCATGCCCTTTATGGACCTGGCAACCCCCCCCTCTATCCACGACAGGCCCGCGGACTCCTGCCCCCTGTGCTGCAGGGCGAAGAGCCCCAGGTATATGTCCTCCAGTACCGGCCTGCCATCCCTGGAGAAGGCGCCGAAGACCCCGCACATCAGCCCCTCACCCCCCGGAGGGATCCCAGGTCCGATAGGTTAAGCTGGCAACCCCCTAGATCCAGCGTGGCCCTTCCCGTTACCACCCCAATGGGCCGGAACTCGAAGCCGCTCCATATCCCGGCCAGCTCCCGTACCCTTTGGGGCTCCACGAAGTAGATGGCCATTGGCCCCCCTTCTCCGAAGAGGTAACCCTCGGGAGAGGGCCAGTCGATGTCTAAGCGGGCCCCCAGACTCAGGGGGGCCAGGGACTTGACCAGAGACGACAGCCACCCTCCCCGGGTGACCGGCCTCCCGGCCAGGCACAGGCCAGATCTGGCGGTCCTCATGGCGTTCCCGATGAAACGCCTCTCGAGATCGGGGGCGAATGCGATCTCGGAGCCCCCGGGGCCGAACAGGCTGCCGTAGAGGCTGCCCACGGTGCCCGAGCTGGACCCCACAAGGCATATGGCTGCCCCCTCCGGGATCTCATTGGGCTTGAGCCACCCCTCACCCTGGGGGACCAGCCCAACGGATACTATGAGCGGGGAGGGCATGATCCTGGAGGAGGGGCTCTCGTTGTAGAGGCTCACGTTGCCGGACACCACGGGGCAGTCCAGCTCCCGGGCGGCCCAGGCCAGGCCCTCCACGGATCTCTGAAGCTCCCAGTACTGATGAGACACCTCTGGGGAGGGGAAGTTCAGACAGTTGGTCATGCCCATGGCTTCCGCCCCCGCCACCCCCAGAGCCCTAAGCGTGGAGGCCGCCACCAGGGCGGTGCCGTTGAACGGGTCCTCCTGGCACATCCATGGGTTGGCCTCCATGGAGCAGACCAGGGTCCCCACATCCCTCATCCAGAGGGCGCTTACCGGATTCCCGGGGCCCAGGACGGTCCTCAGCTGCACCATGGAGTCGTACTGCTCGTATATCCAGGAGTGGTCCATCAGGCTTCGCTGGGATAGGAGGGATCGTAGGCGGTCCGCCGCATCCTGGGAGGAGAGGAGTTCCTCATCCCTCCTCGGACGGGGTCGGGTTGGTGGGGCGGAGGGCCAGTCCTTGGCGGGAGAGTCGCCCCCCAGGATGCTCACCGGAAGCTGGGCGATAAGCCGCTGATCCCTGAACACCCGGTAAACCCCCGTGTCCGTGATCTCCCCCACGTCCGCCCACTCGAGGCCCCACTTCTCCGCCGTGGCGGAGAGCCTGGGCAGATCCTCGGGAAGGCAGATGATGAGCATCCTCTCCTGGGACTCGGATAGGAAGATCTCCCAGGGCTCCATTTCCTCCCGGAGGGGGATCCTGTCGCAGTGGATGTCTATGCCGTTGCCGCTCTTGTGGGCCACCTCGCTGGAGGAGGACAGGAGCCCCGCGGCCCCCATATCCTGCATGGCCTGGATGACCCCCTGGTTCAGGAGCTCGAGGCAGGCCTCTATGAGTAGCTTTTCGTAGAACGGGTCCCCTATCTGGATCTGGGGCTTGTTGGAGGCCCCGTGGTCCTTGAGCTCCGTGGAGGCGAAGGAGGCGCCGGCGATGCCGTCCCTTCCCGTTCTGGCCCCCAACACTACCACCCTCATGCCGGGACGGGCGGTCTTGCTGCTGCAGAGCCTGTCCAGTTCCACCACCCCGGCGCAGAAGGCGTTAACCAGCGGGTTGTCCTCGTAGCAGGGGTCGTATATGGTGAGACCCCCCACGGTGGGGACCCCCACCGCGTTCCCGTAGCCCCCTATGCCCTCCACCACCTTCTCCCGGATGTGCTTGGCCTTGGGCGAGTCGGAGTCCCCGAAGAATAGGCCGTCCATGGACATGATGGGCCTGGCCCCCATGGCCAGTATGTCCCTTATTATGCCCCCCACACCGGTGGCGGCACCCTCGTAGGGGGACACCGCCGAGGGGTGGTTGTGGCTCTCCACCTTGAATGCGAGGCCCAGACGATCGGAGAGCCTTACTATCCCCGCGTTCTCCCCTTCGCCCCCCACCACGTGTCTTCCCTCTTTGGGCAACTTGGCCAGTAGCTTCCTGGTGGACTTGTAGCTGCAGTGCTCGGACCACATGACCCCCACCATTCGGAGTTCCAGCTCGTTGGGCTCCCGTCCCAGGACGCCCTTGAGGTGTTCCCATTCCTGCCTGTCCAGCCCCACCTGCTCTGGGTTCATATCAAGCCCGCCTCCTCAATCCACCTTTCCACGGACCTCCAAAGGGTGGTCCCGAAGGAGTCCCCTATCTCCGCCAGGGTTGCCCTCTCCGGGTGGGGCATCATGCCAAGCACGTTCCCCTCCCGGCTGATTATCCCCGCGATCCGGTTTAGGGCCCCGTTAGGGGCCTCACAGGGGGTTCCATCCGGGGCACAGTAGCGGAACACCACCCGGTTGGATCCCTCCAACTCATCCAGGTCCTCCTGGGGGAGGAAGAACATCCCGTCCCGGTGGGCTATTGGGAACTGGACCACCTGCCCTTCCACGAATAGGTTGGTGAAGGGGGTGTCGGTCCGCTCGACCCTCACGTGGCATCGCCGGCAGATGAACCGCTGATCCCGGTTGGTCAGCAGAGCTCCCTTGAGGAGCCCCGATTCGGTTAGGATCTGGAAGCCGTTGCATATGCCGAGCACCAGGCCGCCCTTGCGGGCGTGTTCCACCACCGCCCCCATGATGGGGCTCTTGGCGGCCATGGCGCCGGGCCTTAGGTAGTCTCCGTAGGAGAAGCCCCCGGGGAGGACCACCAGGTGACACTTGGGCAGGCTGCCCTCCCGGTGCCAAACCATCTGGACCTTGGCCCCCACGCTCTCCAGTGCCACCCTAACGTCCCCGTCGCAGTTGCTCCCCGGGAAGGTTACCACCGCCGCCATCATAGGGATAGGTCACCCTCCTTCAGGGAGAAGTCCTCGATGAGCTCGTTGGCCAACAGCTCCTGACAGATCCGCCTG
This sequence comes from Thermanaerovibrio acidaminovorans DSM 6589, assembly GCF_000024905.1. Taxonomy (NCBI): domain Bacteria; kingdom Thermotogati; phylum Synergistota; class Synergistia; order Synergistales; family Synergistaceae; genus Thermanaerovibrio; species Thermanaerovibrio acidaminovorans. The sequence continues at coordinate 796,980 of NC_013522.1, forward strand.
GCGGTGGAGAGGGCGGACGCCTGGTCCTCCGCCTCTATGCTTAGCCTTACGAAGCGTCCGACCGACACGTCCCTAACGGAGCGGAAGCCCATCTCCACCAGGGTGCCCATGACCGCCCTCCCCTGGGTGTCCAGGACCCCCCTCTTTGGGAAGATCAGGGCCGATATCTGATAGTTCATCCCTCATGCCTCCTTTGGCTCCGAGAGCCTCTTCCATATCTCCTCGTAGGCCTCAAGGACCCTGCCAAGGTCGTTCCGGAAGCGGTCCTTGTCCAACCTGTCGTTGGTGGCCTTGTCCCACAGCCTGCAGGTGTCAGGGGATATCTCGTCCGCCAGGATGATCCGGCCATCCTTGGTCCTTCCGAACTCCAGCTTGAAGTCCACCAGGGTGACCCCCACCTGCTCGAACATCTCCCCCAGGAGCTGGTTAACCTTCAAGGCCATGGACTTGACCTGGTCTAGCTCCTCCTGTGTGGCCCATCCGAAGAGGACCGCGTGGTCCTCGGTTATGATGGGGTCCCCCAGGGCGTCGTCCTTGTAGTAGAGCTCCACCAGGGGCCTTGGCAGCGGGAGCCCCTCCTTGACGCCGAGCCTCTTGCATATGGAGCCCGCGGTGATGTTTCGCACCACCACCTCGATTGGTAGTATGGTAACCCTTAAGACCTCCTGGTGGGTATCGTCTATCACCCGGACGAAGTGGTTGTCGACCCCCCTGTCCTTGAGGTACTGGAAGATGACGGAGCTTATCACGTTGTTGAGCCGCCCCTTGCCCTCCATGGATGCCACTTTCTGGGCGTTGAAGGCGGTGAGGCTGTCCTTGTACTCCACCACTAGCCTGCCCGGGTCGTCGGTGAGGAACATCCGCTTGGCCTTGCCCTCGTACACCATTTCTCCCTTGCTCACCTGTAACACCCCCTATATTGCTAACATTTAAGCTCAACAAGATATAAATGTCAATGATAACCTCACCATATCCCCGGCGCCTCCGCTTGGGTAGGGGTTTCTCTGGTAAAATCAGTTGGCATGTATAAAAGGTCGCGGAGGGGAGTTTGAAAGAGTTGGATCGGATGGAGCACATAAGGAACTTCAGCATCATAGCCCACGTGGACCACGGCAAGTCCACCCTGGCGGACCGGCTTCTGGAGGCCACCGGAACGGTGGACAAGCGCTCCATGAAGGACCAGGTGCTGGATTCCCTGGAGCTGGAGAGGGAGAGGGGCATAACCATAAAGCTGGTGCCCGTAAGGATGAACTACCGGGCCCAGGACGGGAACGAGTACGTGCTCAACCTGATCGACACCCCGGGACATGTGGACTTCAGCTACGAGGTGTCCAGGTCCCTGGCGGCATGCGAGGGGGCGGTGCTGGTGGTGGACGCCTCCCAGGGGGTGGAGGCCCAGACGGTGGCCAACGCATACCTGGCGGTGGACCAGGGGCTGGAGCTCCTGCCGGTGCTCAACAAGATAGACCTGCCGTCCGCCCAGCCCGACAGGGTAGCCAAGGAGATAGAGGAGATAGTGGGAATAGACACCTCGGATGTCATCCTGGCCAGCGCCAAGGAGGGCAAGGGGATCCAAGAGATCCTTGAGGCGGTGGTGAAGAAGATCCCATGCCCCAAGGGGGACCCGGATGTCCCCCTGCAGGCCCTGGTGTTCGACTCGGTGTACGACAACTATAGGGGCGTGGTCTGCTACGTCCGGGTGGTGAACGGGGTGATCCGTCCCGGCCAGAAGGTGATGCTCATGTCCACCTCCTCCACCTACGAGGTGGAGGAGGTGGGGGTGTTCAGGCCCGGCATGAGTCGGGTTGACCAGCTGGGCCCCGGAGAGGTGGGCTACTTCATCTGCGGCATAAAGAACATAGCGGAGGCCCGGGTGGGGGACACGGTGACCGACGCACTAAGGCCCTGCGAGGAGCCCCTGCCGGGCTACCGGAAGGTCAAGCCCGTGGTCTTCTGCGGCTTCTACCCCATCGAGAGGGATGAGATAAACCAGCTGCGAGAGGCGCTGGAGAAGCTCCAGCTGAACGACTCCGCAATCACCTTCGAGCCCGAGACCTCCACCGCCCTTGGGTTCGGCTTCCGTTGTGGCTTCCTGGGGCTGCTGCACATGGACATAGCCAAGGAGAGGCTGTTGAGGGAGTTTGGGGTGGAGCTGGTGGCCACCGCTCCCAACGTGGTCTATCAGATCGAGATGGCGGACGGGTCGGTGATCGAGGCCCACAAGCCCTCGGACTTCCCCGATCAGTCCAAGATCAAGGAGATACGGGAGCCCTTCATAAGGTGCACCATATTCCTCCCCGAGGGGTTCGTGGGGCCTGCCATGCAGCTCTGCCAGGAGCGCCGAGGGGTCTACGTGAGCCTGGAGTACCTGAGCCCCGAGAGGGTCAGGCTCATATACGATCTGCCCCTGGCGGAGTTCATAATGGACTTCCACGATCGGCTTAAGTCCGTCACCAGGGGCTATGCATCCCTGGACTACGAGCACCTGGGCTTCAGGCCCTCACAGCTGGTGAAGGTGGACATCCTTATAAACGAGGAGCCCATCGACGCCTTCTCGTTCATATGTCACCAGGACGCGGCTTACCACCGGGGGCATGCGGTGGCCACCAAGCTGAAGGAGCTGATACCCAGGCAGCTCTTCGAGGTGCCCATCCAGGCCGCCATAGGGAAGAGGGTCATAGTGAGGACCAACATAAAGGCGGTGCGAAAGGATGTGCTGGCCAAGTGCTACGGCGGAGACGTAACCCGCAAGAGGAAGCTGCTGGAGAAGCAGAAGGAGGGCAAGAAGAGGATGAAGCAGATAGGCCGGGTATCCATTCCTCAGGAGGCCTTCCTGGCCTTCATGGACGTCTCGGGGGGCGACAAGGACTGATAACCACGCCGGCCAACCCTGGGGCGGGCCCCATGGGGGAGAGGGGGATCTCCATCTACGTGCACGTGCCCTTCTGCACCAGGAAGTGCCTCTACTGCTCATTTCCCAGCGCCCCCATGGGGAAGGGGGACCAGGAGGCCTACCTGGAGGGGCTATCCAAGGAGATGGGATCCTGGTCCCGCCAGCTACGAAGGCCCCGGGTGCACACCATCTACTTCGGGGGTGGCACCCCATCCAAGCTCTCCCCCGGCGGCTGGGAGAGGCTTATGGGGGACCTGGGCCAGTCCTTCGATCTTTCTGGTGTGAGGGAGATCACCTTTGAGGCCAACCCGGAGAGCTTGGGGGTGGACCTGCTTAAGTGCTGGACCGAAGTCTCCCCCGGCCCACTCCGGGTCAGCCTGGGGGTTCAGAGCTTCCTCGACCGGGAGCTCCGGCGGCTGGGCAGGGTGCACACCGCCTCCGACGCGGTCCGGGCCTCCGAGATGGTTCTCCGGGCGGGGATCCCCTTGAGCGTGGACCTCATGTTCAGGCTGCCGGGCCAGTCCCTACGGGACTTCTCCTACAGCCTCAAGATGGCGGTGGGGCTGGGGGTGGATCACCTATCCGCCTACGAGCTTACGGTGGAGGAGGGCACCCCCTTTGGGGATATGGATCTGGAGCTTCCCCCCGACGGCTACGGGTTCTATCGTTACCTTCAGTGGTACCTGGGCCGCAGGGGGTTCGTGCAGTACGAGGTGTCCAACTTCGCCCGTCCCGGCGCCTTCAGGGTTCACAACCTAAGGTACTGGCTCGGTGGGGACTTCCTGGGGTTGGGACCCGGGGCCTGGAGCTGCATTGGGGAGGCCAGATACGGGAACCACCCCTCCCTTGGGGGATGGCTTCGGTTGGTGGAGGCCTCAGGCAGGGGGACCTGCTGCGGTGAGATCCTGGAGGGGGCCCGCCGCAGGGCGGAGCGGGCCATACTGGCCCTGAGGACCTCTTTCGGATGGGCCCCGGAGGGGAGGGACGACCCATTGGCCTGCCGCCTCGAGCCACTGATGGGTGATCTGGTGGCCCTCCAGGGGGGGCGATACGTGCTTACCCCCAGGGGCTTTAGGGTCGCCAACTTGATATGGGAGATACTGCTGCCCTGAGGACGGTGTTATTTCATGCGCTATTTCTCGCTTCAGCTGGTTGACGACGAATCCCTGGAGGGGAGGCTTCATGGGTTACTTGAGCGGGTGGCCCGGAGGGGGGAGATCCCCGGTGGGATCCCGGTGGGATACGAGACCCACGTGGGCCCCTTCCTCATGGACACCCTCTCCTTCTTTGATGACCCAATCCCCAGCGCCTCCGGCTGGGTGAGGCTTTACGCCTCCTTCTCGGAGGAGCGGGGGACGGCGCTGATGGTGGGGGAGGGGTTGGATGGGCTGTCCCGGGACCTGCCTCCCGGGGAGTGGCACTCCTCCCCGCCGAGCCCGCCGGGTCTCTCCTGGGGACTCATCGGCATGGCGGACCGGGGCTGGATAGTCCTCTTCGATGACTCCATAGACGAGCCCGTGAAGGAACGGTTGGATGAGGACATTATGGTGGCCTACATGCCCTTGAGCGTCCTTGATGGGGTTCAGCTGGACCCCCAGGTGCCCCCGTCAAGGGTCCAGGACCTCATGGTCCGTTGGCTCCTCGCATACCTCCCCGATCGGGAGGATTACGACCTTTGAGGATTGGTGGTGGTTTCGGTGTCCTTTGATGTTAACGCGTTCATGAGGCAGATACCCCCCATGTCGGAGCTTCTCTCCCTCCCATGGGTGCCATCCATGGAGGCCTCCCTTGGGAGGAGGGCGGTCAAGGCGGTCTTCTCGGAGGTTATAGGGGAGTTCCGGACCCTGTTCAGGGAGGGGAGGATATCCCAGATCAGCGCCGAGGAGATAGTCAGGGAGGCATTGGCCAGGCTGACCGCCAGGTCAGTTCCCAGCGTGAGGCGAGTGGTCAACGGCACCGGCGTGGTGGTTCACACCAACCTGGGCCGCTCTCCGCTCCCCAGGGAGGTTATGGAGTCCGTGGTGGACGTTTCGGTGGGGTACAGCAACCTGGAGTTCTCCCTGGACGAGGGGGTGAGGGGGCATCGGAACGATCACGTTGAGTGGCTCATATGCCAGCTGACCGGCGCCGACGGAGCGGTGGTGGTGAACAACAACGCTGCGGCGGTGCTGCTCAGCCTGGCGGCCCTCGCCTCCCACGGGGAGGTCATCGTGTCCCGGGGGGAACTGGTGGAGATAGGGGGATCCTTCCGGATCCCCGATATCCTGTCCTTCGCGGGGGCCAGGCTGGTGGAGGTGGGCACCACCAATAGGACCCACCTTTCGGACTACGAGAGGGCCCTGGGAGAGGACACCGCCATGCTGCTCAAGGTCCACCCCTCCAACTTCAGGATAGAGGGCTTCCACTGTTCCGTGTCCCGGCAGGAGCTGGCGTCCCTGGCGGCCAGTCGGGGGCTCATCTTCCTGGAGGACCTGGGGAGCGGACTTCTGGAGGCCTTCGACGGGGACGCCCTCTCCGAGGAACCCACCGTCCGGGAGTGCCTGCAGCAGGGGGTTGACCTGGTCACCTTCTCGGGGGACAAGCTCCTGGGGGGACCCCAGATAGGGGTGGTGGCGGGCAGGTCCCAGCTCACCGAGCGGCTAAAGAAGCACCCCCTGATGAGGGCTTTCCGGGTGGATAAGATGACCCTGACCGCCTTCGAGGGGATACTCCGGATGATGCTCCGCGGTGAGGACCGGATGATCCCCACCAGGGAGATGATTTCCCTGTCGCCGGATGTCATGAAGAGGAGGGCCTCGTCCCTGGCCAGGCGGGTGAGGCGGGTCATCCGGGAGGCATCTGTTCCAGGAAACGCCTCCGTCCTGGAGGTGGAGGATGCGGTCGGCGGTGGAGCCTTCCCGGCGGTGGGGCTCGTGGGCTACGGGGTGGCGCTGGACCTGCCGTCCCTTGGGGGGGCTTCCAGGGTCCAGGGGCTCTTCCGGCGGTCGGATCCACCGGTGGTCCTGGGGGTCGACCGAGGCTTGCCATGCATCCACGTCAGGACCTTGCTCGATGGGGACGACGAGAGGTTCCTCCGGTCCCTCAAGCGGGTGCTGGGGGTGAGGTGATGGAGTATCCCTTCGTCCTCGGAACCGGGGGGCACATAGACCACGGGAAGACCACCCTGGTGAAGGCCCTCACGGGGGTGGATTGCGACCGCCTGCTTGAGGAGAAGCGGCGGGGGATAACCATAGAGCTGGGCTTTGCCCCCCTGAGGCTCGGGGACCGGGTGGTCAGCATAGTGGACGTGCCCGGGCACGAGCGATTCATCCGCCAGATGGTGGCCGGGGCCGCCGGGGTCGACGCGGTTATGATGGTGGTGGCCGCCGACGAGGGGGTGATGCCCCAGACCAGGGAACACCTGGAGATACTGGAGCTCTTGGGGGTCCGTAGGGGCATAGTGGTGATAACCAAGTGCGATGCGGTGGAACCCGACCTGGTGGCCTTGGCCCAGGAGGACGTGAGAGAGGCCTTCCGGGGAACGTTCCTCCAGGATGCGCCGGTGATCCCCGTGAGCGCCGTTACCGGCCAGGGGTTGGAGGAGTTGAAGGGGGCCATAGGGGACCTGATCGACCGGCTATCCCCCAGGGACAGGGAGGGGGATCTCTTTCTCCCCATAGATAGGGCCTTCTCCATATCCGGCTTCGGCACGGTGGTCACCGGCACCGTATACCACGGATCGGTTACAGAGGGGCAGGAGCTGGAGGTGCTGCCCTCCGGGCTCAGGTCCAAGGTTAGATCCCTCCAGGTCCACGGTGAGAGGGTTCATCGGGCGGTGGCGGGCCAGCGGGTGGCGGTCAACGTCCCCTCTGTGGACCTGGACTCGATTCGGAGGGGGGACGTGTTGGTGGCCCAGGGGGCCTGCCGTCCCACCGATAGGCTCGACGTGTGGTTGTACCTCCTCCCGTCCTCCGCGGACCCGCTGAAACATTGGCAGAGGGTTAGGCTTCTCATGGGGACCTCGGAGGTCATGGCCCGGATCATGTTGCTCGATAGGCCGAGGCTGGATCCCGGCCTGGAGGCCCCAGCCCAGCTGATGCTGGAGGAGCCGGTGGCGGCGGTGGCCTCCCAGCGGTTCATCATCCGCTTCTATAGCCCCTTAAGGACCATAGGAGGGGGCCAGGTGTTGCTCCCCTACCCCGACAGGGTAAGGGGTAGGGCCGACAGGCTCTTGAGGGCCAAGGGGCTAGAGGCCATGCGGGGGGCCTCCTCCCGGGAGGAGAGGGTCAAGGCCTACCTCCAGTTGGTTCCCATGGCCCCCCTGGATCGGGTAAAGATGGATCTGGGGCTCGGTGACGTGTCCGCTCTTCTGGACCGCCAGGGCCCCCACTGGGTGATAATTCAGTCCAAGCCCAATCCATGGATCTTCGGCGCTGGTCACCATGGGCACATGATCGAGACCGCGAGCCGACTGGTTGGGGATTTCCACCGCAGGAATCCATCGGAGCGGGGCATGCCATTGGAGGAACTGGCCAGGGCTTGCGGGATGGAACAGGGGTTGCTCAGATCCTGGCTCGGCCACGAGTCCCTAGCGGGGCTCCTTGAGCTGGACGAAGGGAGGGTGAAGGATCCATCGTTCGCCCGGGACCTGGAGGGGCTCGATAGGCTTCTGCAGCGTCTTGAGGCCCACCTGGATGAGAGGGGCTTCCTGCTCCCAGAACTTTGGGAGATGAGGGCCCACCTGGGGGTTGACGACGAGACCTTCAAACGGGTGGTGGCCTTGGCCAAGGAGAGGGGGCTGGGGGTCATCCTTCCCGGTGACCTCTTCCTGTCCTCCAAGCTAAGGGACGCCCTCTGGAGGACCCTGGCGGAGATGGGGGAGATAACCGTGGCCACCGTGAGGGACAGGTTGGGGTTGAGCAGGAAGTATGTGATGCCCATGCTGGAACATCTGGACTCCCTGGGCATAACCCGGCGAGTCCAGGACAAGCGGGTGCTCCTCAAAAAGCCCGGATGAAAGATGAAATGATGCCCCCTGACATCGCCATGGGACCGTAACCCCCGTGATAGGCTTACGTTGCTTAAAAGGGCTTGAAAAATATTAGGTTAGGGTGTACTATTCGGAAAATCTGACAAACGGGAGTGGGGCCCATGGCGAGATCTCTTGATCAGATCAGGGAAATGGTCAGGCAGCACAGGGGGTCAAGGGTTTCCTACCGGTCGATAAATGGCCGTCGGAAGGTGGAGCAGAAGGAGGGCATCATAACCGAGGTCTATCCCTCCCTCTTCACCCTTTACGTGGAGTCCCAGTGTAGCACCGTCTCCTTCAGCTATGCGGACGTGCTGACCCGGGAAGTGGTCCTGGAGTTGCTTCCGGGGCATGAGCGCTTGGCTTGACCGTTAACCGCAATCCAGCGCTCCACCGCACAGGTGGGGCGTTTTTTAATTTTTTATGCCAATGCGGGGTGGTGATTTCCTTGGAGTTCATTGTGCCCTGTCACATAAAGATCAACCTATGCCTTTGGGTTGGGGCACCTGGGGTGGATGGTTATCACCCCATCAGGACCTTCTTCCTCAAGCTGAGGTCCCCGGAGTTCCTCCGGATAAGGACGGGTTCTGTGAGGACCGTGGTCTACCATCGGGGGGATCCGTTCTACGGGGAGCACCTGGTCTTACGGGCACAGGCCCTGCTCCGGGGCCGGATCCAGCTCCCCCCGGTTGAGGTTGAGTGTGAGAAGGCGTTGCCGGCGGGCGGCGGGGTCGGCGGTGGGAGTGGCAACGCCGGGGCCTTCATCCGTTGGGCCTACGCCCAGGCGGGGATGGATACGGACCTTTCGGTGGCCGCCCAGTTGGGCAGCGACGTGGCCTTCCTGGCCTCTCGTATGTGGGCCGCCTGGGGGGAGGGGAGGGGGGAGCTGTTGACCCCCCCTGAGGGAGACCTTGATGGGTTGAGGGAGCTGAGGGGGATAATCGGCTTCCCTCGCTGGGCGATCGGGACCGCCTGGGCCTATCGGATGCTGGACCAGCTCAGGGGATCATCCTCTGATGCGCGTCTGCCGGAGGGTGGGGAGGTGGAGCCCCTGCTGGAGGGGCTGGTTCGGGGGCGTGTGGTGGGCCTAATGTCGAACGATTTCATCCCCGTGGCGGAGAAAGTCAGGCCAGAGTACGTTAAAATATGGCGGGACTGCGAGTCCTTGGGGGCCCTCGCCTGGGGGCTGTGTGGCAGCGGCAGCGGCTTCTTCGCCCTGTTCTCCCACCAGGAGGGGGTGGAGAGGGCGTTTGCGGAGCTTGGCAAGCAGGATTACGTAAGGAGTCTTATCCCATTGGAGGTCTGTAGATGAAGGGACAGAGGACCGAGAGGTTGGTCAGGATAGCTTCCCGTTTCATGCTGGGTCCATCGAGGCATCTCTCGCTCACTGACCTGGCTCAGGATTTCGAGGTGTCCAAGACCGTCATAAGCGACGACATGGAGATAATCGATAAGGCCTTTTCCGACGAGATGTTGGGCGGCATAGAGGTTGATAGGGGGAGGAGCGGCGGCGCCTACTTCGTCCCCCGGGTCGGGGAGGAGCTCCGTCGTCGGTGGCTTGAGCAGATCGCCCAGGTCCTGTCCAGCCCGGAGAGGTCCCTGCCCGGCGGGTTCGTTTACTACACGGACCTGATCTTCGATCCTAGGGTGGCCTCCATGTTGGGGCTCATAATGGCCTCCCGGTTCTCCAGCCTGAGGCCCGATACCATTATGACCTCGGAGGTGAAGGGCATACCCATCGCCATGTTCGCCGCCCATGCGCTTGGGGTCCCCCTGTCCATATGCAGGTTCCGGAACAGGCCCAGCGATGGCCCCGCCGTGGCGGTCCACTTCCCCACCGGGGCGGGGGATGTGAGGACCATGTACATGGGCACCCGGCAGATGGGCAGTAGCAAGCGGGTCCTGGTGGTTGACGACTTCATGAGGGGGGGCAGTACCGTGTCGGGTATGCTCCAGATGGCAAAGGAGTTCGGATCCCAGGTGGTGGGGGTCGGGATCTTCATCGCCGCCCAGGATCCCCCAAGGAAGAGCATCCCGGAGTACAACGCCCTTCTCACCATATCGGGCATCGGGGACTCCCTCAAGATAAGGGTGAACGACTGAATGCAACTTTTTGTGTGAAAATGGCGATCCCCCTTTGACGGATCGGGGATCATGGGGTAGAATGCTTCCTCGGGAGGAGGTGGCCCCTCATGATCGTCCGGATCGAGGAGGATGAGTGCATAGGCTGTGGCGTTTGCGCTCAGATCTGCCCGGAGGTCTTCGCCCTGGACGAGGAGCTTGGCAAGGCCAAGGTTCTCAATCGGGAAGGAGCGCCCTGCGTCCAGGAGGCGGCCGATAGCTGTCCGGTCAGTTGCATCAAGGTTGATTAGGGGTTGAGCCTCTCCGCATAGGAAGGGCCCATAGCTCAACGGGTTAGAGCCACCGGCTCATAACCGGAAGGTTCCTGGTTCGAGTCCAGGTGGGCCCACCAGCAAAGCCAAGCCGCCCTCGTGGCGGCTTTTTCAGTATCTTGGGGGTGTTGGGTTGCGCCTATCTCAGGTGGTATCGTCCATAGAGGCCCGCATCCCCCCCAGCTGGGCCTACGAGTGGGATAACTGCGGCCTCCTGGTGGGGGAGATGGGTTCCCCGGTGGAGCGGATAGGGGTGTGTCTCGATGTGGATTCCCAATCAGTTGAGTGGGCCTTGGAGAACGGATGTCAGCTTTTGGTGGCCCACCATCCGGCCATATTCAGGCCCCTGCGGCGTATCGTGGACGACGGGGCTGGATGTCCCCTTCTCAAGGCCATAAGGGGTGGGCTCGCCGTATACGGGGCCCACACCAGCTGGGACGTGGCCCCCTTCGGGGCCAGCGTGGTTCTCGGGAGGTCCCTGGGTCTATCCGACATGTCCCCCATGGAGCCCCGGGGGGAGTGGGGGTTGGGAGTTGTGGGCCACTTGGAGATGGTGGACCCCGAGGTCCTTATGGTGAGGGCCAGATCCATGTGGGGTCTATCCTGGGCCTTCGTGTCCGGGGCCCAGGACATCCAGGTCTCCCGGGTGTCCATCTGTGCCGGGTCCGGTGGGGAGCTTTGGCGGCTGGCCCTCTCCCTGGGGGCCCAAATGCTCATAACCGCCGACGTGAAGTACCACGACCTGCTGGACGCGGAGGCCGCGGGGTTGGTGATTGGGGTGGTTGACCACGGGGAGATGGAGCACGCCACCCTTGGGGACCTCAGGGACCTTATAGAATCTGCCACCGGAGTCGAGACCCTTCTGGGGCCCCGTCGCCAGGGGCGGGTTCGTTTCGTGTAGATCAGGACAACTTACGTCCCGCGGAGGCGGGGACGACGAGAGGTGAGCCTTAGATGATGGATAGGGTTTTTAGCGGCATGAGGCCTACCGGGAAGCTACACCTGGGGCATATGGCGGGGGCCCTGGCCAACTGGGTGAAGCTGCAGGAGGATCACGAGTGCTACTACTGCGTGGTGGATTGGCACGCCCTCATGTCCGATTATGCGGACAGCAGCATGCTGAGGGACAACTGCCGGGAGATACTTCTGGACTGGCTGGCCGTCGGGTTGGACCCCGATAAGTGCACCATATTTGTGCAGTCCCACGTTAAGGAGCATGCGGAGCTGTCCCTGGCCCTCTCCATGGTGACCCCCTTGGGATGGTTGGAGAGGAACCCCACCTACAAGGACCAGATCCTTAACCTGCAGAATAAGGACCTTTCCACCTATGCGTTCCTTGGGTATCCGGTCCTCATGGCGGCAGACATACTGCTCTACAAGGCGACGAAGGTGCCCGTGGGGGAGGATCAGTCGGCCCACTTGGAGCTGAGCCGGGAGATAGCAAGGCGCTTCAACTACTACTTTGGCGAGGTCTTCCCGGAACCCCAGGCGTTGCACACCTCCACCCCGAAGATACCCGGCACGGACGGCAGGAAGATGAGCAAGTCCTACGGTAACTCCCTCAACATAGCGGACGAGCCTGCCGTGCTCTGGGACAAGTTGAAGACCATGATGACGGACCCCGCCAGGTACAGGCGGACGGATCCTGGGGATCCGGACAAGTGTCCCGTCTGGGATCTGCAGAAGTTCTTCAACCACGACGCGGCGGAGATGGAGGAGCTGGCCCACGGGTGCAGGACCGCGGGGATAGGTTGCATAGACTGCAAGAAGAAGCTCTTCCGACACGTGGAGGAGGTCATGACCCCCATCCAGGAGAGGCGGCGCAGGCTTGAGGAGCACCAGGATATGCTGAACGAGATAGTTCAGGAGGGGGCCAAGAAGGCCCGGTCCACCGCCCTGGTCACCATGGAGGAAGTGTACGGCGCCGTTGGAATGCTACGCTGATCTAAGAGGTGAAGGCCCTCTCAACGTAACGCTGGGGGAGTTTTCCGGCCCCCTGGACCTGCTCTGCCAGCTGGTGGAGCGGGGGAAGCTGGATGTGGCCCGCATATCCCTGGTGGAGCTTCTGGAGCGGTACGTGTCTCACCTGATGACCGTGGAGTCCGTGAGCCTAAGGGACCTGGCGGAGTTCTTTGGCTTCGTGTCCCGGATAGCCCTGTCGAAGGTTCGAAGCCTGTTCCCCTCGGTGGATCAGGAGGAGGTGTTCCCCCTTGAGGAGGATACCCTTGATGCGGAGGAGGAGTTGCGGGCGTCCTTCGTTCGGTACCGTCCCATAAGGAGGGCCGCCATCTGGCTCGAGAGGAGGCAGGCCTGGCGGGAGAGGTTTTTCACCCGGGAGGCGGAGGAGGGGCCCCTGCTCTTCGAGGCGGGGGACCTGTTCGGGTTGGCCCGGGTCTGGTGGTCCATGCTGGACCGGAACTACGATCCGGGGGATGAGGATCTCTGCGATGAGCCCCCGGTGGAGATAGACGACGGAAGGGCCCAGGAGTTCAACGTGGAGGAGATAATGGAGGAGATACTGTCCATCCTGGGGGGGCAGCCGGTGCCCTTCGGGGCCCTCCTGGGGGATCGTCCCACCCGGGGGCGAGTCATAGCCTCCATCCTGGCCCTTCTGGAGCTCTGTCGCCTGGGAAAGCTTAGAATATGTCAGAAGGGGGCCTTCGATGACATCGCATTCTGTGCCCCATAGCGGTCCCTCTAGGGTGGAGCTGGACAGGAAGGTGGAGGCCCTTCTCTTCGTGTCCCCCGCCCCGGTTGAGGAGCGGGAGATGGCCTCCTTCCTGGGGGTGTCATCTAGGGAGGTCCGGGAGGCCATAGGTCGTCTTAGGGAGCGCTACCAGTCCTGCCACGGTCTGGACCTTATACAGGTGGCGGAGGGGTGGCAGATGGTCACCGCCCATGATCTGGCGGACCTTGTGGGGGCCTTTAGGGAGGTCTCCCAGAGCCAGAGGGTGCGGCTAAGCAGGGCCGCGGTGGAGACCCTGGCGGCGGTGGCGTATCACCAGCCCATAACCAGGGCTGAGATCGAGGAGATCCGGGGGGTCCGGTGCGACCGGGTGCTGGATACCCTGCTGAGGCATGGGCTGGTTCGGGTGGCGGGAAGGAAGCGGAGCCCTGGAAACCCGTTGCTTTACAGGACCACGTCCCGGTTCATGGACGTCTTCGGCCTGTCCTCCCTGGGGGACCTGCCGTCCCTGGAGGATCTGATGGAAGAGATGGGGAACGACGATCTGGAGGATGAGGGCCTTGAGGCTTAACCAGTACCTGGCCCGGTGCGGATTGGGATCTAGACGTAAGGTGGAGGCCCTGATCGTGACGGGAAGGGTCAAGCTTAACGGTCTGGTGGTTTCCGATCTGGGATGCCGGGTGGAGGAGGGGGACCATGTGGAGGTGGACGGATGTTCAGTGCACCCCCTCGATAAGATCTACATCGTGATGAACAAGCCCCGGGGCGTGGTGTGCGCCGTGGAGGACCGGCGGTATCGCACCGTGCTGGACCTCCTCCCCCCTCAGATAAGGGCCCTCCGCCCCTTCCCGGTGGGGCGGCTGGACAAGGAGAGCCAGGGGCTCCTCATCCTGACCAACGACGGGGACTTCTGCGATGCCATACTGCATCCTCGAAGGGGTATAATAAAGACCTACGAGGTTACGGTGGACAGAGATGTCCCCTCGGAGTCGTTGGATCGGCTTAAGGGCGGGGTGTGGTCCGATGGGGAGATCTTGGAACCCCTTATGGTTAGCCTCATGGGTCCTAGAACCGTCCGGGTGGACATCCAGGAGGGGAAGAAGCGGGAGGTCCGGCGGATGATGGCCGCACTTGGGTTCAAGGTGCTATCCCTCCTGCGGCGAAGGATAGGTAAGATGGAGCTTCGCAGGCTTAGAGCCGGGGGGATATGCCTTTTCTCCGTGGACGATATCTGGCATCATATCAACGTGGGTGGTATTGTATAGCTGGGCTTAGTTGGATCTTCGCGGAGCACCAATTACCCTGTTGTCGTTTAGGAGGGGTTACATGCAAGGGCTTGATGATCGTACCCGGGACCTTATACAGAGGCGAGTGCTCAAGCGGGTCAGCGATATACCATCTCTGCCCCAGTTTGTGATAGATACCCTCAAGAAGCTGGACGATCCCAAGAGCAACGCTCAGGACGTGGCGGACAAGCTTGCCAAGGACGAGGGGCTGGTGCTCCGCATCCTGAGGCTTGCCAACTCCGCTTACTACGGTTTGCCTCGCAGGATAACCAGCATCTCCGAGGCCATAGCCCTCTTGGGCTTCAAAACCGTCAAGAGCATCGTCCTAGCCGCATCGGTGTACAAGTTCATGGACGGAGCCTTCACCGGTTACGCCCTTGACAGAGGGGAGCTGTGGCGGCATTCCCTCAGCGTGGCCTTCTCCTCCCGGCACATAGCTAAGCGCTTCAAGGACGTGGACGATGAGGAGGCCTACGTGGCTGGCATGGTTCACGACATAGGCAAGATAGTCCTTAACGATTACGTCCGGTTCGGCTACAGCATCATAGTTAAGCTGGTGGAGGAGGACCAGATGCCCTTCATGGACGCGGAGCGCCAGGTGTTGGGCTTCGATCACGCCCAGGTGGGGGGGCTCATAATGGAGCAGTGGAACCTGCCGGAGCGCTACATGATAGCCGCCCGGTATCACCACTCTCCCTGGGAGTTGCCGGACGAGCAGGCGGAGCACAGGCGCTTCCTGGACGTGATTCACGTGGCCAACTCCCTGTGTCTCATGTTGGGGGCCGGGCTTGGGGCGGATGGTCTGCAGTACAGCGTGTGGCCCGAGAGCCTTGAGCGGCTGGGCCTCTCCTCTGACGTGGAGGTCCTCATGTCCGAGCTGGTGGACCTGATGGCCCAGGTGGACCAGGAGCTTAGCATGGAGGCCATGGAATGAGCCGCCGCGGCCCGGTGGTGGTGTTGGACGGCCCCGCCGGATCCGGCAAGAGCACGGTGGCAAAGCTTCTCGCCCGGGCCCTGGGGGTCCCCCACCTGGACACGGGGGCCATATACAGGGCGGTGGCTTACCACATGGACTCCAAGGGCATCCCCCCCGAGGACTCGGAGCTCCTCCTTCGGGAGCTGGAGGTCACCCGGGTGGAGGTTTCCCAGGGCTTCGTTCGGGTCAACGGGGAGGACGTGACCCGGGAGATAAGGACCCCTCACGTGGACTCCATCGTATCCCATTACGCCGCCATCCCGGCCGTCAGGAGGGCCCTCCTTGGGCTCCAGCGGGAGCAGGCCAGGGACGGAATAGTGGCGGAGGGGCGGGACATGGCTTCCGTGGTCTTCCCCGACGCGGATGTGAAGGTCTTCCTCACCGCCTCCCCGGAGGAGCGGGCGAGGCGAAGACACCTGGAGCGTCTCTCAAAGGGAGAGGACTCGGACTACCAGCAGGTGCTTAGACAGGTGGAGGAGAGGGATCGGCTGGACTCCCAGCGGGAGTGCTCCCCGTTGAAGGTGGATGAGGGGGCCCTGGTGTTCGATACAACCGGTCTGTCGGTGGATGAGGTGGTCTTAGCCCTCGAGAAGGAGGTGCGGTCAAGACTTGTCGGAAGGGTTTAACCAGAGTCGGGTCTTCTACCTGCTGGTTAAGGGCCTCTTCAAGGGGGCCCTGTCTTTGTATTTTAAAGTGAGGGTGAGGGGCCTGGAGGGCAGGGAGCTACCATCCCCCCTCATCGTGGCCTCCAATCACTGCAGCCACCTGGACCCCCCATTCATAGGGGCCTTCTTCCCTGGGCAGCTGTGCTACCTGGCCAAGGAGGAGCTCTTCCACAATCCGCTGATGGGGCTGGCCCTCAGGGGGCTTGGGGCCCTCCCGGTGGATCGGGACGACCAGCGGGGCTCCAGCGGGCCCCTGCGGCTGATGCTGAAGCTCCTCAAGGAGGGGCGTCGGGTGCTCATCTTCCCCGAGGGTACCAGATCTCCGGATGGCAGGTTGCAACCCCTGGAGGAGGGGGTGGCCTTCCTCAGCCTCAAGGCGAGGGCGCCGGTGCTGCCAGTCTTCATTCGGGGCACCTTCGAGGCGTTCCCCAAGGGGGCCTCGTTTCCAAGGCCAGGTAGGGTGTCCCTGAGCTTCGGAGACCTCATATGGCCCCAGGGGTTCCTCCAGGATGGAGCGCCGGAGAGGGAGGCCAGATCCCATATGCTCAAGGCCATCGGCGATTCCCTGATGGTCCTGTCGGAGGGCCATGACTGATCCCGGGGCCATAGTCCTGTCCATAGACCCCAGGGATGAGGCCTCCATTGAGGAGGTAGAGGCCCTTCTCTCCAACCTGGGGTATCGCAGGTTAAAGAGGATGGTTCAGCGGAGGATGAGGCCCGATCCGGCCAGCTTCGTGGGAGCCGGGTTCTGTGAGGCCGTCCGGGAGGAGGTCCGGTGCGGGGGTTATGAGCTGGTGGTTGTGGATGGGAACCTGTCCCCCACCCAGAGACGGAGCCTGGGGGAGGCCCTCAAGGTGGAGGTTTGGGACAGGCCCTACTTGATAATGAGGATATTCGAGGCCCGGGCTGTCACCGCGGAGGCTAAGCTTCAGGTTCAGCTGGCGTCGCTCCGGCACGAGATCCCTTACCTCAAGGGTTTGGGGCTTCAGATGTCCCGGGCGGGGGGCGGGATAGGTACCCGGGGACCTGGGGAGACCGAGTTCGAGAGGCATCGCAGGAAGCTGGAGCGCAGGGCCCGTTCCATAGAGGATAAGCTGGAGCAACTCAGGAGAAGGAGGTCCTCCCTCAGGCAACATCGCCGCCGGAGGGCCCTCAAGACCGTCTCCCTGGTGGGTTACACCAACAGCGGCAAGACCACCCTCCTTTCCCGCCTGTCGGGCGATAGAGGTGTGGTGGGGAAGGACGAGCTATTCGCCACGCTGGACCCCTTGGTGAGGGGGGTTACCCTCCCTGACGGCAAGGTGGTGTTGTTCTCCGACACGGTGGGGTTCATCCGGAGGTTGCCGGTGGAGCTGGTGGCGGCCTTCAGGGCCACGCTGGAGGAGGTTGCCTTCGCGGACCTGGTGGCGGTGGTGATCGACGGGGCCTCTAAGGAGCGATGGGAGCACCTTAAGGTCATAGGAGATGTGTTGGATCAGATAGGCGCCGGTGAGATACCCCGGGCCATCCTCCTTAACAAGGAGGACCTTTGGGGTTCGTCCGACGAGGCCTTTGAGATACTGTCGGAGATGAGGGGCACCGGCCTTCCGGTCTTTCCGGTCAGCGGCATCACCGGCCAGGGGCTTGACTCCTTTCTGGGGTGGCTTCAGGGCAGCCTCTGATGCCCGGCTTTTGGGACGCCACAACAAGGTGACTTATGTCAGGGGGTTGGACGGATGTTTAGCATGACCGGCTACGGCCGTGGGCGGGTGGAGGGCCAGTGGGGCAGGCTCTCCCTGGAGATCAGTAGCGTAAACCATCGTTACCAGGAGATAAGCGTGAGGCTTCCCCGGGACATGTCCCGCTGGGAGCCCTGGTTCCATCTGAAGTTGAGGCCCCTGTTCAACCGGGGCAAGGTAACCTGCCGGGTTGAGGCCAACTGGGGGCCCTCCTCCGGGGCGGGGCACCTCAACCTGGAGCTCATGTCCTCCATCTACGGGGAGGTAAAGCGGCTCTCCTCCCAGTTGGGGGCCCCCTTGGGTCCCGTGACGGATCTCCTTCAGGTGCCGGGGGTCATGGAGAGCCCCATGGGCTTCATGGACGAAGGGGAGGCGGAGGGTATCCTGGAGGGCCTCCTGCGGATGGCGGTGGAGGATTGGAACCGGATGAGACAGGCGGAGGGGGAGTACCTATGGGGGGAGATCCTCCGCAGGCTGGGCTCATTCCGCAGTTGCGTTGACCGGATATCTCGTGTCTGGGGGGACAGGATGGAGATGGCCTTCCGCCAGGCTCGGGAGAGGGTGGAGGAGATGCTGGCTGGCCTTGGAGCCTCCCTGGACGAGTCCCGATGGGCCCAGGAGCTGGTGATAATGGCTGACCGGTGGGACGTCAGCGAGGAGCTGTCCCGGTTGGGTTCCCATGTGGAGCAGTTCCTGGCGGTTAGGGACCTGAAGGGGCCGGTGGGCAAGCGGTTGGACTTCATCGTGCAGGAGATGAACCGGGAGGTCAACACCTTGGGTTCTAAAGTTAACGATCCGGAGATTCGGAGCCTGGTGGTGGACGCCAAGTCCGCCCTGGAGGCCGTCAGGGAGCAGATCCAGAACTTGGAGTGATGGACATGAAGATGGTTCACGTGGGCTTCGGGAACATGGTGGCCGCTGGCAGGATAATAGCTATAATAAGCCCCGCGTCGGCCCCCATAAAGAGGCTCAAGGACGAGGCGGCCCGGGATGGCAGGCTGGTTGACGCCACCCAGGGGAGGAAGACCAGGGCCATCATGGTGATGGACAGCGGACACGTGATCCTGTCCGCCCTGCAGCCGGAAACCTTAGCTAACAGATTCGAAGGCGAGGAAGGGTCTGGGGAAGATGGGTAACGATAAGATAGGCAACTACAGGAGGGGGACCCTGTTTGTCATATCGGGTCCCAGCGGAGCGGGCAAGGGGACGTTGCGGCGGGTCCTCTTCGAACGGGTGCCGGGGCTCTTCTACTCGGTCTCCTACACCACCAGGTCGCCCCGCCCGGGGGAGACCGATGGGGTTGATTATCGCTTCGTCTCCGAGGAGGAGTTCAAACGGATGATCGAAGAGGGGGCCTTCCTGGAATGGGCCTTTGTCCACGGCAAGTACTACGGCACCAACCTTAAGGACATAGAGGCCAAGCTCAGCGAGGGGTACGATGTGGTCCTGGAGATAGACGTTCAGGGGGCCCAGCAGGTTACCCGAAAGGTCCCTGGGGCGGTGACCATATTTGTGGAGCCCCCGTCGGTGGAGGAGCTTGAGCATCGCCTCCACGGCCGGGGCACCGAGGGGGAGGACGAGCTATCCCTTCGCTTGAGGAACGCCATGGACGAGCTATCCCACGCGGGGGAGTACCAGTACAGGATAGTCAACGACCGGGTGGAGGACGCGGCCGAAACCCTGGTTAAGATAATAGAGCAGACCAGGAGATCAAGGGGAGGTATGTCTAAGTGATATTCTGCGACATCGACAGGATATGCAGGGAGAGGAACATCCCCAACAAGTACGTTCTAGCCCTGGTGGTGGCCGCCAGGGCCAGGCAACTGAGCGAGAGGAAGGGTAGGCTGGAGGACGAGAAGTACATATCTAGGGCCATAGATGAGATAAGCCGGGGGGACGTGCTGGTCTCCTGCCCCATGGACGCTCATAGTGCCCCCAGGAGGGAGTGAGCCCCGTGACCTCCTGGAAGAGGGGAAGGAAGGTGCTGCTCGGCATATCCGGGGGCATCTCGGCCTACAAGGCCATCGATTTCATCCGTCACCTGGTGAAGGCGGACTGCCAGGTGGAGGTGATCCTAACCGAGGGGGCCCAGGCGTTCGTAAGTCCCTTGGTTATCTCCACCCTGACCGGGAGGCGTTGTTGGCTGGAGGAGGACTTCCTGTCCCATGATAGGGGGTATGAGATCCCCCACATAGGGCTCACCGATTGGGCGGATGTGATGGTGGTGGCCCCGTGCACCGCCAACGTGCTGGCCATGGGGGCCGCTGGTCTCTCGGGTACCCTGCTGGGGGCGGCCCTGCTCGCCGCCCGGTGCCCGGTGGTCCTCTTCCCCGCCATGAACGTGAAGATGTGGGAGCACCCGGCCACCCAGGAGAACGTCCGTAGGTGTTCCCAGTGGGGTTACCAGGTGGTCCCCCCCGAGGAGGGGGCCCTGGCCTGCGGCTACGATGGCAAGGGCCGGTTGCCCTCTGTGGAGGCCCTGATGGAGTACACCTGGCGGGCCCTGTGCCCCAAGCGGGACATGGAGGGCAGGTCGTTCCTAATAACCGCGGGACCCACATGGGAGTTCCTTGATCCGGTCAGGTTCATAAGCAATCCCAGCACCGGCAAGATGGGGGTGGAGCTGGCCCGGGCGGCGTGGTACCGGGGGGGGGATGTGACCCTGGTCTGCGGCCCCGGCGTGAAACCCGACGTCCCCGGTGCCCGGGTGGAGAACGTGGTCTCCGCGGAGGACATGCTCGAAAAGTGTCTTGAGTTCAGGGACTCGGACGTGATAATCAAGGCGGCGGCGGTGGGGGATTACAGGGCCTCCACCGTACAGGGTTCCAAGATCAAGCGGGAGGGCATGAGTACCCTGGCGCTTGAGCTGGTCAGCAACCCGGACATAGCCGCCCGCTTGGGCCAACTCCGGAGAGACGGCCAGGTGCTGGTTGGGTTCGCTGCCGAGACGGATAACCTGATCGACAACGCGTTGAGCAAGATGAGGTCCAAGGGGTTGGACGCCATAGTGGCCAACGATGTAACCCGCCAGGGCTGTGGCTTCGGATCTGACACCAACCAGGTCTCCATGGTGGATCGCCGGGGCCGGAGGATGGATTTCCAGGGCACCAAGGAGGAGGTGGCCCACTTCGTTCTGGATGTTGTGACCGAGCTCCTGGAGGAGTGATGGGCCTGTCGGATCGTCAAATAGGGGTGCTCTTCCCGGGGCCTTGGAGGAGGCCCCTTTCCTATACCTGCCGGGTGGATGTGCCGGTGGGATCCGTGGTCCTGGCCCCCCTCGGTAGGACCTCCAGACCCAGGCTAGGGTTGGTGATGGAATCCGAAGGGGACCATCCCGGTCCGGTTAAAGAGGTTTGGAGGGTGGTGGGTGATGGGCCTTCGATTCCCAT
Organism: Thermanaerovibrio acidaminovorans DSM 6589; assembly: GCF_000024905.1. Taxonomy (NCBI): domain Bacteria; kingdom Thermotogati; phylum Synergistota; class Synergistia; order Synergistales; family Synergistaceae; genus Thermanaerovibrio; species Thermanaerovibrio acidaminovorans. Next base: position 817,994 of record NC_013522.1, read on the forward strand.
GGACCTGATGCACCTCATTGGCTGGGCCTGGCGTTGGCTGGGGGTTCCCATGGGGAGGACCCTTGATCTGGTTTTGCCCCGCTGGCTTTTCAAGGGGGAGGAGAGGCTGATGTCCCCGCCGGAGTGCACCTTTGATGCGGACCGGGGGCCTCGGATGGATCACGCCCTTGCCCCCTGCGACGCGGATAGGTTCATGGAGGGGGTCCATAGGTGTCTTGCGGTCCCGGGCTGTAAGGGGGTGTTGGCCCTCCTGCCGGAGAGGACCATGGTGAGACCCCGGCTGGAGGACGCCCTGTCTGCGGGGTTCAAGGCCCTTGAGTGGCCCAGGACCCCCGCCGGCCAGCGGCGAGCCTATTCCAGGCTCCTCTCCGGGGAGGTGGATTTGGTGGTGGGTTGCCATGGGGCGGCCTTCGTTCCCCTGCCTCCCGGATGGACGGTTTACATGGACGACGAGTCCTCCGAGTCCTGGAGGCCCGTGTCGTATCCCACCTTCTCCATCAGGGCCCTGGTGGTGGAGCGGTGCCGGGTCGGGGGGCTCCACTTGGTCCTCGGTTCTAGGTTCCCCTCCTCCAGGGTTTACCTTAGGGTCAAGGGGGCGGCGGAGGGTAGTGTAGGGGCCATTGAGCGGGTTTCCCAGGTTAGGCTTCAGGGGGGGAGCGACGGATCACCACCGGGTTACGTTACGGCCCCCCTGATCAGACGGACCAGACAGGTGATGGCCAAGGGGGCCTCGGCCATTTGGATCCTGGACAGGAAGGGGTATGTGGGGGCCATAACCTGCTCCGATTGTGGGGCGGAGTTTAGGTGCGGTAGGTGTGGCTCCCCCATGAGATCCGATCTGATCTCCTCCCAGATGGCGTGTCCCGCCTGCGGTTTTCGTGCTAAAATCCTGGACCGTTGTCCCCGTTGCGGCGGAGCCTTCTTCCAGGTTGGTCGGGTGGGGCTTCAGGCGGTATTCCAGGAGGCCCAGGGGGTATTGAAGGGCGCTAGGGTGAGGTTGGTGGAGGGTCCCCTTTCGGACCCGGAGCTCAGGGACTTGGTGGGGCTGTCTAGGGAGGGCCCCCTGCTGGTTGTGGGCACCAGGGCGGTGTTGCCCCTCTGCGACCTGATGGAGGTTCGCATGATGGCCTGGCTCGATGTGGATGGGGAGGCCGCCTCCGTGGCTGGTTACGACGGGGACGCCCGGGCCATGGGGCTGGTGTACGAGTCCCTCTGGCGAGGTGTGGATCCTCAGCCCAGGTGGTTGATGCTCCAGACCAGGTCTCCGAACTCGGGCTGGAGACGGTATGCGGGTCAGGGGTGGCGCAGGTTTTGGGAGGTCGAGATGGCGGAGAGGGCCCGGATGGGTTTACCCCCCTTCGGTTGCATGGTCAGGATCGGCGCCTCCCAGGAGCAAATGGGGGAGCTTAGGTCCGTTTTGGAGTCCCTGGAGGAGAGGGGTATCATCTCCGGGGTCGTGGAGGAGGACGGGGGCGCGCTGGTACACCTATCTGAGAGGTCCAGGGTCCGGGACCTGATAGACGTCATAGGGGCCAACGGGCATCCCACCGGGGAGTTTCCCCGGGTGGTGGTCTTCAGCGATTGAGAAAAGACACTATTCCTAATATCAAGGGGGTGATTACATGTCCGTGGTTGCCATAGTGGGTCGTCCCAACGTGGGCAAGTCCTCCCTCTTCAACCGCTTGATCGGGAGGAAGCTGGCGATAGTGGAGGACATACCGGGGGTCACCCGGGACAGGTTGTATGCGGAGACCGAGTGGGACGGCAAGCGGTTCTATCTGGTTGACACCGGTGGCATAGAGTCCGCCTCACCCCATCCATTTCAGGATGTCATAGCCAGGCAGGTTCAGATGGCCCTTAAGGAGTGCGACGTGGTCATCTTCCTTCTGGACGGGAAGGAGGGGGTGACCGCCGGAGATGAGGCCATAGCCGAGATGCTGAGGCGCTCCTCGAAGCCGGTGATCGTGGCCATGAACAAGATCGACAACCCGAAGCGGGAGGACAACGTGTTGGATGCCTACTCCCTTGGGTTTCATACCGTCATGGGGATAAGCGTTGAACACGGCATAGGCATAGGGGACCTTCTGGACTCGGTGGTGTCCGCCCTGCCGGATGAGGGGGAACCGGATGGGACCGATGACGGGGTTATAAAGTTATCAGTGGTGGGCCGTCCCAACGTGGGCAAATCCTCCCTCTTCAACCGGCTCATAGGCCAGGAGAGGGCGGTGGTCAGCCCGATCCCGGGCACCACCAGGGACACGGTGGACGTGGACGTCCGCCTTGGGGATGTGGACGTCCGGCTGATGGATACCGCTGGCATGAGGAGAAAGAGCCGGGTGGACGATCCGCTGGAGTACTATTCGGTGGTGAGGACCCTGAAGGCCATAGACAGGTCCGACGTGTCCCTGGTCCTCATGGACGCCACGGAGCTGCTCACCGAGCAGGACAAGAGGTTGATGCTACACGTGGAGGAGCGGGGCAAGGGGTTGATCATAGGGGTCAACAAGTGGGACCTGCTACCGCCCCGGGAGGACCTGGGGGACGTGATCAGGGACCAGATAAGGGATCAGATGCCCACCCTTTCGTACGCCCCGCTGATCTTCCTGTCTGCCAAGACCGGGAGGGGGGTTCACCGGTTGCCCCCGCTGGTGTCCAGGGTTTACGAGAACCGGCGCCGACGCCTTAAGACGTCGGACCTTAACCGTCTGCTCAGGGACACCCTGGAGTTCGAGAGGATGCCCGGGGACGGCAAGGGCAGGTATCTAAAGGTGTACTACGCCACCCAGGCGGACACGGTACCCCCCACCTTCATCTTCTTCGTTAACGACAGGGATCTGGCGGATCGGTCCTTCACCAGGAGGCTTGAGAAGCACATCAGGGCCCTGGGCGACTTCGAGGGGTCCCCGGTCAGGATCTGGTTCAGGAACAGGGATTCGTCGGATCAGGGGCGGTGAGTCCCTCTGCCCTTGACCAGTGGGGCATGGGACCATCATAATTGACCGAGGCTTGTTCCCCCAGGGGAATTTCATTTCGGAGGTGAACGGTTTTGACTAAGGCAGATCTTGTTAACGAGCTGGTAAAGAGCGTGGAGGACATCAGCAAGAAGAAGGCGTCGGAGGCTGTGGACGCCATCTTCAACATCATCCAGGAGGCGCTGGTCAAGGGCGACAAGGTGCAGCTGGTGGGCTTCGGCACCTTCGAGGTTCAGGAGAGGGCCGCCAGGCAGGGCAGGAACCCCCAGGATCCCACCAAGACCATAGAGATACCTGCCAAGAAGGCTCCGGTCTTCCGGGCCGGCAAGTCCCTCAAGGACGCGGTCAACCGCTAGACGGTGGCTGGGCGCTCGTAGTGGGAACGTAGCGAGGGGAGTCCCTAGGGGGGCTCCCCTCGACTGCTCATGCGATTTCGGTTGTCACCATTCGTACCCTCGGGCAAGGGTTAGCCACTGATCCAAGGTGAGCTCCTCCGCCCGGGCGTTGGCCATCAAGCCTAGGGCCTCGATGCGGCGCTCCCCCTCCTCCCTGGGTATGCCCGCTGCCTGCCAGTTGTTCAGCAGGTTCTTTCGCCTCTGGGAGAAGGAGGCCTTCAGCATCCTCCTCCATCTCGGATCGGTTGGCAGTTCCCTGTTTTTGTCGATGTCGATCCGGATCACCGAGGAGTTGACCTTGGGTATGGGTCTGAAAGCCCCGGGGGGGACGCTAATGGCCTTGGATACCCATCCCATGGCCTCTAGGGTTACGCCCAGGGGGGATCTGTCCTTGCCCTTGGCCCCCTGGAGCATCCTCATTGCCGCCTCCCTCTGCACCATAAGCACCATCCGGACCAGCCCCAGTGGAGCCAGCTCCTCCAGGAGCTTCCAAACGATGGGGGTTGTGATGTGATATGGCAGGTTGGCCACCACTTTGGTGGGATGAAAGGGTATGTCCCTTGAGAGGTCCAGTCTAAGGGCGTCCCCCCAGATCAGGGAAAGCCGTGGATCCTGCTGGGCTATGGGGCTTAAGAACTCCTCCAGCCGCCGGTCCAGTTCCACCGCTACCAGGGCCTTGCACGGGGTGGCTAGGATCTGGCGGGTCAAGACCCCCTTACCGGGGCCTATCTCCAGGACGATGTCCTGGGGGGATATCTGGGCGGCATCCACGATCCTCTCCGCGATGCCCCGGTTTATGAGGAAGTTCTGACCTATGTCTGTGTTGTGGACGAACCTCTCGGAAGGCAAGCTAGACCCCTCCCACGGCCTCGTCAGCCGTACATAAATAATAAAGGCGGGGAAGGATCCCCGCCTTTCAATCCTGGTCGGGATGAGAGGATTCGAACCTCCGACCACCTGCACCCCATGCAGGTGCGCTAGCCAGGCTGCGCTACATCCCGAAAGCAAGTGTATTCTATACCTGTTCCCCCAGCAGGTCAAGACCGGGGATTGAGAGGTATAAGAGGCGAAAATTTTTGCTTCCGTGAGGTCCTGGCCCGGGGGTTGACTTGGGACCGTTTGGTGGTAGCATATACCCCATAAGGGTATGTTATGCCGCTTTAGAATAGCTGGCACAACGAACGGATGGAGGCGATGATGATGCAGGTTAAGGTTTTCTCCACGAAGACTTGTCCCTGGTGCGTGAAGGCGAAGGATTACCTCAAGTCCCTCAACGTGTCTTACGAGGACGTGGATGTGAGCGCCAACCGGGAGGCCGCCATGGAGATGGTTAGGGCCACCAAGCAGATGGGGGTGCCGGTGATCCAGATAGGTGAGAAGTACATCGTGGGATTCGACCAGGGGGCCATCGAGAAGTCTCTCCGCGAGGCGGGGATCATTTAGGACACTTGCTTCTGCCTCAGTGGGCCGGCTATCCGGCCCACTTGCTGTATATGGGGGGCACATTTGGTATCATGTAGGGTGTAAGTAAAGCCCACACTGCTTAGGAGGCGATAGCCATGCTAACCACCATGACCATCAAGGGGATCCACTTTCACGCTTTCCATGGTGCCCTTGAGGTGGAGAGGGAGTTGGGGCAGGTTCTGGAGATAGAGCTCAGCATCTCCTACGACGTGGACCCCTCCTCCCTGGACAAGGACAAGATGCCCCCAATAATGGACGCTTCCGTCTACGATATAGTCCAGAAAGTGGTCATGACCACCAAGTTCAAGGCCATGGAGGGGCTGGCACTGGAGATAGCCCGTCGGATAATGTTAACCTACAGCGTGGCTGAGCTGGTCTCGGTGGTCATAAGGCGCAGGCAGCTTTTCATCCCCGGGGACGTCCAGTCCGCCGAGGTGGAGATAACCGTGGACCGCGAGGACCTGGGGGAGAAGTAACCATGGAAGGATCCCTTAGGTTCGCCTTCGGCGCCGCCTGGGGAAGGGACCTCCCGACTGGGGAGGTCCTTGCTTCCCTTAGGGGTAGCCTGGAGTCCGCCTTCGTTAGCCTTTCTTCCCGGGCTAATCCCTCTTGGCTTGGGTGGATGGACCTACCAGATCAGCCCCTGGATCAGATATTGGAGGCCGCCCGATGGCTCCAGGGTTTCGATGCCTTCGTTCAGGTGGGTATAGGTGGTTCCGCCCTGGGGAACCTGATGCTTCACCAGGCCCTGGTGGGTGACCTGGTCCTAGCGGACAGGCGCCCCGCCTTCTTCCTGGCGGACAACCCGGATCCCATGAAGCTGGAGGAGATCTGGGCCAAGGTCAAGGACACCGACTTTGCCCTAGTGGGGGTCAGCAAGTCGGGGTCCACCGCGGAGACCACCTCCCAGTTCATGTGGTTCCTACAAAGGCTGGGGTACGCCACCGACCGGGTGCTCCTCATCACCGATCCCCAAGGGGGGGTGTTCAGGGCCTTCGTAAACGAGACCGGGTGCAGGAGCCTTCCCCTCCGGTCCGACGTGGGGGGGCGCTACTCGGTCCTTAGCCCCGTGGGGCTCCTCTCCGCCGCTGCCTTGGGTGTAGATGTGGCGGGCATCCTTAAGGGGGCCAGGTCAATGCGGGACATGCTCCTGGCGGATGGGGCCTTCGATTTCAACCCGGCCATGAGGCTGGCCTGCGCTCACCTTTACCACGAGATATCCGGCAGGCCCATTGCGGTGATCATGCCCTACTCTAGCAGGCTCGAGCGCTTCGCCGAGTGGTTCGCCCAGCTGTGGGGGGAGAGCCTGGGGAAGGCGGGAAGGGGTACCACCCCGGTGAGAGCCCTGGGGGCCATAGATCAGCACTCCCAGGTCCAGCTCTACATGGAGGGGCCCGATGACAAGTTCTTCACCTTGATAGACGTCAAGTTCCCCAGCGACCAGGTGATACCCCAGGTGCCGTTCAAGTCCCTGGAGCCCATAGGGTATCTGGCGGGGCACGGGTTGGGGGAGATGCTGAGGAGCGAGGCAATGGCCACCGCCGCCTCCCTGGCGGGGCAGGGGCGCCCTGTGGCCTGGATAGAGATGGAGGGCCTCACCCCCGAGTCCTTAGGGGAGCTCATCTTCTTCTACGAGTTCACCACCGCCCTGACGGGGCTGGCCATGGGCATAGACCCCTTCGATCAGCCGGGGGTGGAGCAGGGGAAGAGGTACACCTATGGGCTCATGGGGCGCCAGGGCTTCGAGCAGGATGCCAAGCGGGCCCGGGAGTCGTTCGGCCAGATAATGAACGACGTCATTTAGAGACCTCAGATGCGTTTAATTGTGGGAGGTACCAGGTCTTGATAAACAGCGTTTTGGAGACGGTTATCCAACAGGTTCGTCCCCTGGCCCGGCAGGGTCGGGTGGCCACCTACATCCCCGAGCTTGGCAAGCAGGATCCGGACCTCCTGGGGATCGCCATGGCGTCGGTCCAGGGTGAGGTATGGACCGCCGGCGACTGGGACAGGAAGTTCACCATGCAGTCCATATCAAAGGTGGTCTCCCTGGGGCTGGCCATGGTGGAGATAGGGGAGGAGAGGGTCTTCTCCCGGGTTGGGGTGGATCCCACCGCGGATCCCTTCAACTCCATAATGAGGCTTGAGATGGTGGCGCCCCACAGGCCCCAGAACCCCCTCATAAACGCCGGTGCCATAGTGACCCTGTCGCTTCTTCCCCATGGGGAGGCCCGTGAGCGCTTCGAGGCGGTGAGAGACCTGGCAAGGCGGCTCACCGGATCCCAAGACCTGAACCTGGACGAGGCGGTCTACCTGTCCGAGAAGGAGACCAGCGACAGGAACAGGTCGTTGGCTTACTTCATGAGGAGCGTTGGTGTCCTGGAGGGGGACATAGAGGACATCCTGGACAGCTATTTCATGCAGTGCAGCCTGAGCGTTAACGCCCGGGACCTGGCGGTCATGGGTGCCACCTTGGCGTCCGGCGGGGTCAATCCCTTCACCGGGGAGAGGGTCCTTCCTTCCAAGGTCTGCCGGGTCCTGAGGGCCCTAATGGCCACCTGTGGCCTTTACGATGGATCCGGGGAGTTCGCCGTCCGGGTGGGGGTTCCCGCCAAGAGCGGCGTGGGGGGAGGCATCGTGGCGTCGGTGCCGATGCGTTACGGCATAGGGGTCTTCGGACCCGCCCTTGATCCCAAGGGCAACTCCCTGGGGGGCATAGCCATGCTGGAGAAGCTGTCCCAGGAGCTATCCCTCCGGGTCCTTTAGGCTTCTAGAGAGGAAGGCTTGACGATGACCAACAGAGAGCCGTTGCTTTTGGTGGAGGACCTGGAGGTCCAGCGGGAGGGCAACGTAATATTAAAGGGCCTCGACATAAAGGTGAACCGGGGGGAGGTGGTGGGGGTACTGGGCCGCAACGGGGCGGGAAAGTCTACCCTGGCCTACTCCATAATGGGGCTTCCCCAGTACGCTCCCTCCAAGGGCAGGGTGATCTTCGAGGGGCAGGACGTGACGGATTGGAGCATAACCGACAGGGCCCGGGCGGGGATAACCCTGGCGTGGCAACACCCGGCCCGGTACGAGGGCATAACCGTCGGGGAGTATCTCTCCCTGTCCCGCAAGGACCTGGGCCGCCAGGAGCTATTGGAGGCGTTGAGCCTCGTTCAGCTGGAGGGGGCTTACCTGGATCGCCGGGTGGACAAGGCCCTATCCGGCGGGGAGAGGAAGAGGATCGAGCTGGCGTCGGTGTACCTGATGCGCCCGAAGCTGGCCATCCTGGACGAACCGGACTCCGGGGTGGACCTGTTGGCCCTGGTGGAGATAATGGAGCTCTTCCGCAGGATGGTCCGGGAGGGGAGCTCGGTGCTCATAATAACCCACCGGGAGGACGTGGCCGCCCAGTGCAACAGGTCCTACCTTATATGCCGGGGGCACGTGATCCTGGAGGGGAGCGCCGAGGCGGTCAAGCGTTACTTCATGTCCCAGTGTGAACCCTGCTCTGATTCATCCCCGGACCTGGTTGGGGAGGTGGCCAAGGATGTTTGATGTGGCTTCCGAGTACAAGGCGTTGGTGGAGGTGGCGGAGAGGAGCTCCGGTGCCCACTTCGGTAGCCCCGACACGGTGTCGGTGGTGGTGCACGGCAACAAGGTGCTGTCCTCCCTCGTCCTACCCGGGGTTGTGATAGATGCGGAGGAGACCCAGGACGGCATAAGGGCCCTCATAACCGTCCAGGAGGGGGTTAAGCTTGCCAAGCCAGTTCACATCTGCTTCGGCCACCTGGGCAGGGAGGGTCGCCAGACCATAGACACCAAGATAAGGATGCGCAGGGGTTCTCAGGCGGTCTTCCTGGCCCACTGTGTCTTCCCCAACGCGGAGGAGTTCCTCCACCAGATGGAGGGTGAGATCCACCTGGAGGAGGGTTCGTCCCTCACCTACAACGAGGTTCACGTCCACGGTCCGGAGGGGATGATCGTGGTCCGCCCCAAGACCAACGTGGTGTTGGAGGACAAGGCGATCTACCGGGGGGATTTCACCCTGGTGGAGGGCCGGGTCGGAGACCTCTCCATAGACATCTACGTGGACGCCAAGGGGGTGGGCAGCTCGGTGGAGATAACCTCCAAGGTCTACGGGAAGATGGACGACCGTTGCCTTGTCCAGGACGTGGTGAAGCTATCGGGCCGGGACAGCACCGCCCTGGTGAAGGCCCGAGTGGTCCTCAAGGACAGGAGCACCGGCACCTTCTACGGGACCATCGATGGGGCCGCCCCGGGGGCCAGGGGGCATGTGGACTGCACCGAGATAGTTCAGGGTGAGGCGGTGGCGGAGGCCTCCCCGGTGGTCCGGGCCTCTCACGCGGAGGCGGAGATAACCCACGAGGCTGCCATAGGCCGGATCGCGGACGACAAGATCGCGGGGCTGATGGCCAAGGGGCTCACGGAGGACGAGGCGGTGGACTTCATCGTTTCCGGGCTTCTGAAGTAGGTTAGGGGCGCCTGGCGGATATGGCGGCAGAGGGATGGGGAGAGCTGAGCTCCCCCCATCCCTTCAAGTTTCAACGTTAGTCTTCGCACGGGGGATTCACTCGGTTGGCCACCACCACCCCCCGGTTCTCGGTGCCGTCCGAGTAGACTGAGAAGCTACCCCGGTAGATCCTTATGGCCATGTGGGGGCCCTGGACGAAGGGGGCGGAGTCGAACCAGTCCTGGTCGAACAGGTTTCCAGTCTCCCCGTCGTATACCGGAAGGTACATTACGTTGTCCGTTTCCAGATCGGAGAAGAAGTGGGTGCCGTAGGACAGCTCCGGCATGTGCCCCGACTTTGGTATCCCCAGCTCCACGATGCAGGCGCACTGGGTCAGCTCGTTGTATTGGACCGGCACCCCAAGCTCCGGGTTGCTGGAGCCCACCCTACCTGGGGCCACCAGTACGTATCTCTGGTCCCCCATGGACTGGTTGATATATCCTATCCCCCTGGCAACCGAGTGGAAGTCCGGATCCGAAGAGTATATCCGGTAGTCCACGTAGACCAGATAGGGTATGTCCTCAAGGACCCCGTCGGTCACCATCCGGTCCGCCATGAGGATCACTTTTCGCCCCGTGAGGTCCGGGATCTTGGCGGAGCCCACCGCAACGCCTCCGATCCAGAGGGGCCTGGATTGCAGGAGCTCCAGCTGGTCCTCCGTGGGTTCGTAGGCGTATTCGATGTCCGCAGGTACCCCCATGCTCTGCTCCAGCAGGGGCAATAGGGCCCTCATGCGGTCGAAGAACCTGCGACACTTCTTGGGGAAGTCCTCGAAGGTGAAACATATCTTGGAGTAGGCGTTTGGGATCTCGGTTGAGTAGTCCACCGATGAGAAGTAGCCCGTGTCCCCGTCCACCGTGTACAGCTGGGCGAAGGTCCCCAGGTTTGGGTGCCAGCGGAGGAGCTCCCGCCACAGGGTCTTCACGTCCAGGGTGACCAGCTCCTCGGTGGTGCCGTCGATGGCCTGGAACTTTTCCTGGGCGTGCTTCATTATCTTGTAGGGGTTGGACCCCTCGGGCCTAAGGGCCGGGTTGGTGAGGGAAAAGGTCCTGGCGTACCCCCGTTTGGTGCTCATGGTCCCAAGGCCGAACACGAACCTAAGGATCCCGTCCTCCATCCTGATCCGGGTTGTCCAGCGCCTCACGTTCCTTGAGTAGCCCACCCCGCCGGTGGTGGGGTAGTAGTACCTGCCCCTCCAGCGACCGGACATCCTCATGACGATTATCCCCATCAGATCGTCCCCCAGTTGGTGCTTCTTGCGGTAGCTAACCGCGGTTGGGAAGTAGGTTCGGGCGTATATGCGGAGGATCTCCTCCTCCACCCTTCGGACCCTCTCCTCTAGGGATCCCCGGTTCATTAGGAAGGTGGACCTGTACTTGCCCGCGAAGGAGTGCTTGATGGAGTCCTCCAGCACGCTGCTGCTCCGAACCACCACCGGATCCTCCACCCGGGATAGGAAGTCCCTCAAAGGGGGGATCACGTAGTCCGGAAGGCGGGTGGAGAGGAAGGCCGCCTCCACTGCGGTGCCGTCGTCCCCTATCAGGGACTTAACCCGGTCCTGGCCCCCGATGCTTTCCATGACCTGAAGGAACACGTCGGTGCCTATGAACATCGATGGGGGGATTCTTACCGACGCCAGGAGCTCGTTGCCGCTTGACCAAAGGCGCCTTGCGGCGTAAAGGAGGGACCTCCCCTTCCCCCCGATGGAGCCGGTGCCAATTATCATGGGCCTGAAGTCCTCGTTGTCCCTGGGGTCCCAGGAGAAGTATCGCTCAAGGGTCTCCTGATCTTGCACTGGTGGGCCTCCTCTCTTGGGTCCTGATGCTTCCTTGGGTTCTAGCCCTCACGCCCCCATCCCAGGGGACGTGGAATGGACGTAAGGGCGTTTAGTATGTTGCCCGTCACGTCCGGCACCTCAGACTCGATCTCCCTTATGAGCCCCTTGACCCTGGTTCGCTGGGTTACCCTCCCGAAGGGACAGGGGGGGGCCATGGTCTTCAACCCCAGGCGGCGGACCTCCGCCTCTATGGCGGATTCCCGCAGTAACACCAGGGGCCTTATCACCTTTACGTTGGAACGGGACATGGTCATGGCGGGCTCGAAGGATCTGAAGCGGCCCGCCATCAGCAGGTTCATCATGGCGGTCTCCACCGCGTCGTCCAGGTGGTGCCCCAGCGCTATGGCGTTGCAACCCCTCTCCCGGGCCGCCGAGGCCAATATGCCCCGCCTCAGGTTGGCGCACAGGCTGCACGGGTTCCTCTCCCCTCGCCCCTCTATTATCTTGAACGTGTCGTGTCGGATGAGCACGAAGGGTACCCCTATATTAGCCGAGAACTCCTCAAAGGGGGCGGGGTCCATCTCCCCCCCGGTGGGGTCGATGAAGCAGGTCATGAGGTGGAACCTCACCGGGCTCCGGCGCTGAAGCTCCCGGAGGCAGATGGATAGCAGCATGCTGTCCTTCCCCCCCGACAGGCCTATCATTATCCTGTCTCCTGGGGCTATCATGGAGAAAAGGTGGACCGCCTTGCCCACCTGGTGTCTTATGTTCCTGGATGGAGATGGGGTGTTCTCGTCAGACATCGGCTCTTCTCCCGGAGGTTGAGTTTCGTGTGGTCGTGTCCGAATTATAATGGTGGGGAGAGATTTTGCCAGGGGGGCTGGGGTTTGGAGAAGGACGGTTGGATCAAGAAGATAGACGAGACCATAGACGTGGCGGCCAAGTCCCTGGACTCCAGCATAGAGACCGTACTGGACATAAAGGATGAGATAAGAACCAGCGTCAAGGAGAAGCAGCGAGAGATAGAAGAGTTGAGGCGGGAGCTGGATGATGTGATGGCCGCCTCGGACTCGTTGGCGGAGGCGTACAAGAAGGCCCGGGCTCGTCTAGCCAAGGGGGCTCAGATGAAGGATGAGGCCCTGCAGGCGGAGGCCTACGAGGAGGCCTCCCGGCTAATGAAGCTTAAGGGAAGTTTCGAGGAGAGGGAGCGGAACCTGAGGCGCCGGCGGGATCAGCTGGAGAGGGACAAGGCCAGGCTCGAGAGAATGCTGTTCAAGACCGATGAGACCATGTGGAAGCTGAAGCTGGCGCTGGCGGTAATAAGGGAAAACGCCGGTTCCCCCAAGCTCAATCCATCGGAGGCCAGCTACAGGGATCTGGCCATGGCCCTGAGGCTGGTGGAGCAGGAGAGCCTCCGGCTGGCCAGGGACGTTCACGACGGGCCGGCCCAGCACTGCTCCGGTGCGCTCCTAATATTGGACAAGCTCGAGTCCTGCGTGGCCGGGGGTGATGCGCCAGGCGCCATGAGGGAGATAGAGTGCCTTCGGGAGCAGATGCGGGATGCGGTTTTGGACTTCAGGAACTTCCTTTGGCGCCTCAAGCCTTCAGGGTTGGACCTAGGGCTGGAGCACGGGCTAAAGGTCCTGGCCCAGGTTATATCCGAAAGGTACAAGGTAAAAGTGGACGTGGTGGTTAAGGGAGGGGCCGACTGTCTCAACGGTCCGGGCAGGGCCAATGCTTACCGGGTGATCCAGGAAGCGGTGACCAACGGCATCCGTCACGGGGGCGCCAGGAACGTTAAGATCCTGGCGTCCTTTGGGGACGCGGCCGCCACGTTCAAGGTCCAGGACGATGGCAGGGGCTTCGACCCCGAGGAGGCCAGGGCGGAGGCCCATAGGAGGGGTTCCTTCGGCCTCGTCAACATGGAGGAGCGGGTGCGGTTGTTGGGAGGCACCCTGAGGATAGATAGCGCCCCCGGCAAGGGGGCGGCGGTAGTATTCAGCATACCCCTTGGGAGGTTGGACCATGAGGAAGATACGGATAGTTCTGGCGGATGACCATAGGCTTTTCCGGGATGGTCTGCGCCGCCTCCTCGAGATGGAGAAGGACATGGAGGTCATAGGGGAGGCGGAGGACGGGGATGCCACGGTGGAGATGGTGTCCGCCCTGAAGCCCGATGTGCTTCTCTTCGACATCCACATGCCCAAGAAGGACGGGATCCAGGTGGTCAAGGATCTAAAGGCCATGGGGTGCTCCCCCAGGTTCGTGGCCATTACCGCCTTCGACGACGATGACCACATAACCGCCCTCTCGTCGGTTGGGATAGATGCCTACGTTCTCAAGGCGTCGGGCATGGCGGAGCTACTGTCCGCCATAAGGTCCGTCTACCGGGGGCACTCGTACGTGGATCCGAAGGTGGCGGGCAAGTTGCTCAGCACCTTCAACAGGAGGAGGGAGGAGCGGGACCTTCTGTCCCGGCTAACCCCCAGGGAAATGGAGGTGCTCTACTGGATCTCCCAGGGACTCAACAACGGGGAGATAGCCCGGAAGATGGTCCTCTCGGAGAAGACGGTGAAGAACCACGTGAGCCACATCCTAAAGAAGCTGGATCTGGTGGACAGGACCCAGGCGGCGGTCTTCGCCTGGAAGAGAGGGCTGGCCCAGCTGTCCAAGGAGGACCTGTTGCTGGTTGGGAAACTATCGGATTGAGGGGATCTCGGTACTGGGACATTAAGGTGAGGGGCGGACCATCTAGGTCCGCCCCTCACCTCCTTCAGCGACCCGTTAAGTTACATTGGGTTCATCAGCCGCCACTTATCATGTGAACCACCTGTACCTTGGCCCCCTTGGGTATGGGGGTGGAGTCGAATCGATCCCGCTCCACGGGTCGATCGTCGATCCATACGGCGATCATTCGGAAGGTGAACCGCTTCTCGTCCAGCAGGTCCTTGACGGTCATCCCCTCTCTCCAGGGGTGCCGATCTCCGTTGACGGTGATGAAGCTATCCATCAGTTGTCCCACTCGTCCTCCGGGCGCAGGTGCTTCTTCAGCACCTCCACCACCTCAGGGGTGTCTATGCCGAGGCGCTTTACGGTCTCAAGGGTGGGGATGCCGTTCTTGTTCCATCCCCTGCGCTTGTAGACCGCATCAACCAGCTTCTCCCACTGGGCCCTGCGGTGGGCTTGGAGCTTCTCGATCTTTTCCTTGACCGAGAGTCCCTGGGGGTCTATGCCCGCCTCCCGGAGCTTATCGTCGAAGTAGTCCGGCCTTGCCATGTACTCGTCCTCGAAGACGGGTCCCAGGCCCCTGGCGGGGATGTTGTGCCACTCCCTGGTCCCCTTGCCCATCCGGAGGTTGAAGACCCGCTCGAAGTTGTAGACCTTCTCGGACTGGGTGATTATGTCCTCCTTGGTTATGTTCTTGCCCGTGACGGCGTTGAAGATATCCACGTAGTTCTGCACGTGCTCGGGCACCTTGGCGGCCTCGATGCCCTTGTAGCGGATGTGGTTGTCCGCCGGCTCGATGTCGTTCCAGGGTAGCTTGCAGAGGCCCACCAGGGAGAACCAGAGCCGGAAGTTGGGGAAGTAGTAGAGGGCCTCCGCCTTGTCCTCGAAGGTGGGGAGCTGCTTGTTGACCATGTCCATGAAGATGAGCCACGCCTCGTCGTGCTGGGGACCCTTGAGGGTGAGGAAGTAGCCTCCCCACTGGGCGATGGACTCCTGGCACCGGTACTGGGAGACCTCCAGGCCCTGTCCCTCCATGCCGATGTCCTCCATCACCTTGCGGTCCGCCCCGTACTTCTCGCTGAGGAAGTCCTTGAGGTACCTTATGCCCCGGCTGGCCGCCACGGCGAACTCGTCGGTGCCCTCCGCCATCCGGTGGATCATCTCCATCATGGCGTCCTTGTTGCCGAAGGTGAGCTCAAGGCCGCCGGTGTGGTCCTTGTTGATGAGCCCCAGCTCGTAGCACTCTGCCAGGAAGGCCAGGATGGTGCCCAGGGATATGGTGTCGAACCCGTAGTGGTCCGCGTAGAAGTTGGCCTCTATGGTCCACTTGGGATCGAATATGCCAATGACCGATCCGAGGGATGCGGCGGTCTCGTACTCGGGGCCGTCGACGGTCACCTTCTTGCCCTTCCAAGGTCCGGTCTTCAGCTCGAAGTTGTCCGCCGCCTTGGCGCAGGAGAGGGAACAACCGTACCAGCACCCGTCGGGGAGCCCCTGGGTGAAGAGGCTGGTGTAGACGTCCGAGTGGATGTTGTTTATGTCCGGATGCTGGCCGAACTTGTAGTTGTTGACCGGCAACAGGTGGTAGTCGTTCATGACCTCGTTGAGGTGGGCGGTGCCGACCTTGCGCATCTTGCACTGCACGTCATCGTAGTCGTGGATCTCTTTGTGGAGCTTTATGCCCACCTGCTGGAGGGTGGCCAGGTCCGCCGGGTCGTTCTCCACGCCGGTCACCTTGCGCTTCTTGACCACTAGGGCGTGGACCCCCTTGTGGCGGAGCACCGTGCCGCCGCCACCCCTGCCCGCCTGCTTCAGCCTGGCCACCTTGCGGCGCAGGTCGTAGAAGCTGAAGTTCATGCCGCAGATGTAGCTGTGGGCCGCCGCCTGGCCAGTGGAGACCACCGATATGGCCCTCTTGCCGTTCTCCCTATCCTCATCCTCTGCGGAGAAGTAGTCGTGGAGCTCATCGGTTATGGTGTAGGAGTTGTCCTTGGGGCTGAAGGGGGACTCGTATATCTCCACCTTGCCCTGGTCCCCGTCCACGAAGATGATCACGTTACGGTCCGCGATGCCCCTCAGCTCGAAGGAGTCGAAGCCGGAGAACTTGATCAGGGGACCGAAGTACCCCCCCGCGTTGCTGGCGTAGGTCTGCTTGGTGGCGGGGGAGAGGAAGACCGAGTAGCACTTGCCCGCCCCGGGGTACTGGGTTATGCCGCAGAGGGGGCCGCCGGATATGATGATCTCGTTCTCCGGGTCATCCCACTTGGTGTTCTCGTTGACCGCCTCCCAGAGGAGGCCCAGGCCGAACCCCCTTCCGCCGGTGAAGCGCTCCACGAACTCATCGGACAGGGTCTTGGTCTCGAAACGGTACTTGCCGTCCCGGTTGCCCAGGTCAACGAGGCAGACCTCCTTGGTGTAGCCCCGGTGAATGGGCTTGGGCGTGTAGGTCCACTGGGCGAGAAGCTTCATCTTCTCCATCTCGTTACGCTCCTTTCGTGAGGACGTCTATGGTTAACCCTAGGCTTGCTGGCGGATCTAGCCTATGATCTCCAAGGCACCGGTGGGGCATGCCTTGGCGCAGAGTCCGCAGGCGATGCACTTGAAGGGCTGGCTCTGCTTCTTGGCGTTGAAGAACATGCTAGCAGTGGGGCAGTAACCTACGCACATCATGCAGGAGGTGCACTTGTCCTTCCTGAGCTGGACCACCCCGTTCTTGTCCCTCTCCAGCGCCTGGGTGGGACACACCTCTATGCAGGCGCCGCACTGGTTGCAGACGTTCAGGTTAGGCATGTTGCCCACGTCGGACACCCTTATCCTGGAAAGCTCCGGGTCCTCCTCCTTAAAGTAGGCCTTGGCGCAGGCGGCCATGCAGGCGCCGCACCGGACGCACTTCTCCGCATAGGTCTTGAGGAGCTTCACTTCCATCCCTCCCTTGGATGATCGAAGCTACGGGTTCCCCCTCCCGCTTCTTGTGTACATGATACCATATGCATGTTTGACGCAAGAAGTCCCGAAGTTCGAATAGGCGAAAAATTCCCCCCCCGATCTCTCCGTATTTTAATGGATATATTATGCAACTCCTCTCCTGTGGATGGTAGAATCTTTGGCAAGTTCCGCATCTTCATTTGGGAGGTGTTGTGGAGTGAGGAAGAAGTTTGGGATCCTGGCGGTTGCCGTGGCTCTAGTGGCCCTGTTCGTGGGGTCCGCCATGGCGGGGGAGATCAAGATTGGCTACCTGGCGGCCCTCACGGGGGACTATGCGGGTTACGGCCAGACGGAGCTTAGGGCGGCCCAGCTGGCGGTGGAGGAGATCAACGCCAAGGGTGGGGTCCTGGGGAACAAGCTGGTCCTGGTCCCCTATGACTGGCGCACCAGGGCGGAGGACGCGGTCAACGCGGTGCGCCGCATGATCGATCAGGACAAGGTGGTGGCCATAATAGGGGCCAACGCCTCCGGGGCCAACATAGCCACCGCTCCCATCGTCAACAAGGCGAAGGTCCCCCAGATAGGTACCGTCTCCACCAACCCCCTGGTCACCGTGGATGAGAAGGGCAAGGTTCGCCCCTACTCCTTCCGAATCTGCTTCACCGATCCCTACCAGGGGAAGGTTCTGGCCAACCTGGCGGCGGTGAAGCTGGGCAAGAAGAAGGGCGCCATGCTCTACGATGTGGCCTCCGACTACTCCCAGGGGCTCAGGGAGTTCTGCATCAAGGAGTTCGAGAAGCTGGGCGGCAAGATAGTGGCTGACGAGGCCTACAAGGGCACCGACACAGACTTCAGGGCCCAGCTCACCAACGTTCGCAACTCCGGCGCCGACGTGCTCTTCCTGCCCGGCATGGGCAAGGACATGGCCCTCATTATCAAGCAGGCCCGGGAGCTGGGGATGAAGGACCTGGTCATAATGGGCGGCGACGGATACGCGGACTTCATGTACGAGATAGCCGGTAACGCCCTGGTTGGGACCTACTGGGTGAACCACACCTCCCTGGAGGACCCGGGGATGCAGCCATTCTTCAAGGCTTACAAGGAGAAGTATAAGGACGAGTGCAAGGAGTTCGTTAACGGCGTTCTAGCCTACGACTCGGTCTACTGGCTGGCGGACGCCATAAAGCGGGCCGGCAAGGTGGACGGCACCGCCATAGCCCAGGCGCTGGAGAAGACCAAGGACCTGAAGCTCCACCACGCGGTCCTCTCCATAAATCCTAAGGATCACAACCCCCTCAACAAGACGGCGGTCATCCTCCGGGTCGAGAAGGACGGGAAGGCTCACTTCTTCACCAGGATACAGCCCAAGTAGGCATCCATACGGCTCCGATTTGACGGGGCGTGAAAGGGGTGCTAAAATCTCCTCCGTTCGGGGCGTAGCGCAGTCTGGTTAGCGCGCTTGGTTCGGGACCAAGAGGTCGGAAGTTCAAATCTTCTCGCCCCGACCATGAGATCGCAAGGGGGCCCAGTGGGCCCCCTTTTCTCGTATGGTTTGGGGCAGCACGAGTTGACTATAGATGACTTTGCGTTTAGAATCTGGTTTGAACGGAGGTGTTAGGGTGGGGGAAGACAGGGTAGTGGCCCAGAACCGGAAGGCTCGCCACGACTACTTCATCCTGGACACCTTGGAGGTGGGGATGGTCCTCACCGGCACGGAGATAAAGTCCTTGCGGGAGGGTAGGGTTAACCTAAAGGACGGTTACGCCACCGTCAAGGACGGGGAGCTCTGGTTGTTGGGGGTGCACATAGCCCCCTACGAGAAGGGGAGCTACTACAACGTGGATCCCGAGCGTCCAAGGAAGCTTCTGGCCTCCAAGGGGGAGATACTCAAGCTCTCCCAGCGGATAAGGGAGAAGGGGCTTACCCTAGTTCCCCTTAAGATATACATAAAGGGCAACCGTTGGGCCAAGGTGGAGCTGGGGATAGCCAAGGGTAAGGCACTTCATGACAAGAGGGACGCGTTGGCGGAGAAGCAGGCCAAGAGGGAGATGGAGCGAGCCATCAAATCTCGATGATTCGGTTTTAGAGGGGGCGACAGGTTTCGACGGCAACAGGAGGGTTTAGGAGAGCGGGCCGAGGTTGGGACTTCCTCGTTAATCTGGGTCCCGAAAAGAAAAACGCCAACGATAACTACGCTCTGGCTGCTTAGTTAGCGGCCACGCTCCTTGGGATCGCGCCGCCGGATCTCAAGAGGGCGTCACTTAGGCGGCTGGA
Source organism: Thermanaerovibrio acidaminovorans DSM 6589 (assembly GCF_000024905.1). Taxonomy (NCBI): domain Bacteria; kingdom Thermotogati; phylum Synergistota; class Synergistia; order Synergistales; family Synergistaceae; genus Thermanaerovibrio; species Thermanaerovibrio acidaminovorans. The sequence continues at coordinate 837,044 of NC_013522.1, forward strand.
TGGGTGGTTTAGCCTTTCGGTCACCTGTCGAGACTCTAGGAAGGCCCGGGTAAGGGGATCCCGCCCGTGGGAGCCTCTGGCCTTAAACTAAAACGCGGGATACGCCCGTAGCGCTTCTAGGCTGGCCGTTGTCGGACGGGGGTTCGATTCCCCCCGCCTCCACCATTGAGTAAAAACTTAGTTTAAAACGAGGGGGGACGCCGTTGGGCATCCCCCCGTTTTATATCCTCCAGCCTAGGCTCAGCTCCTGCCCATCCCGTTCAGCTGGGCCACTATACCTGCAAGCCAGGAGAGCTGCTGGTTCATCCTGGATATGGTCTTCTCCATGGCCACGAACTGGTTGTAGTAAGACTGCTGCATTATCTTCAGTCGTACCTCGAAGTCCGATATCCTCTTGTCTATGGTCTTTATCTGGTCGTCTATGGACTTTATCCGGCCGGATATGCGACCCTTGACTACCGCCTCGTTGCCCACGCTGACCTGGGTTGAGTCCACCATGTTGCCCAGGAAGTCGTCCAGCTTGGACATCATGGAGGACATGAGGTTAGCCATCCCGTCGTTGTCGCTCCCCATCCTGTTCATGAAGGTTTGAACGTCGAACTCCAGCTTTCCGCTCTTCCCGTAGTTGGCCTTCTCGGTGGTTATTCCCCCGTAGGATATGGAGCTCCTCGAGTTGTCCTGAGAGAGCCCCAGGTTCGTTAGGTTGCCCGTGGTGGCTATGGATACCTTCCCGGAGTGGTAGGTGTAGGCCACGTTGTAGCTCCCGGTGGGCCTCCTACCCCCATCCAGCCAGACAACCCGGCTCTCCAGGGCCCCGTTCGAGTTCTCCACCGTCTGGATGGTGTAGTCCACGTTCTCCGCGTAGGTGGTGGAGCCGCTCCTTATCACCATCTTGCCCGATATTGGTGGGTTGAAGTTGGGGGTGTAGGGGAGCCGGTCCCAGTTGGACGAGGTGTTCCGGGTGATGGTGTCCGACACGGTCATCGCCCCGGTGTTCTTGGACTTGGACCTGACCACCAATCGGCCGTTCTCGATGGAGACGTCCAATGGGACCGTGGACCCCTTGGCGGATCCGCCGCTACCGGCGGTCATGTCCGTCAGGTTGGTCAGCTTGGTCTTTATGGTCTCCAGGGAGTCCGAGGGGGACACGGTGATCTTGGCCCTCATGCCCTCAACGTCAATCACCATTTCCCCCGACAGGTTGAGGGGTGACGTGGTTGAAAGGTAGCCCCGGGAAGTGTACGCATTTGGAAGGTTGGAGAGGGGATAGGAGAACATCTGCCTCATCTGGTCCTTTATCTGCCAGAGGAGCGAGTCCCCGTGGAGCAGCCCGAACTTCTTGTAGAAGTCATCGTTCTTGTTGGAGCTAGAGCTATTCTGGGTCTTGCTCTCCTCCGACAGGCGGATGTTTATCCAGTCCATCACGTCGTTGTAGGCGGTGACGAAGTTCTGTAGCCCCTCCACCGCCTTCTTGGCGTCAACGGTGACGTCCATCTTGACGGTCCCGGTCCCCACCAGGTTCAGCTTCACCCCGGCGATCAGGTCCTCGATGGTGTTGCTGTCCTGCTCTATCTGCTGGCCGTCCACCTCCAGGATGGCTTTCTGGGCCGCCACGTGCCTCGAAGGGTCCATGAGGCCCAATCCGGTGCCCGCCAGACGGTTCCCGGACACCAAGGTCCCCGACACGTCCTCCAGGTAGAAGGGGTTGTTGTTCGAATAGTAGAGGTACTTGACGGTGTAATCGGTCCCGTCCGCCGGCTTTGACGAGGATGTCCACGTTACGGTCCCGGTGGAGGAGTCGTAGGTGAAGTGCTGTCCCTCCACGTAGGTGGTGCTACCTTGATTTATGATGATGACTGATGGCCTCGGGGCTCCGATGGATAGGGTGTCGCTGGCCCCCGTTCCCCTGGTCACCGTCTCGGTGTCCTGGGAGTAGGTGACGGTGAACTCCGCCCCCTGCGCGGGCTTGTTGGAGCCCAGCCAAGTTATGGATCCCTTTGTGGGATCGTAGGAGAAGTCGGTCCCCGCGGTGTAGGTAACCGAGCCGGACTTGACGGTAACCGAGCTTGGGTACCAGCCGTTCGCCTCCCTGGGTAGGTAGACCACGTCGGAGCTACCCATGGTGAAGTTCTCGGAGGCCTTGGGCCCCGAGGTCCCAAGGCCTGTGGAAGAGCTCTCCAGGACTATCCGGTTGTCCAATATCTTGCTGGTGATGGCCAGCGGCTTACCGGAGCTGTCCAGTGCCTTCTGGATCTTGTAGTTTATCTCCCTGAGGGAGTCGGAGTTGTTGACCGTAACCTCCGCCCACTGCTGCCCCACGTATATCCTGAAGGTACCAGACAGGTTCAACGCCTCGCTCACGCTGTCGAACCTGTCGGAGGTCCTGCGCTCCGCCTTGGCTATCTGGTTCACCTTCAACGTCCACTGGTTTATGGCGGCGGAGGTGTCCGCCGTGGCGGTTAGGATGGAGTCGGCGGACTTGCCCGCCTCCAGGCTCACCAGCTCCGCCTGTTTCTTGTTGTAGGTGGACGCCAGCTTGAGGGACGTTATGCTGCTCCTAAGCTGCTTCATGCTGGCGGAGAGCTCTTCGTAGAGCCCCTTCTTGAGCTCCAGCTTGTCCTTCTGCTCCTCCCAGATCTTCTCCGGCTTCCGGGCGTTCTCCATTATCTTGTCCAGCATGGTCCCCCAGTCTATCTGGGAACCTACGCCGGTGAACTGAAACAGGGGATCCCCCATGGGCGGAACCTCCCTCCAGGTTTATTTGCATTTAGGACCCAACAGCCCTGCTCAAGGATGTTTTCGGAACCGTGGCCGCCCCCCTTTAGGGGGCGGCCTAAACTGACGAGGGACGGCCCATTGAGCCATCCCCCGTTTGCTGCCTAGCTCTGATCTACCTTCCGTCGGCCCTCCCGTCGGTCCACGCGGTCCTGCCGAAGCAACCGGGTCTCGTGGCCAATGGTACCTCGGTCCACCCCCAGGGGGTCACCACCACCGCCCTTATGTCTATCCCCTGATCCCTTAGGACCTTGATGTGCTCCAGGTAGGCGCAGACCTCGGCGGTGATCCAACTGTCGGTGACCAGCCATATGCGGGAGCAACGGCCCCTGCTGAAGATGGCCCCGTGGTCTATGGCCATCCGAAGGGCGTTCTCGAAATCAATGTACCCCACCCCCAGGACCACCGCCTCCCGGTGCCCCTTTAGCTCCCCGTTGGAGGGCATCAGATCCGCGAAGGCCTCGACCCAGGAGATCTGGGGGAGAAGGGCCTCCCCTTCGTAGTCCCCGTTGCCCCAGTATAGTTCATCGATGAACGTGGGATACTTCTTCTCCGCCAGGTAAGTAAGCCACTGCTGGATCTGCTGTAGAAGCTTTTCCAGGTAGCCGGGATAACCGTCCATGGCGCTCAGTATCTGACCCACCGTGACCGGCTTGTCCGGAAGGTCATCGGGGTGTAGCCTGTTCATTTGATATCACCTCCCACCCCTTCTTATCGCTCAAAGCATAGCACAGCCTCCAAATTAAGCATATACTTCTACCACATCCCAGCCATTTTATGAAGGGGGGAGGAGCCACGCCAACGTCATCGATCTACCCCGGGAACTTCTTGCGCTTTCTTGGTACCTCCGGCGCGAGGTTCTGTACCATGCATCAGATCAGGTCCAGCGGGGGGATCTTCTTCCGATACGGAGGGTTCGCAGGGGTCCTGGACCCTGGGCCGGGTAGCCTGCATCAGATATGCAGGGCCGTTCCCGAGCTGGATCCCACCGAGCTGGATGGGGTGATAATATCCCACCGGCACTTGGACCACTGCGGCGATGCCAACGCGGTGGTGGAGGCCATGGTGGGGGGCGGCTTCAACGAGAGGGGGAGCATTTTCTTACCAAAGGACGCCCTCTCCGACGAGCCGGTGGTATTCGGGTACCTGCGACGAAAGGTTGGAAGGCGGGTGCTGCTCGAGGATGGGGGCTCTTACCCCCTGGGAGAGGGACAGACCCTTAGGGCCCTGGGGCTTAAGCATCACGGGGTGACGACCTTCGGCTTCGTCCTCTCCGGCCGGGGTTTGAGGTCCGTTGGGATAGTCAGCGATACCTCCCTGGTCCCACAGGTTTTCCAGATAGCCAGAAGCTGTCAGGTTATGGTTGTCAACGTGACGCTGGAGAGGCGGAGGCCAAACCTGGATCACCTGTCCTTGGAGGACTTGAAGGAGCTGCTGAGTGAGATCCCGGTCCCCCTGGTGCTCCTGACCCATATGGGGCGAGGGGTGCTTAGGCTGGGACCCGATGCGGTGGCGTCCATGTTCAACCATCTAAGCTCCCGGGTGATCTGCGGGGAGGATGGAATGGTGGTAGACCTGGACTCCCTGGAGGTGGCCATGATGGATCCCCGGGAGCCTAGGGAGGGGAGCCACTCTTGGAACCAGCGGTTTCAGGACTTGTGATGGACTAAAGGGGGTTGTGACCGTGACGGTTGATAAGGTGAGGGCCCTGGAGATCCATCGAAGGGCCAAGGGCAAGATAAAGATCTACCCCACTGTGAACATAAGGAACCAGGAGGACCTGGCACTGGCCTACGTGCCCGGGAGCGTCCACCCCGCCATGGCCATAGCGGAGGACCCCTCCTGCAGCTTCGATTACACCGGCAGGGGAAACCGGGTGGCGGTGGTGACCGATGGGTCCGCCGTTTTAGGATTGGGGGACGTGGGACCCGCGGCAGCCCTGCCGGTCATGGAGGGGAAGTGCCTCCTTTTCAAGCTCTTCGGCGACATCAACGCCTTCCCGATGTGCCTGGACACGAACGATCCCGATGAGGTGGTCCATTGCGTTAGGCTGATGGCTCCCACCCTAGGGGGGGTCAACGTGGAGGACATATCCAGCCCCAACACCTTCACCGTGGTGAGGAAGTTGAGGTCCACGTTGGACATCCCGGTCCTGTGTGACGATCAACACGGGACCAGCGTCCTCATGTTGGCGGCCCTTAAGAACTCGTTGAAGCTGGTGGAGAAGCGGTTGGAGGACGTGAGGATCGTGATAATAGGCGCCGGTGCCGCCGGGGTTGCCACCGTGGAGCTCCTCCTGGCCGCCGGGGCCAGGAATGTGGTCTGCCTCAATAGCTCCGGCGTCCTTGGGGAGGAGAACCCCAGGATGGACCACATCCAGGCGGAGCTGGCCCAGAGGACCAACCCGGAGGGGATCCGGGGGGGCATCGCCGAGGCCCTCAAGGGGGCGGACGTGATGATAGGCCTCTCCAGGGGGGGATTGGTTAGCCCTAACCACGTGGCCTCCATGTCCAAAGGGGCGGTGGTCTTCGCAATGGCGCTCCCCGATCCGGAGATATCCTACGAGGAGGCCGTATCCGCCGGAGCCGCGGTGGTGGCCACCGGCAGCGTGGAGCACCCGAACCCGCTACTCAACCTCCAGGCCTTCCCAGGGATCATGAGGGGGGCCTTGGACGTCAGAGCCACCGCCATAAGCGATTCGATGCTGATCGCTGCAGCGGATGCGCTGGCATCGGTCACTGAGGACCACGAGCTGTCCCCTCAAAACGTCCTGGCGGATCCGTTCTGCGACGAGACTGCACCCAGGGTGGCGGAGGCGGTGGCCCAGGCGGCAATCCGGGAGGGCCTGGCGTCCAACATTCTGCCCCCCGGCCAGGTCTACAACGAGACCTGGCAGAGGATATACGGGGGCTCCCTGATGAGAATATGAGGATATCTGGAAGTAGAAAGGCGGGGGAGGGGTTACTCCACCAGAACCTTCCCCTCCCCCTTGATGAACCTCCCAACCGTTGCGGCCCTGTGGAAGCCAAGCTCCCACAGCTGACTGAGCACCTCTTTCTCCGACCCCGGGGCCACCGCCAGCAGGAGTCCCCCGGAGGTCTGAGGATCGAATAGGATATCTTGGACCGCCAACGGTACGTTTGGGGACATTAGCACCCGATGCTCCACATGACCCCGGTTAGAATAGGCCCCGGCGGGGACCATCCCCATGGAGGCCATCTGGAACGCCCCATCTATAAACGGTACCTGGTCATGGTGGATCACCAGGTCCAGTTCCCGATGGCTCAGCATGTCCATGCAGTGCCCCAAAAGCCCAAAGCCGGTCACGTCGGTGGCGGCCCGGACGTTCCCAAGCAGGGACCGATCCATCCTACCCGGCACGTTGTTCAGCATCCTCATCCATTGGACAGCCTGATCCAGCCAATCTCCCTCGGCCACCCCCCCCTTGGAGGCGGTGGTTATTATCCCGCTTCCCACAGGCTTGGTGAGGATGAGCGAGTCCCCCTCCCTGGCGCCGGTCACCCGCCAAAGTCCACCTTCATCCACCTCTCCGTAGACGGAGAGGCCGTACTTGGGTTCCTCGTCCTGGACGCTATGCCCCCCCGCAAGGCAGGCCCCGGCCTCCATCACCTTCCTGGCCCCCCCCTCTAGGATCTGGCTCAAAACCTCCAGGGGTTCGCAGGAGGTGGGGAAGGCCACAAGGTTCAGCGCCACCTTGGGTGATCCCCCCATGGCGAAAACGTCGCTTAACGAGTTGGCGGCGGCGATCTCCCCGAACGTCAATGGATCGTCCACTATGGGGGTGATGAAGTCCACGGTTAGTATGGCCAGCCGTCCCTCTCCGATCCTCCACAGGGCCGCGTCCTCCCCGTTGTCCCACCCGGATAGGAGGTTAGGGTCCCTGCGGGAGGGCAACCCCCTCAATATGGTGTCCAGCTCCGCTGGACCTATCTTGGCGGCTCAGCCGCTGGTCTTGGCCCTCTCGGTCAGTCTCATTCCCCTTCACCTCCTTTGATTGGTCTAACGTGCCTCACGTCGCCGGCGGAGAACCTGAGAAGCCCGGTTGAGGTGCGGATCAAAAGGGATCCTTCATCCTCCACGTCTTCCGCCACGCCCTCCAAGGTCCCGGAATCGGATGATACCACGATCCGACGACCCAGGGTGGAGCACCTTCCGCGATAGGAATTTATGAAAGCCTTTCGGTCTTCGCAAAGGATCCCTATGTGGTGTTTGAGGCTCCTCAGGAAGAAGGCCAGAAGATCATGTCTTGCCACCAAGGTGCCCCCCTCCTCCGCGATGGACGTCACGTCTTGGGGGGAGTCTTGGATGGTTGGGGAGCCCTTGATGTTGACACCTATGCCCGCCACTATGTGGTGAACCCGGTCTGCCTCCACAGCCCCCTCGCTGAGCATGCCGCAGAGCTTTCTACCCCCAACTAGGAGGTCGTTGGGCCACTTTATGTCCACCTTGATGCCGCAGCGGGCCTCTATGGCGTCCCCCATGGCCATGGCGCAGGCCAGGTTGACCATCTGGACGTGTCCCGGCAGGATCGGGGGCCTCAAGAGCACCGAGGCGTAAAGCCCCCCCTCCGGCGACTCCCACCTACGGTCCCTCCTTCCCCTTCCCATGGTCTGCCGGTCCGCCACGGCGGTCACTCCCTCCGGATGCCCCTTCTGGGCCAGATCCTTCACCGGATTCTGGGTCGATTCGATCCGTTCGAAGTGGAGGATCGGGTGCCCCAGGGGACAGTCCCACAGGAGCATCTCCGCCCAAGAGGGGGAGAAGCGGTCCTCCCCAGGGGGGCCCTCCAGCACGTACCCCTTGTGGGGGACGGAGGATATGGGTATCCCCTCGTCCCTCAGGATGCCCACCATCTTGGAGATACCCTGCCTTGTCACTCCCAGCTCCCCCGCGATGGCGGAGCTGGGGGTTAGCTTCCCCAGGTTGTCGAAGAGCATCTTCAGAGCCATTACCCGGTTGTCAAGCCTCACGTGTTCGCCCATCCCCTTCTGCTCAGCTCCCCGCCCACCCCTTAGGTGGTATAATCTTGCACCGTCCAATATAGCAACTCTTAGGAGGGGTGTACATGGTCGTTCTCCCGGTGAGCACGGTCATGGGCAACTTGCGTTCGCGGATGTGCGAGCTGCGTGACAGCCTTTGACCTGGAGGGACTGGATCGAAAGATAGGGGAGCTCATGGAGCGGGTCTCCTCCGATGGGTTCTGGGAGAGGGAGGACTCGACGGAAGTGGCCCGGGAACTATCTCAGCTTCAGCAGCGGAGGGAGTCGTTCAGCGCACTGGAGCGGGAGATGGAGGACCTGGAGACCCTGGCGGAGTTGCTTCAGGCCGGGGAGGACGAGGATCTGTCCCGGGAGTTTTACGATAGGGCCGCGGAGATGGAGCGTAGGCTGGAGAGGACCCAGGTGCTGACCCTGTTGGACGAGGAGTACGACAGGTCCGATGCCATAGTGGGGATCCATGCGGGAGCCGGCGGCCTAGACTCCCAAGACTGGGCGGAGATGCTCTATCGCATGTACGTCCGCTGGGCCGAGCGGAACGGCTTCAAGGTCCGGGTCCTGGACGAGCTACCCGATCAGGAGGCGGGGATAAAGAGCGTGACCTTCCAGGTGTCGGGGGAGTACGCCTATGGATACCTCAAAGGTGAAAGAGGGGTCCACCGGCTGGTGAGGATATCCCCCTTCGATGCCGCCAAGCGGAGGCACACCAGCTTCGCCTCCGTAGAGGTGATGCCCGTTCTTCCCGACGACGTGGAGATCGAGATAAGGCCCGAGGACATAAAGATGGATACCTTCCGGGCCAGCGGCGCCGGAGGTCAGTACGTTAACATGACCGACTCGGCGGTTAGGATAACCCACATCCCCACCGGTATAGTGGTGAGCTGCCAGGTGGAGAGATCCCAGCACATGAACAGGGCCACGGCTCTCCAGATGCTCAAGTCCAAACTCTTCGAGCGACAGCTAAGGGAGAGGCAGGAACAACTGGAGGCCATCCAGGGTGAGAAGAGGGCCATATCCTGGGGTAGTCAGATAAGGTCCTACACCCTTCAGCCCTTTCAGCTGGTTAAGGACCATCGAAGCGGATGCGAGATAGGGAACGTCCAGGCGGTGTTGGATGGGGACCTGGACGACCTCATGATGGCGTACCTGAAGTTCTACAAGACCGGCAGGCTTTGGAGGGATTCGGATTCGTAGGATGACGCGCCCCCTGTTGGGGTTTCTTGTGGCGGTGTTTATCTCCTCCTGCCCCTCCTTGGCCTTGGCGGATACGTTCAACGTCAAGGGGGGCATATTAAGGGTTGGTGACATCAAGCCTAGTCTGAAAGGTGTTGGCTTAACGGTCTTCCAGGGGCGGGACATCAAACCCTTTGACCTTGATATCCTGGGTGTCTTGGACCAGCAGGAGGCCCCAAGGAGGCTTGTGCTGGTTAGGGCCAAGGGGGACCTGATCGGCAGGTCTGGAGGGATCGCCGCCGGGATGAGCGGATCTCCGGTCTACGTGGGGGGTCGCCTGGTGGGCGCAGTAGGCTTCGGATGGGAGTTCGGAGACCACCGTATGGGACTGGTGACCCCCATGGAGGAGATGTTGAAGATACCCCCCATGGAGCGGGGGGAGACCCCCGGGGTGGAAAGGCTGGAGGGCCCGATGGACGAGGAAGATGGGGGGGCGAGGGACGTTGCCCCCGAATCCCAGGATTTGGCCCTGTACTCCCCTCTCATGATAGGGGGAGTGAGTGGCCGGTTCGCCAAACGGATAGCCGGCGGCCTATCCGCTCGGCAGATCCTCCCCTCGGGTCGCAATGACACCCAACTGTCCCGAGGACCAGGCTTTGAGCCCGGTTCCGCATTGGGGGTGGCCCTTGCGGTGGGGGATGTGACGGTGGGCTCCATCGGCACCGTGACGGCGGTGGACGGGGACAAGTTCCTGGCCTTCGGACACCCTTTCCTCAACAGGGGGACCGTCCGCTTTTTCGCCACCGACGCATCGGTTGTGGGGGTCATCCCCAGCCTTCAGACCCCCTTCAAGCTTGGATCCCTGGGGGCGGTGGTGGGCACCGTGATGCAGGACAGGCCCCAGGGGATCTACGGCAGGGTGGGGGTCTTCCCCCCCTTCAACGAGTACCACATCCACTTCACTGACGTGGACTCAGGCAAAAGTGCGGTTCGCCGGTTCAGGGCGGTGACAGATCCCTTCGTGGCATCTAGCGTGATCACCCCCGCCGTGGCGGGGTGCGTGGAGGACCTCTGGGGTCGATCCGGCCAGGGCACCGGTGAGGTGAGGATGACCATAGAGGGAGGAGGACTCAAGGAGCCCTGGAGCAGGACCAACTTCTTCTCCTCCCCATCGGACCTGGTGGAGGCCATGTTCAAGGAGTTCGACGTGATCCACACCCTGCTGCCCGTCAACCCCTTCCGGAAGATCTCCCCCATGACGGTCAAGCTGGACGTGAAGGTCACGGAGCTACCGAAGGTGCTCTACCTGGAGAGGGTAGAGGTGCCCAAGGATAGGACCTTTAATCCCGGGGAGCTCATCGGGGTGGACGTTTGGCTTAGGCCCTGGCGGGGCAAGCCTCAGAAGAGGACCTTCAACGTAAAGATCCCCGCGGACGCCAAGGAGCCCGTTGAGGTGGTTGTCCGGGGGGGCGGGATTGGGGAGAGGGAGCAGGAGTCCATCAAGATGGGCCGCAGGAGCATAGACAGCCTCGACGCGCTTCTTCGGGAGATATCTGCCCTGGAGGCCAACAACGAGATAGTGGTGGAGGTCCTGTCCGGCAGGGAGAAAGACCGGGAGGAGGAGACCCGCCTGCTCAGCGAGATAAAGGCGGACCTCACCAAGGAGGGCTCCATGAGGGTCCTCAAGACCAACTACTACGTGGACGGGTTCCTTAGGGTCCCCCTCAAGATGGGGACCAAGGATGGGGAGGACGCGGGGGATTGATCGGCCCCCGCCTCATGGTTGCCTAATCAGTAGCCACATGGCCACCCCGTAGCAGGATACCAGACTGACGAAGACCGAGGCGGACAGCATGTCCTTGGTCCGCCGGATGTCCTCCCGGTAGGTCTGTCCTATGTGGCAGTCGATCAGGATCTCCACCGCGGAGTTGACCAACTCGAGGGAGAGGGGGAGAAGGGAGATCAGGAAGGCGGGGATCGTCCGATCCAACGGTCTCTTCATGGCTATCCCCAGGAGGAGCACAGTGGCGGAGGAGCAAACCTCGTAGCATACCGCCCTCTCCATGGTGAACGCCACCTTGAGGCCGTTGCACGAGAACAGAAACTTCCTAAGTAAGCTTGTGTTCTTCCACTGACCCAAGCGAATCCCCTCCAGGTGGATAGTATATTGCGACCTGCCCCCCAAGCTAACTGGACCCTGGGATTATATCAGACCGACGGTTACGGGGGGGCGGATGTTTTAGATGTTTTATTGATGTATAATAGACGCATATACCAACCGAGGGAGGGGTAGAAGTGTTGTCGGACATCGAGATCGCCCAGGCGGCGCAGTGCAAGCCAATAGGGGAGATAGGCGCGGAGCTAGGCATACCGGAGGAGTTCCTGGTCCCCTACGGTCGCAACAAGGCCAAGGTGGATCTGAACTTCTATAAGGCCATACAGGATAGGCCCCAGGGTAAGCTGATCCTTGTGACCGCCACGACCCCCACCGCTGCCGGAGAGGGGAAGACCACGGTCACCATAGGTCTCACTCAGGCGCTGGTCAAAAAGGGTAAGAAGGCCATGCTGTGCCTCCGGGAGCCCTCCCTTGGCCCCTGCTTCGGCGTAAAGGGGGGCGCCGCTGGGGGCGGCTACTCCCAGGTTCTTCCGATGGAGGAGATAAACCTCCATTTCACCGGGGACATCCACGCGGTGGGCGTGGCCCACAACCTGTTGGCCGCCATGATCGACAACCACATTCACCAGGGTAACCAGCTCAACATAGATCCCCGCACGGTCACCTGGCGCAGGGTGGTGGATATGAACGACCGGGCCCTCAGGAACGTGGTGATAGGCCTTGGGGGCAAGGCGGACGGGGTCCCCAGGGAGACCGGGTTCGACATAACAGTCGCCTCGGAGGTGATGGCCATCCTGTGTCTGGCCGAGAGCCTATCGGATCTGAAGGATAGGCTGGGGCGGATAGTGGTGGCCAGGACCTACGATGGCAAGCCGGTCACCGCCGCCCAGTTGAAGGCCAACGGTGCCATGGCGGCGTTGCTCAAGGAGGCCATCCGTCCCAATCTGGTGCAGACCATAGAGCACGTGCCCGCCTTCGTCCACGGGGGGCCCTTCGCCAACATAGCCCACGGGACCAACTCGGTGGTGGCCACCAAGATGGCCCTCAAGCTGAGGGACTACGTGGTGGTTGAGGCGGGCTTCGCATCGGACCTGGGGGCGGAGAAGTTCATGGACATAGTCTCCCCCTACGGGGGTTTCCACCCCGATGCGGTGGTGGTGGTCACCACCGTGAGGGCCCTTAAGCTTCACGGCGGGGTCCCCAAGGACAGGCTCTCGGAGGAGAACCTTGAGGCTCTCAGGGCGGGTATACCCAACCTGGAGGCCCATGTGGAGAACATGCGGCAGTTCGGCGTGCCGGTGGTGGTGGCCCTCAACCGCTTCGTGGCGGACACCGATGATGAGATCCAGCTGGTGAGGGAGGCGGTCCTGTCCAAGGGGGCCCGGATGGCCTTGGCGGAGGTCTGGGCCAAGGGGGGAGACGGTGGGCTGGAGCTGGCTCAGATGGTCCTGGAGGCCCTCGATGAGGGGGCAAATTACCACAAGCTGTACGATTGGGATCTGCCCCTGAAGGACAAGATATCCACCATAGCCACCAAGGTCTACGGGGCCGATGGGGTTGACTTCTCCCCCGCCGCGTCCAAGGCCCTGGCGGAGCTAGAGGAAATGGGGTACGGAAAGTTGCCGGTTTGCATGGCCAAGACTCAGATGTCCCTTTCGGACCAGCCGGAGCTCAAGGGACGCCCCAGGGGCTTCCGGCTGAACGTGAGGGAGGTCCGCCTGTCCGCCGGAGCTGGGTTCGTGGTGGCCATATGCGGCTCCATCATGACCATGCCTGGACTTCCGAAGTCGCCGGCGGCGGAGAGGATAGACATCGACGACCAGGGCAGGATAACCGGTCTTTTCTAGACCGCGTCTTGTCCCTAGAAAACCATAGGGGGTGGGCCGAATGCCCACCCCCTATGATCATATTAGGAGCATCGCCGAAGCTCCTACTTGGGGAGCTTCATGCCCTTCTCCTGGTAGTACTTGGCGGCCCCAGGATGCAGGGGAACGGTGACCCCGTTCAGGGCGGTCTTGAGGGTTATCTCCTTGCCCTTGGCGTGGGCCTTGTGGACCACGTCGATGTTCTCCCAGAGGGCCTTGGTGAACTTGTAGACCACGTCCGCAGGGACCTTCTCGTCCACCACTAGCAGGGCCATCACCGCCGGGGTCTTGACCGCTGAGGTTACCCCCTTGTAAGTGTTGGCGGGGATGGAGCTCTTTACGAAGTAGGGGAAGTCCTTGGTGAGCTTGCCCAGGGTGGCGTCATCGAAGCTCACCAGATTTATCTCCTTGGTGGTGGCCAGGTCCATTATGGATGACACCGGGTACCCCGCCACCACGAAGCCCGCATCAAGCTGGTTGTCCTTGAAGCGCTGGGTGGTGGTCCCGAAGTCCAGGAAGTCGGTCTTCATGTCCGAGTACTTGAGCCCCACGGTCTGGAAGATGGCCCTCACGTCCGCCTCCACGCCGGATCCGGGGGCGCCGACGGAGACCCGCTTCCCCTTGAGGTCCTGGATGTTCTTAACGTTGGAGTTCTTGAGGGTGATCAGGTGAACGTGCTCCGGATAGAGGGCGGCGATGACACGCACGTTCTTGATGGGGGTCTTGAACATCATCTTGCCGTTGTAGGCCCAGTAGGCAGTGTCGTTCTGGGCGAAGGCTATCTCTATGTCGTGGGCCCCTATGAGGTTCAGGTTCGCCACAGAAGCGTTGCCGGTCTCGGCGGTCACCTGCAGATCCGGTGCCCCCTTGTTTACCGCCTGCGCTATGGCGCCCCCTAGCGGATAGTAGGTTCCGGAGGTACCCCCGGTGGCTATGGAAAGGAACGTCTTGGCGCTGGCTACCCCCGCCAGCGACGCTACCATGAAGGCCGCCAAGATCAGCTTAGCTATTCGCTTGGTCATATCTCTGTTCCCCCTTCTTTTTCATCTTAAAAAGTTCCGTGCCAATCAACCCCCTGATGCCCCCGCGGATCTCCTCGCCCACTCACCCCCCGCTCGCTAAGATTCTGTATGGCCTGTATGGTGATTATATTGCACCTCTTCCAAATGCTCAATGTTAACCTCTGACAGTGCCAGGGACATCATCTGATCCGGGCGTCAAAACCCTCAGATCGTTGCGCCCCGGGTGGAAATGTGATAAATTCAGTCGGTGTGCGTGCAACCATGAAATCTTTTCGGAGGTGCTAGATATATGAAGAAGGACGTCCATCCCAAGTATGACGTGTGCAAGGTGACCTGCGCTTGCGGCAACAGCTTTGAGACCCGGTCCACCCTGGAGGAGATAAAGGTGACCGTGTGCAACGCCTGTCATCCCTTCTACACCGGCAAGAAGGGCGGCCGGGTGGCCGAGGCGGGCCGCCTTGAGAAGTTCCGTCAGAAGTACGCGGGGGTTGACTACGGTCAGAGGAAGGTCTCTGAGTAGGTCAATTCCTTGCGGATCCGCTGGATTCTCACTTCAGGGGGAGCTAAGCTCCCCCTGAAGCTTATGATGCGTTGAGGGGAGGTGCCCCCTTGTCCTTGGATGTAAGGTTGATCTCCCATTCCCCCGATCCGGTGAGGTTGGTGGCCGCCGCCGCCCGGCTCTGCTATAGCCCCGTGGGGGCCAGCGATATCTTGATGGCACTGGATGACAGGCAGGCATCGAGCCTGATAGATCGGCTCCACAGGAGCGGCCACATGTCGCCCTTCGAGCACGCATCCTTTACCTTCTCGGTGGATGGACTTAGCCGGGTGGCGTCCCATCAGCTGGTGCGTCACCGGATAGCCAGCTTCTCCCAGCAGAGCCAGAGGTACGTTGACTCCTCGGGTGGGGGGTGCGTGATGCCCCCGTCGGTGGCGGCATCCCCGGAGGCGGCCAAGGTGTTCAGCGATTCGGTCAGGGCTTCCATGGAGGCCTACAGGGCCCTCTGCTCCATGGGGATCCCCAGGGAGGATGCCCGATTCCTCCTGCCCCATGGCTTCGAGACCAGGATGGTGTTCACCATGAACGCCCGGGAGCTACATCACTTCTTCTCCCTTAGGCTCTGCAGGAGGGCCCAGTGGGAGATAAGGGCCTTGGCGCTAGAGATGCTACGGCTCGTTCGGGGGGTCGCCATGGAGCTCTTCCGCCTGGCGGGCCCCTCCTGTGTGGTGAACGGAAGGTGTGACGAGGAGCGTCCCTGCGGACGACCGTTCTCTTCCGTGGAGGATCTGCTTTGTTCCAGCTGAAGAGGATCTGCTCATCTGCCCTTGGGGCCTTAGATCTAGCCGTCTTGGCTGTGGCGTCTCAGGAGGGGGGGAGGTCCCTGCCCGTTGGGGGCCAGGCGGTGATAGAGGGGGTCATGATGAGGGGCCACTCCGCCTGGGGGCTGGCGATCCGCTCCCCTGGGGGTGAGGTCGCCAAATATCGCTGGGACACATCCTCCTGGGTGGCCTCCTCCCCCTGGAATTGGCCCATATTGAGGGGCTTCTGCTCCATGTTGGATATGATAAGGGAGGGCTATAGGGGGCTATCCATCTCCGCCTCTGTGGTCTCGGCGGAGGGCCAGCCGTCCCGCTGGGAGGCCTTGCTTTCGGTGGCCTTGGCGTTGGTGATGGTGGTGGGGCTCTTCCTTCTCCTGCCCCTGTGGCTATCGGAGCTCCTGGGCCGCAGGGCTCACGTGGGGGGAGTGGGCCTCAAGCTGCTGGAGGGGCTGGTCAGGTGCGCCGTCTTCGTGGCCTACATAGGGCTCATGGGGCTCATAGGGGACATGAGGCGGGTCTTCGCCTATCACGGGGCGGAGCACAAGACGATAAACGCCTACGAATCCGGGGCGGATTTGACGGCGGACTCGGTCCTCCGGTTCTCGAGGATTCATGTGAGATGCGGTACCTCCTTCCTGGTGGTGGTGGTGCTGGTCAGCGTCCTGGTCTTCGGCACCCTTGGCAACGGGGGCCTGGTCTGGAGGATATCGAGCCGGGTGGTTTTGCTTCCCTTGGTGGTTGGCATCTCATACGAGATAATAAAGTGGGCCTCCCGGGGAGGTGCCCTGGGGAGGGGGCTGATCTTCCCCGCCCTTGGGCTTCAGCTTCTCACCACCCGGGAACCATCATCGGATCAGGTGGAGGTGGCCCTGAGCGCCCTTCGCCTCGCCTTGGGCGACGAGGATGGCCATGTGGATCCGTGGTCACAAAAACTAGATCAGGGGTGAAGATGCTTTGGACTTTCTGAAGAAGCTAGAGGAGATAGAGTCCGCCTTCCAGGACATCGAATCCAGGATGGCGGATCCTGAGATCTCCAACAATGTGCAGGAGATGCAGTCCCTTAGCAGGAGGCACTCGGAGCTCTATCCGGTGGTTCAGGCCTTCAGGGAGTACCGCAAGGTTATGAGATCCCTTGAGGAGGCCCAGGAGCTTCTGGAGCAGGACGATGAGGAGATGCGGCAGCTGGCCAAGGAGGAGGTCCAGAGGCTTTCTGACATGTTGCCGGGGCTGGAGCAGGACCTCAAGGTGCTCCTGTTGCCCCGGGATCCCAACGATCACAAGAACGTGATAATAGAGATAAGGGCCGGCGCTGGGGGAGACGAGGCGGCCCTGTTCGCCGCCGACCTGTTCCGGATGTACACCCGGTACACCGAGAGGCAGGGGTGGCGCTACGAGATAATGGAGATGAACGAGACCGGCATCGGGGGCTATAAGGAAGTGGTCTTCCTCGTCAAGGGTGAGGGGGCCTACAGCAAGCTCAAGTTCGAGAGCGGGGTCCACCGGGTGCAGCGGATCCCGGTCACCGAGGCAAGCGGCAGGATTCACACCTCCACCGCCACCGTGGCGGTGTTGCCCGAGGCGGAGGACGTGGACGTCCAGATAAGGCCCGAGGATCTGAAGATAGACACCTACCGGGCCAGCGGTGCCGGAGGCCAGTACGTCAACATGACCGATTCGGCGGTCAGGATAACCCACATCCCCACCGGTCTGGTGGTGACCTGCCAGGATGAGAGGTCCCAGCTCAAGAACCGAGCCAAGGCCATGCAGCTTCTGAGGGCCAGGCTCTACGACCAGGAGCTTCAAAAGCAGCAGGCCCAGATGGCGGCGGAGCGCAAGGGGCAGGTTGGAACCGGGGATAGGTCCGAGCGCATAAGGACCTACAACTACCCCCAGAACAGGCTTACGGACCATCGGATCGGTTTCACCCTCTACAAGCTGGACCAGGTGCTGGACGGGGATCTCTACGAGCTTATCGAGGCCCTGAGGGTGGCGGATCAGGCGGAGAAGCTCAAGACCCTGGCCCTGTAGGAGATAGAACTTGAAGCTTAGGGATCTTAAACAGGAGATCATCAAGACCCTGTCCGGGACGGACGGGGTCTTGCGTCCATCTTGGGAGGCGTCCCTCATATTGGCCACTTGCCTCGGTGTGGGGCGAGAGAAGCTTGTGTCCATGGGGGAGGAGGATGTATCCCCCCATGTGGCCCTGGAGATGACCGCGAGGAGGGCCAAAGGGGAGCCGTTGGCGTATGTGTTGGGAACCATGGACTTCCTTCAATGGAACTTCCTGGTGGGACCTGGCTGTCTCATCCCAAGGCCGGAGACGGAGGTTCTGGCCTCACTTGCGGCGGAGACGTTGGGCCCCCGGGGCCGTTTCCTGGACTGGGGGACCGGAAGCGGGTGCATCGCCTGTTCCCTGGCGATGATGGTGGACGGAAGCCAGGGGGTGGCCATGGACGCTAGCCCCGGGGCCCTCAAGTGGGCCTGGAGGAACGTCCAGCGATACCGCCTGTCGAACCGGGTCCTTTTGGTCCATGGATCTTCCGCTCACTTCATATCCCAAGACCTCACTCCCTTCGACCTGGTGGTGGCCAACCCTCCCTACATACCGTCGGAGCACATGGGAGAGCTGGACGGCTCGGTATCCCGGTTTGAGCCCCACCTGGCTCTGAACGGGGGTGATGGGGGTATCCAGGTCCCAGTGGAGTGGCTGAGGGGAGCGGTCCGCCTGTTGCGGGCTGGGGGGCAGGTCCTGATGGAGACCGCCGGGGATTGGCAGCTCTCCATCCTTGAGGCCCTTGAGATAGAGGGGCTCTCCTTCGTGGGGTCTCATCAGGATCAGTTCGGGGTTCGAAGAGTTGGCCGGTGGAAAAGGGTGGCGGATGAGATAGAATAACAGATGAACGCTTAAATCCTTCTGTCGGGGGTGTTCTCGGATGGAGAGACGTGAACTGGTCATACTGGGCGCCGGACCTGCCGGCCTTACCGCCGCCATATATGGGCGAAGGGCGGGGCTAGACGTCCTCATAATAGAGAGGGGAATGCCCGGGGGGCAGATAACAATAACCGATGAGATAGAGAACTGGCCGGGGGTTCAGCACGCATCGGGCCAGGAGCTTGCGGACAGCTTCAGGAGGCACGCGGAGAAGTTCTCCCCAGAGTTCAGGGATGCCACCGTCACCTCCCTTGAGGTTCGGGACGGTAGGAAGGTGGTGGTGACCGACAAGGGGGAGGTGGAGGCCGAGGCGGTGATAATAGCCACTGGGGCCAACTTCAAGCGTCTCGGGTGCCCCGGGGAGGCGGAGTACACCGGCAGGGGCGTCAGCTACTGCGCGGTTTGTGACGGAGCCTTCTTCGAGGGGGAGGAGGTGGCGGTCATAGGGGGTGGTAACACCGCCGTGGAGGAGGCCTGCTACCTCACCCAGTTCGCCAGCAAGGTCTACATAGTCCACCGGAGGGACTCCTTCCGGGCCGACAAGGTGCCGGTGGAGAGGGCCATGAGCAACCCCAAGATAGTGCCGATCTTCGACTCGGTGGTGGAGGCCATCGAGGGCGGGGATATGGTGGAGCGGCTGGTGCTTTGGAACGTGAAGACCCAGGAGGTCTCCACCCTTCCGGTGTCCGGGGTGTTCATCTTCGTGGGCACCGCTCCTAACAGCGGCTTCGCCTCCTCCCTGGTGGAGACGTCCCCCGGGGGATGGATAAAGACCAACTCCCGGATGGAGACCTCAGTGGAGGGGATCTTCGCCGCCGGGGACGTGAGGGACACGTTCCTCCGGCAGGTGGTGACCGCCGCTGGGGACGGGGCGGTGGCCGCCATGTCCGCCTACTCTTACATAACCGAGCAGCTCCACCTGCAGAAGATCCTGTTGGAGCCCCCTCGGGTGAACGCACTCTTCTATTCCAGCATAGATCAGGAGCAGGTCCGTCTAGTGGGACGGGTGGAGGAGTGGGCCTCGTCCAAGAACGTACAGGTCACCTTGGTGGATGGCTACAGGAACCTTAGGATGATGGAGAAACTGGGGGTCAGGGAGCTGCCCACCGCCATGGTACTCAAGGAAGGCAGGGAGGTGAGCAGGGCCTCGGTGACCTCGGAGGAGGACCTGGGGCTGTTCCTTGAGCTCTAACGCCCTGCGGGTCTATCCTGGGAAGGGGGGGTTCGTGTGATCCTCACCGTAACTTTAAACCCCGCGGTGGATGAGGAGTACGTGGTTCCGGAGTTCAGACCCGGGGGATGGTTTCGTGCCTCCCAGGTGAACAGGTCACCGGGGGGTAAGGGTATTAACGTCTCCATCATCTTGAAACAGATGGGGGTAGACTCGGTGGCCATGGGCTTCCTGGGGGGCTATAACGGAGGCTACATCCGGGATCAGCTGGCCAAGCTGGGCATATCGACCAGCTTCGTTCATCTGAGGGGCGAGACCCGAACGACCACCTACGTGGTGGACGAGATAGGTAGGGTTGAGACCGGGATAGTGGAGGCGGGACCCTACGTTCCCGAATCGGCCCTTGCCAGGTTCCTCAAGGCCTACTACAGGATGCTAGGAAGGTGCAGTTCCGTCATGATAGGCGGATCTCTGCCCCCAGGGGTGCCTCAGGACATATACCGGGACCTGGTTCACATGGCGTCCGTGAGGGGCAAGGACGTGTTCGTCGACGCCTCCTCGGGGGCCTTGCTGTCCGCTGTTGACGGGGGGCCCAAGGTGGTGAAGGTGGACCACCGCTTCATGTCCATGGTGATGGACGTTCCCCTCCTGTCCCTGGACAACCTTAAGTCGGTGGCGGCCAAGCTTCACGACGAAGGGGTTCCTTGGGTGGTCACCTCCTATCGGGGCTATGGGGACCTCTTCTCCACCCCCGAGGGGGTCTACATAGGGGAGGTCCCCAAGAGCAGGGTGGTCTCCCTCTTCGGCGCCGGAGATGCCCTCATGGCGGGTCTCGTTTTAGCCTTCCAGGAGGGGATGGGGACCGAGGACTCGATCCGCTTCGCCATGGGTTGCGCCCTGGAGGACTCCCTCCACCTGGAGAAGGGCGTCCAATCCCGGGAGGCGGTGGACGAGGCGGCCCGGAACGTCAAGGTTACCAGAGTTGGGTGAGGGGGGCTTGCCATGAAGGTTGCGGACGTGATGGAGCGAGACCTTACCGCCCTTTGGGAGGACTCCACCCTCTTGGATGCGGTGGAGGTCATGTTCAGCCACGGCCTTTCGGGGGTCCCGGTGGTGGATGAGGATTACCGGGTCATAGGCTTCATAAGCGAGAAGGACGTGGTTAGGGCCGCCCTGCCGGGCTACGTGGACTACCTTCAGGATGCCCTGGTCATCCCTGACTTCGGCCAGTTCCAGGTGAGGCTTAGGAGGGCAGGCAAGGAGATGGTGAGCAAGTACATGGCAAAGGACGTAATATCCTTCCAGGAGGACGACAGCGACCTCTATGTGGCCATGACCATGATCCGTCACAACATCAAGCGGGCGCCGGTGGTGAGGGGCGGAGTTCTCATCGGGGCCGTGACTCGAGCGGCCCTAATGGGCAGGATGATGGAGGAGGTGTCCTCCTGAGGATGCGCAAGGTCCTCTTCGTTTGCACCGGCAACACCTGCAGGAGCCCCATGGCGGAGGCCTTCTTGAGGTCTCTATGCGGCTCCTCCGTGGAGGTGGCCTCCGCAGGGCTCTTGACCGTGGACGGCCTGTCCGCCAGCCCCCTGGCGGTGGAGGTATCAAGGGAGTTCGGCGTTGACATATCCGGTCATAGGTCCTCATGCCTCCAGGATGAATTGGTGGACGGGGACACCCTTTTGGTGGGCATGTCCAGGTCCCACGTTGACGTGTTGCTGCAGAGGGGTTACGGAATTACCGCCCTGGGAGTCCATCTCTTCGGGGAGCTGGTGGGAAGGGGACAGGTGGATGTGCCCGACCCGTTCGGTTGGGGGGAGAAAGAGTACAGGTCCGTGGCGGCCTTGATATGGGACTGGAGTAATGAACTGGCCAGGCTTAAGCCCTGGGAGGGAATGGGGTCTTAAGTTCAACCCCGCCGGGATCCGATACAGACAGGGAGGGGTGATGAACCATGGATGCCAACGTTGCCCGCAGGGCTCAGGACATGTACAGGGCGAACCAGATCCAGACCGCCACCAGGGAACAGCTACTGCTTCTGACTTACGACATAGGGATAAAGGCGTGCAACGGCGCCATAGACGCCATGGAGAGGGCCCAGATAGAGAGGGCAAACGAGGAGCTCAAGAGAGCCCAGGCGGTGGTGAGGGAGCTGATGGTCACCCTGAACATGGAGCAGGGGGGCGACGTTGCCAAGGCCCTCCTCAGCCTCTACGACTTCTTCTACAACCGATTGGTGGAGGCGAACGTAAAGAAGGATCCTTCCATAGTGAGGGAGGTCCTGGCCATGCTGGAGGAGCTTCGAAGGACCTGGGTCGAGGCCATGGAGAAGATCCGGGAGGAGCAGACGCCTAAACAGCCGGAGCACGTGGCAACTCCATCCGGATCCGGTCTTGGAGGTGTTAACATTGCGGGCTGATCCGGATGCCCTCAAGTCTAGAGTGGAGGGGCTCATAGACCAGGAGATGGCCATATACTCCGCCCTGGGGGGACTCATAGACCGGGAGGCCCAGTGCGTATCCGACCGGGACATGGAGGGCCTCATGGAGGTCCTGAAGGAGAAGCAGTCCTACATATCTCGCCAAGAGGAGCTTTTGGATCTGTGGCGAGAGGTGGCGGTGTCGCTTGGGGTCTCCGGCGGAAGGGAGAGCTCCGCCTTCTGGGCCGCCATATCCTCCAAGGTTGGGGAGAGGGGCTTCAACGATCTGGTTCTAAAGGTCAACCAGGTGAGGCAGATGGCCGCCTCCCTCCTGGACAGGGAGAGAGAGGTTCAGGGGGAGCTGGAGTCCCACCTGTCGGAGCTAAGAGCCAAGCTGATCCAGATGAGGAACGGCAGACAGGTGATAAGGGGATATGGCGGATAGGCGTTCAAATCCCAATGCCCCCCTCCGCAGGGGGGCATTGCTTTCCTTGCTTCTAGCCGGTCTGATCCTCCTGGCCCCCCTGTGCTCCCCCAGCGGGGCCGCGGTTCCCTCCAGTGATCCCAAGGACCTGGAGAGGGAGATCAAGATCGGAGACCAGGTGTCCAAGGAGGTGGAGGAGCGTTTCCGGCTTGTCTCTGACCCGGTGGTGCTCTCCCGATTGGATGCCATAGTTGCAAGGCTGGAGAAGGGGGTCCTTCGTCCCATGCCCTACAGGTTCAAGGTGGTGGAGGAGCGGTGGCCCAACGCCTTTGCCCTTCCGGGAGGCAGGTGTTACGTCACCACCGGCCTTCTGGACCTGCTTCGGTCCGATTCGGAGCTGGCGGCCATAATGGCCCATGAGATGGTGCACGCCGACCGGGCGCATGGGATCATCCAGGCGGCCAGGAATCAGAGGCTGTCCCTGGTATCCCTTGGGATAGCCCTGGCAACCAGGGGACATGGGGCCGCCATGATCCTCTCCAATGTGGCCCAGGTGGCCATAATGAACCAGTACAGCAAAGACTTGGAGAGGGAGGCGGACCTGGAGGGGCTGAACCTGATGATCGAGGCCGGATACGATCCATCCGGCATGGTGACAGCCCTGGAGAAGCTCCTGGATCATCAGATCAGGAGGCCCCAGGTGGATCTTGGGGTTTACATGAGCCACCCGGAGCTGCGAGATAGGATAGATTACGTGACCAGGTCCATGGAGAAGAAGGGGCTCAAGGTTTCCAGGAGGGGGCCTCTGGGGGTCCTCAGGTTGAGCTTGAGGCGCTCCGATGACTCGGTTGAGCTTTGGATGGATCGGGTGAAGCTCATCTCCGCACCACCATCCATGGAGCCCGTGCTGAGACGCCTGTCCCAATCGCTGGATAGGACCATACGCTTCGAGACCATGCCCCAGGACGTGCTGGTATCCCCCGACGGCGGCCTTTGGGTCGATGGGGTGAGGGTTCTAACCAGCTCCGAATTGCCGGAGGCCAACCTCGACTCACTTCGGGACGCTCTTGTAAAATCCCTATCGGAGGCGAGGTCCAGGCATCCATTGGCCAAGATATACTGATCGCCCGCGGAGATGTAACGATAGATTGACCACGGAGGCGAAGCCATGTACCTGTCTTTGTATCGCAAGTATAGACCCTCCCGTTTCTCCGAGATATCGGGGCAGAGGGGGGTCGTGGAGGCCTTGGTGGGCTCCCTCCGAAGCGGCAGGATCCCCCACGCCTTTCTCTTTTCTGGTCCCAGGGGCTGCGGCAAGACCAGCGCCGCCAGGCTATTGGCCAAGCGCTTGAACTGTGCCTCCCCCGCGGAGGACGGGGAGAGCTGCGGCACCTGCGTCAACTGCGAGGCCATCCAGAGGGGGGGCCATCTGGACGTGGTGGAGATCGACGGGGCCTCTAACCGGGGAATCGAGGAGATCCGGTCTCTGAAGGACCAGGTGGCTCTCGCCCCATTCCAGGCTCCCAACAAGGTCTACATAATAGACGAGGTCCACATGCTGACCGAGGCGGCCTTCAACGCCCTGTTAAAGACCCTGGAGGAACCCCCAAGCCGGGTCTACTTCGTGCTGGCCACCACGGAGCCCCAGAAGGTGCCGGTCACCATAAGATCCCGTTGCGTTCACTTCCCCTTTCAGAGGATCTCCACCGAGGACATCAAGGACCGGATATCCCACGTGGTCCAGATGGAGGGTATAGAGGCGGAGGACCAGGCCCTCTGGGAACTGGCCAGGAGCGCCGACGGGGCCTTGAGGGACGCCCTATCGTTGCTCGAGCAGGCCATATCGGTTGGGGGAGGCATGGTCACCACCGCTGCCATGGAGGGGATCCTGGGCGGGTTCAGCCGGGAGAGCCTCCAAAGATGGGTCCGCCAGCTGAGGGAGGACCCCCCTGGGGCCTTCCAGGGGCTTGCCCAGATTGTGAGGGGGGGGAGCAACCTGGAGCGGATCTCCGAGGGCTTGTTCTTGCTCTTCCGGGACCTGCTTTTCGTGGGCCGATGGGGGGAGGGGGTGTTGAGCGCCCTTGGCATATCCTCCTCCGAAGGGGCCTTCCTGCTGTCCGAGGCGCCTAATTGGGATCTGGGGGTGCTTGAGGTCCTCTGTGCCACCCTGTCGGAGCTCATGCCCAGGACCAGGCAGGGGATGAGGTCCGATGTGTTCGTGGGGCTGCTACAGTGCGGCATCGACGGGGCCCTAGGACGGGCCGGATCCTCACCACCCGCCAGCAGGGCGCCTAAGGCAGGCCATGAGGCTCATCGATCCGCAATGACCGCCCCGCAAACCGTGGTGGTAGCCCAGACGGAGGGCAAACCGGGTCAAATCGATCCATCCATCGCGGTTGAGGATAAGCCTGATACCCCTAGCGAACCGTCTTTGGCGGGCTCGGAAACCCCCAAGGGGCGTCCCCTGGACGGGGGGGAGAGGTTCTCGGTGTTCCAGCATCTGGCGGATGTGAACGCCGCGGTGGCCTGCGTGGCGGCCCACTGCCGTATCCTGGTGGGGGAGGAAGGGGTGCACGTGTCGGTCCCCGAGGACCCACTGATATCCTCCATCCTGTCCCAGTGGAGGTCCATGGATATGATCCTGGATGCGGTCCGATCCACGTTGGGGTTGCCACCGGGGGAGTTGCCCCCGGGTGTTTGCGAGGAGGATCCTCCCAAGGAAGACAAGGATCTGCCATCGGGGCGTTGGTGCAGGATGGCGGAGCCTGATCGGGAGGGAGGCGGGGACTCACCGGGCTACAACGACGGGATCCGAGAGGCCCTGTCCTGGCTTGACGGTGAGGTGCTTTACGTCAGGTCCCAGGGGGACGTTGGTGAAGAGGAAGATCAGCAGGAGGATTACGAGGAATGAGCGTGGAGTTTGTGCACCTTCACGTCCACAGCGAGTACAGCCTTCTGGATGGGGCCATAAGGTGCGGTGAGCTGGTGGACACGGTGGCCTCCATGGGCATGGGGGCGGTGGCGATAACGGATCACGGGGTCATGTACGGTTGCGAGGAGTTCTACGAGAAGTGCGTGGCCAAGGGGATCAAACCCATCATCGGTTGCGAGGTCTACGTGGATCCCAACGGCATGGACTCCCGGGACGGCAAGGGCAGGAACAACCACCTGGTTCTGTGGGCGGAGGATCAGGTGGGGTACAAGAACCTCATCAAGCTGGTCTCCATAGCCAACACCGACGGCTTCTACTACAAGCCCCGGGTGGATCATCGGGTGTTATCCCAGCACTCCAAGGGGATAATAGCTTCATCCGCCTGCCTGGCGGGGGAGATACCCCAGCTGCTGATGGACGGCGACTTTGATGGGGCGGTGAGCAGGGCCAACCTCTACCGGGACATCTTCGGGGAGGGCAACTTCTTCATAGAGATAATGTACAACCAGTTACCAGAGCAGGCCATGGCCAACGCGGAGCTCATAAGGCTGGCCAAGCGATGTTCCCTTCCTCTGATAGCCACTAACGACGCCCACTACCTGAGGAGGGAGGATGCGTCGTGGCATGATGTCCTTCTCTGCGTCCAGACCAACAGTACGGTGGACACCCCGGATAGGTATCGTTTCGGCTCCGACGACTTCTACCTGAGGACCCCGGAGGAGATGTGGTCCCTTTTGGGGGGAGAGGTGCCCGAGGCGTTGAGGAACACCCTGTTGGTTGCGGAGAGGTGCAACGTGGAGCTTCAGCTGGGTCACTACATGTTGCCCGAGTTTCCCCTTCCCGAGGGGGAGACCCTCGATTCCCATCTTGAGAAGATGGCCCGAGAGGGGCTGAGGGCCCGGGTAGGGGAGCCGATTCCCCAGGAGTACCGAGACAGGCTGGAGTACGAGCTGGGGGTAATAAAGCAGATGGGCTTCCCAGGCTACTTCTGCATAGTGGCGGACATAATAACCGCAGCCAAGTCCAGGGGCATACCCATAGGTCCGGGGCGAGGCTCCGCCGCGGGATCCCTGGTTGCCTGGTGTCTTGGAATAACCGAGCTGGATCCCATAAAGTACAAGCTCCTGTTCGAGCGGTTTCTGAATCCGGAGAGGATAAGCATGCCGGATATAGATACCGACGTTTCGGATAAGCGGCGGGACGAGGTCCTTGCCTACATAGTGGAGAAGTACGGCATAGACCGGGTGTCCCAGATCATCACCTTCGATAGGATGAAGAGCAAGGCGGCCATAAGGGACGTGGGAAGGGCCCTCGCCATGCCCTACCCGGAGGTGGACCGGGTGGCCAAGCTGGTCCCCGATGGGGTGAAGTCCCTGAAGGAGGCGCTGGAGAAGTCCCCGGATCTAAAAGAGGTTCACTCCTCGGATCCGAAGGTCAGGAGGCTGGTTGACACCGCCTCCCACATAGAGGGTATAGCCAGGCACTGTTCCCAGCACGCGGCCGGGGTGGTCATAACCCCGGTTCCCCTGGTGGAGATGGTCCCGGTGAGGAAGATAGGAGAGAACCAGGTGGTCACCCAGTACTCCATGGAGCCCCTTGAGCACCTGGGTCTGGTGAAGATGGACTTTCTGGGGCTGAGGACCCTCTCGGTAATAGAGGGGGCCTTGAGGAACGTGGAGGCCAACCGGGGCCTTAAGATCGACCTTAGGGCCATCCCTTTGGACGACCCCAAGACCTTCGACATGCTCCAGCGGGCGGACACTCTGGGCGTATTCCAGCTCGAGTCCTCGGGGATGCAGGACCTGCTTAGGCGGCTTCGCCCTGACTGTTTCGAGGATCTGATAGCGGTGCTGGCCCTTTACCGACCTGGTCCCCTGGGCAGTGGGATGGTGGACGACTACATCGAGAGGAAGCACGGAAGGAGCCCGGTGACCTACCCCCACCCTTGCCTCGAGGAGGCCCTGAAGGAGACCTATGGGGTGATCCTCTACCAGGAGCAGGTCATGCAGTGCGCCGCCGAGCTGGCGGGTTACACCCTGGGGGAGGCGGATCTGCTCCGACGGGCGATGGGCAAGAAGAAGGCGGACGTGATGGAGAAGCAACGCTCCAAGTTCGTCGAGGGGGCCAAGGCCAGGGGGGTTGAGCCCAAGATGGCGGAGGACATCTTCAACAGCATAGAGAAGTTCGCCGAGTACGGCTTCAACAAGTCCCACAGCGCCGCCTACGCGCTGATAAGCTATCAAACCGCTTATCTGAAGGCCCACTACGGTCCGGAGTTCCTGGCCTCTTACCTGTCCAGCATAGTGGGTTCCAGGATGGACATCCTGGGTAGGTACATAAAGGAGGTTCGCAACCTGGGGTACTCGGTCCTTCCGCCGGACATAAACGAGTCCCAGAGCGACTTCGTGGCGGTGGGGGAGGTCATAAGGCTCGGGCTCTCCGCGGTGGCCAAAGTGGGGGATTCGGCGGTGGATGCCATACTGAGGGCCAGGTCCGAGGGGCCGTTTCGTTCCTTCTGGGACTTCCTCTGCAGGGTGGACCTGAGGACCGTTAACCGTGGTGTCATTGAGAACCTGATAAAGGCCGGGGCTTTCGACGTCCTATGCCCCAATCGCAGGATGTTGCTGGATAACCTGGAGGGTCTATTGGAGATGGCCCAGCGACGGTGTGATCCCAGCAAGCAGGTTAGCCTCTTCGACGGGGACGAGGAGGAAGAGGAGGAGCCCAAGATGGATGTGGTGGACGATGTGGACATCCATCAGCGGTTGGAGTGGGAGCGAGAGGTGTTGGGCCTTTACATATCGGGACACCCCTTCGAGCAGGTCGAAGGGGAGCTGGCCCCCTTCCTGGTGTGCAAGATATCGGACCTTAGGTCCTGGCGGTCCTCCAACGTGGCCCCCGTTACCGCCGGCTTGCTGGCGGGGATCAGGGAGAGGTACACCAAGCGGGGGGATCCGATGGGTATACTGGAGATGGAGGACGGGGACGACAAGGTGGAGGCGGTCTGCTTCCCCAAGGTGTGGCAGAAGGTTAAGCCCATGCTTAGGACCGGCGGCATATACGTCTTCTCCGGCATGGTGAAGGACGATGGCAGGTTATCGGTGCTGATAGATGAGATAATGGAGGCCAGGGAGTGGATCCGAGAGAAGGTCCCGGTGGCCAAGTTGAGGGTTTTGTCCAAGAGGGCTGGCCTTTTTAGAGATCTTGCAAGAGAATTAAAGGGGCACTCCGGCCCCAGCCCGCTCCTCATATATGTGGAGGAAGGGGGTATCATTACGGCCCTGTGGTCCAGATCTATAAAGGTTAGGGTTGATGATTCCTTGAGGAGGAGCTTGGAGGACGCCTTCCTTGGCCAGGTGGCGTTGGACTTCTAGCTCGGCTAGGAGAGCGGGGGTGGTGAGTTTGGAGGGAGGCAATCAGCAGAGGACGTCCGTTTTGAGCGACTACATAGTCATCAAGGCCCTGGAGGACGGTGTGACGGTGATAGGGCTTACCAGGGGGCAGGAGACCAAGTTCTCCCACACGGAGAAGCTCGATCGTGGTGAGGTCTGGATAGCCCAGTTCACCGAGCACACCTCCGCCATAAAGGTGAGGGGGCATAGCGAGATACACTGCAAGCACGGTAAGATAGAGAGCGGGAGGTGAGGCGATTGAGGCGCGTCAAGATAGTTTGTACCCTGGGACCCGCGTGCAGCGATTACGACGTACTTCGGGCCATGGCGGAGGCGGGGATGAACGTGGCCCGTTTCAATTTCAGCCACGGGGAGTACGAGACCCACGAGCTCAACCTTAAGCTGGTCCGTCAGGTGGAGCAGGAGATAAGGCGTCCCATAGCGACCCTTCTGGATACCAAGGGTCCGGAGATAAGAACCGGGCTCCTGAAGGACCATGCGCCGGTGATCCTACATCAAGGTAAGCCCTTCGACCTGGTGGTTCCCCAGATTGATGGGGACGAGCGGGGGGTGTCCATAAGCTATCCCAACATAACCTCTGAGGTCTCTCCCGGAATGGACGTCTTCATCGACGATGGGACCATCCATCTCCGGGTAGAGAGGGTCTACGAGGACCGGGTATCCTGCAAGGTTTTGGTGGGAGGCGAGCTGGGGGAGAGGAAGGGTGTCAACATCCCCGAGGCTACCCTCTCGGTTCCGACCCTCACGTCCAAGGACATAGAGGACATCCGCTGGGGCGTTGAGAAGGGGATGGACTACATAGCGGTCTCCTTCGTTAGGACCCGGGACGACATAATCCAGGTTCGGCGGGTTCTGGAGGAGCTGGGTGGCACCATGAAGATCATAGCCAAGATAGAGACCCGGCAGGCGTTCCAGAACCTGGAGGAGATAGCCCAGGTGGTGGATGGGATGATGGTGGCCCGGGGTGACCTGGGGGTTGAGATGCCCACCGAGGACGTGCCGCTGGCGCAGAAGAGGATCGTGGACATCTGCCGCCTACAGGGGAAGCCGGTCATCGTGGCCACCCAGATGCTGGACTCCATGATACGGAACCCTCGCCCCACCAGGGCGGAGGCCAACGACGTGGCAAACGCGGTGTTGGACGGGGCGGACGCGGTGATGCTCTCCGGTGAGACCGCCAAGGGCAAGTATCCGGTCCAGGCGGTGGAGACCATGAGCCGCATAGTTAACCGGGCGGAGAAGGAGATGCGCCTGTGGCAGCGCTACCAGCAGGTGCAGGTGGCCAACCATGTGGCGGATGCGGTTAGCCATGCGGCCATGACCATAGCGGAGGACATGAAGGCGGCGGCCATCATATCCCTCACCAGGAGCGGAAGCACCGCCAGGATGGTGAGCAAGTACCGTCCCCAGTGTCCCATAGTGGCCGCCACTCCATCCAAGAACACCTGGAGGGAGCTGGCCCTGATGTGGGGGGTATACCCGGTCATGAGGGACGAGGCTAGCAACGCGGAGGAGGCGGTGGAGGCCGCCATGGCGGCCGCCCTGGAGGAGGGGTTCGTCTCTGAGGGAGACCTGGTGGTGATAACCGCCGGTGTGCCGGTGGGCATACCGGGGACCACCAACATGGTCCAGGTTTACACCATAGGCCAGATCCTCGTTAAGGGGCTGTCCCTGATCAAGCGGGAGGCCTCGGGCTTCGTGTGCCGTTGCCGGTCCGCCAAGGAGGCCCTGGAGAAGATGAGGCCCGGGGACGTGTTGGTGGTGGAGCAGACCGACAAGGACTACGTGCCCGCCATGAAGAAGGCTGCGGCCATAATAACCGAGGAGGGGGGCCTCACCAGCCACGCGGCCATCGTTGCCCTGGAGCTTGGGATCCCCTGCGTGGTCAGCGCCAAGGACTGCATGAAGCTTCTTCAGGACGGAATGCTGATCACCGTGGACGGTACCCGGGGAGTCGTATACCAGGGGAGGGTCAAGCTACGCTGAGGATAGAGGGGGCCATGCCCCCCTTTTTCGCTTTCCTGTGCGGTGGTCCCGGCGGGGGATTGGATGAATGCCGGGACCACCCATCGTGGAGTGACTACCCGGCGGACCGCCTGTGGGGGGCGGTTTGGGTTCCCCTTTGGGTGGGGGATGGGGGCTTTATGACCCTGCTGATGAGGCGTTCCACCTCTCTTCGAAGGCACCCGGGGCAGATATCCTTCCCGGGTGGCGCCCGGGATCCGTTGGATCCCGGGCCGGTGGATACCGCCATGAGGGAGGCCATGGAGGAGGTGTCCCCCGGTGGCCGCTGGGAACCCCTGGGTCTAATGAGGCCTCAGCGAGCCCTGTCCAGCGGTTTCAGCGTGGCCCCGGTGGTGTTCGTCTCCCCCGATAGGGCCCCCTACTTCTCCCCCAGCTCTCCGGAGGTGGACATCCTGTCCCCTGTGAAGGTGCCCCCTAAGGGGGAGTTCGCGCCGAGGCCCGACGGTGAGTTCCAGTTGCCAGTGCCGCCCCTGGGGACCGTATGGGGCATGACCGCCAGGGTCTTGATGGACCTGGCGAAGCTGGTGGGAGAGCTGAGTTGGCCCTTCTAGGCTGCCACGTATCCATAGAGGGTGGGGTATGGCGGGCCATCGAACGGGGGGATTCTCTTGGCTGCAGGGCCATACAGATCTTCACCAAGAACCAGCTCCAGTGGATGTCGTCACCGATTCCCCTGGACGTGGCGGAGCGCTTCTACAGGGCCTGGAGGGCAAGCGGCATCGTCGAGGTGGTGTCCCATGCCTCCTACCTGATAAACCTGGCATCCCATGATCCGGTGCTTTGGAAGAGGAGCGTGGAAGCCCTGACATACGAGGCCCAGCGTTGCCTTGATTTGGGCATAGGGCTCCTGGTCTTTCACCCGGGCCATCACGGGGGGGCAGGCTACCAGGTGGGGATGGAATGGCTCGAGAGGGGTATCCAGCAGGTGCTTGAGGCAATCCCCCTTGGGGTCAGGTTGCTTTTGGAGCCCTCGGCGGGCCAGGGCACGTCGGTTGGTTTCGTTCTGAAGGACTGTGTCGAGCTGTGTCATCGAATTGGGTACGAGAGGTTGGGGCTTTGTCTCGATACCTGCCACCTGTTCGCCGCCGGGTATGATTTTAGGACCCCGGGTGGGTACGACCGGTTGTTGAGATCTCTTGGGGACCGGGGGACGCGGCTGGTGGGATGCTGGCATCTGAACGATTCCAAGGACCCCAAGGGATCCAGGAAGGACAGGCACCAGCGGGTGGGGATCGGCACCATCGGTCTTGCCCCATTCCAGATGATCCTGTCGGACCCCAGGTTTCATGCGGTGCCCGCCATAGTGGAGGCTCCGCCTTCGACGGTGGCGGAGGACCTGGCCCTCTTGAACAAGCTGATGGGGCTGGGCTAGGGGGGAATCCCTAAAGGTGGCCTTGATTGGGAGGTGTGCCTAATGAACTGTGCTCCCGTGATGTCCGTTTGCTTGGAGACGGTACGCTTCAACGCTTCCCAGGTGGCCTCCCTGGCTGGAAGGGTTGGAGTCTCCATCTGGGGGGTCACCAAGGGGCTATGCGGTGAGCCGTCCCTGGCCAGGGCCATGGTGGACGGGGGTTGCGAGGCCATAGGGGACAGCCGGGTCCGCAACTTGGCCCATATGAAGGCCGCCGGGGTAGATGCTCCCATGTATCTTATCCGGATTCCCATGTTGAGCGAGATCCCCTGGATGCTGGAGGTGGCCGATGGTTGCCTGGTGTCCTCTCTGGAGACCCTGGAGGTGATAGAGGGACACTGTGCCGCCCAAAGACGGGTTTTTCAAGTGGTCCTCATGTTCGATCTGGGAGATCTAAGGGAGGGTTTCATGCCCCAGATGGCGGAGGATGTGGGGCGTTTCTGTTCTTCCCTATCTTGGGTTAGGGTCATTGGGGTTGGCACTAACCTGGGATGCTTCGGCGGGGTTTTGGCCACCAGGGTTAATCAGCTGGAGCTGTTGGATGTGGCCTCGGTGGTCCGGCGGGAGTCGGGTTTCGATGTCCCTCTGGTCTCCGGGGGAGGTACTTTGGCCCTGCCCCTTCTGGAGACCGGCCAGATGCCCCAAGGGGTCAACAACCTGAGGGTCGGTGAGGGTATCATCCTGGGAACAGACTCCACCAACGGGCGAGACGTCCCCTATCTCCGCCAGGATGGGGTTGAGCTGGCTGCCCAGGTGGTGGAGCTGCGCAGGAAACCATCGGTTCCCAGGGGTGAGTTGGGCCGAGATGCCTTCGGCCAAGTTCCATCCTTCGTCGATAGGGGAGAACGGCTCCGGGCCATACTTGCGTTGGGGCGTCAAGACACCCGGCCCGAGGGGCTTACCCCGCTGAATGATGGGGTCCTAATACTGGGGGCCTCCAGCGATCACATGATATGCGATGTGGAGGACGCCTCCCATGTGTCCCTGGGGGGGACCTTGCGGTTCAGGCCAAACTACGGGGCCATGCTCCAGGGGGCCACGTCTCCCTACGTTAGGAAGGAGTTCCTAGATGGGGCTGGTGGCCTTGAGGCCCCTTGATTCAAGCTGGAGGTAGGCTGGTTTGTTCATACCAAAGCTCAGGTGGCAAGACGTACTGGACATCTTCATAATCGCCTTCATAGTTTACAAGCTACTGATCCTGGTGGTGGGAACCAGGGCGGTGCAGTTGCTGAAGGGGCTGATGGTCCTTGGGTTGACCGCCGCCATGGCGAACCTGTTGGAGCTCAAGGCCCTCACGTGGTTGCTCTCCAGGCTCTTTCAGGCCATGTTGATAGCCATACCGATCCTTTTCCAGCCGGAGCTCCGTCGGGTCCTGGAGGAGCTTGGCAGGGGACATCTGTGGAAGATGAGGAAGGGGCAGGAGCGGCTGGAGGCCCTGGCGGAGGAAGTGTTGAGGGCCATCCTCTACCTGGCCAGCGAGAGGATAGGGGCCCTGCTGGTCCTTCAGCGGGAGACGGGACTCAAGGAGATATGGAGGTCCGCGGTTCCCATAAAGGCCCAACCCTCCCAGGAGCTGTTGGTGTCCCTCTTCTGGCCCGGGAACCCGCTCCACGATGGGGCGGTGATTTTGGACCGGGGAACGGTCATAGCCGCCTCCTGCTACCTTCCGTTGACGGAGAAGAGCGACCTGTCCCGCTGGTACGGGACCCGACACCGGGCGGCCCTGGGCGTCACGGAGATATCGGACGCCATAGCCATAGTGGTCTCCGAGGAGCGTGGGGAGGTATCCTTGGCGGTCAGCGGTAGGCTATCCAAGCCCCTCAAGGAGGATCAGTTGAGGAAGCTCCTCATACACTACTTCCGCGGCAAGGAGGAACCCAAGTCCTTCTTCGATCGCTTCCGGCAGAGCCTAAATGACGAGGACCTGGTGGTGGAGGATGAAGATTAAAACTGGAAGGGCAAAACAGTGGTTTTACTCCCGGCTGTCGATTCAGATCCTATCACTGATAATCGCCGTGGCGGTGTGGTTCTTCGTATCCTGGGATCACAGCTCAAAGGGGTATAGGACCATGAACCTGCCCATTAGGGTGGTGGGGGCAGGGGAGGCCCTTGTGGTGAGCCCCAGCGCTACCGCCATTGAGGCCCGTCTCTTCGGCGACATGACGGTTCTTTCCCAACTGGACTCGGGGGCCCTGGACTGTGTCATCGACGTCTCCGGCCTTCCTCAGGGGAGCTACCAACTCACCCCCAGGATCGATCTGCCCAAGGGGGTGGACAGCGTGTCCTTCCGTCCCCAGTTCGTGGTAGTTCGGATATTGAAGAGATCGTCCAGGAGCCTTCCGGTGAGGATAGACTTCGGCAGGGACTTCCCGAACGGTTTAAACCTATCTACCGCTTCGGTGAACCCCAAACGGGTGTCGGTCACCGGCACCGATGAGGAGCTATCCGCGGTGGACTTCGCCCGGGTGGTGGTACCCTACGAGGATTTCGCATCTGGTAGGCGGGTATTCCCGGTGGAGCTCATTTTCAAGGAGGGAATGAAGCCTGAGCGGGATCTTGAGGTATCCCCCCGGGAGGTCACTTTGGACCTAATGGCCAGCTCTGATAAAATGGTTCGTCGAGTGCCCGTCAAGGCATCGGTGGAAGGGATACCTGATTGGGGGCTTTCGGTGGAGTCCGTAAAGGTCCAGCCCGAGTCGGTCCTCTTAGCCGGGCCCGAGGAGGCGTTGGCCAAGGTGGGGGAGATCTCGTTGCCACCGGTGAACGTGGACGGCGCCACCGGCGACTTCTCATCTTGGGTGCCGGTGGATCCCCAGGTGGAGGGGGTGTCGGTCCTGGGGACCGGCTTGGTCCAGGTTCAGGTCCGGTTCAGCAAGAGGTCCTCCAAGAAGGTCCTGAAGGGGGTCCCGGTTAGTATAAGGGGGGCTGAACCCGGTAGGTCCTGGTCGGTCCACCCCGAAGTGGTGGATGTGACCTTGGACGTGGGGAACGCGGATCAGTCGACTCTGGATGGTCTACCCTCCGACCTGGTGGAGGCCTACGTGGACGCCAGCAACGTGGTGGCCAGCCGCATATCTCTGCCGGTGCTGGTGAAGGTGAAGAGGGATTCCATATCACTCTCCTCCGTGGACCCCCAGATGGTCCAACTGGTGGAGAAGAGATAGGTTTTTAGGAGTGATTGAATTGTCCGAGAGACGTTACTTCGGTACCGACGGTGTCAGAGACGTGGCCAACCGGGGGGCCATGACCCCCGAGATGGCCATGCGCCTTGGGATGGCCTACGTCAGGTTCCTCAAGGACAACGGAGTAAGTAGCCCCAGGGTGGTGGTGGGGAGGGACACCCGGATATCGGGGCAGATGCTAGAGCTGGCCCTCTCAGCGGGGGTCGCGTCCATGGGGGCTTCGGTGATCTCCTTGGGGGTGATGCCCACCCCGGGGGTGAGCTTCGCCCTGACGCAGGGGATGGGGGACGGTGGGGCGGTGGTCAGCGCGTCCCACAACCCGGCAGAGTACAACGGCATTAAGTTCTTCGGCACCGACGGCAGGAAGTTGCCGGATGAGCAAGAGGCCGCCATAGAGTCGTACCTGGAGGGGGATCTTGAGGACAGGCCAGTGGGGGTTGGCATGGGATCCTACCGGGAGGACGTCACCCTGGTGGAGGGCTACGCCAAGTGGTTGGTCTCCTGTTCAGGCGAGGCGAAGCCGCTAGGTAGGGGGGTCATCGATTGCGCCAACGGGGCCATCTGCCGGGTGGCCTCCAGGGTGTTCGACGGTTGGGACGTGACCTTCACCGGCAACGCCCCGGATGGGAACAACATAAACGACGGATGCGGGGTCATGCACATGGAGAACCTCTCCCGCCTCGTTCGGGAAAGGAAGGCCCGGTTCGGCGTGGCCTTTGACGGGGACGCGGACAGGACCCTCCTCTGCGACTCCAAGGGCAGGGTTATAGACGGGGATCTGATGCTATGGGTGCTGGCCCGCTGGCTTCGGGCCCGGGGACAGTTGGGATCCGGTGTGGTGGCCACCGTGATGAGCAACATGGTCCTGGATGAGAAGCTGCGTCAGGAGGGGATAGCTCTCTTCCGTTGCCCCGTGGGTGACAGGTACGTCCTGGAGACCATGACGAGGGAGGGGGCCATGTTGGGTGGTGAGCAGTCGGGGCACGTGATCGTGTCCCCCTGGGTGGTAACCGGGGACGGGCTCTGCACCGCCCTCCTGTTCCTCCGGGCCTGCGTGGAGATGGGGGAGGACCTGGACTCCCTCTGCGATAGGTTCAAACCCTATCCCCAGAGGCTGATAAACATGAGGGTAAGGGACAAGGGGGAGGTGCTGGATTCCCCCTTGCTCAGGACCGCGGTGAGCTCCGCGGAGGAGATCCTCGGCTCCTTGGGCCGGGTGTTCGTGAGGCCCTCGGGCACCGAGCCACTGGTGAGGATCCTGTTGGAGGCCAGGGATGAGGCCCTCCTGGAGTCCTCCTCCCAGGTCTTCATGGGAGTGTTGGATAGGTTCCACGTCTCCGCCCACCGATGATCGAGGAGGAGGTTTCAGGTGATGGGATGTTCTAGCGCTCCGTTGAGGCACTGCCTTTTCCCGGTTGCTGGTCTAGGTACCCGGTTCCTTCCCGCCACCAAGGAGACCCCCAAGGAGATGCTGCCTCTTATAGATCGACCCCTGATCCACTACGGGGTGGAGGAGGCGTGTGGCGCCGGGTGCAGGGACGTGGTGTTCGTGACCGGCAGGGGCAAGCGGTCCATCGAGGACTACTTCGACAGGTCCCCGGACCTGGAGGGGCTCCTTGAGACCAGGGGAAAGTTGGACCTGGCGGAGATGGTTAGGGGCATAAGCGAGATGGCCCGGTTCTCCTATGTCAGGCAGTCGGAGCCCCTGGGGCTAGGTCACGCGGTGCTCTGCGGAAGGACCTGTTGCAACGGGGATCACTTCGGCGTCATACTTCCCGACGACGTGATCCTCTCCCATGTCCCAGTCCTGGCTCAGCTGGACCAGGTCAGGCTCCGGTTCGGCGGCTCCGTGCTTGCCCTTGAGGAGGTTTCGGAGGAGGACACCTCCAGGTACGGCATCGTTGACGCGGAGGACCTGGGGGGAGGGGTTTTCAGGATAAGGGACCTGGTGGAGAAGCCGGATCCCAAGGATGCCCCCAGCAGGTTGGCCATAATGGGACGGTACGTGCTGTCCAGCCGGATCTTCGATCACTTGGAGCGGGTCTTACCCGGTTCCGGCGGAGAGATACAGCTGACCGACGGTCTGAAATCGCTCCTCTCGGAGGAGCCCATCTATGGGTACATCTATCAGGGAGAGCGACTTGACTGCGGTACCAAGGAGGGGTGGCTCAAGGCCACGGTCACCATGGCCCTGAGGGATCGGGGGTTGCGGGAGATAGTGATGGATGTCCTCCGATCGGAGGGGGTGATTTAAGGGCTTTCATAGGAGGGTGTATCTGATATACCAGCTGGCGGCCTTGGTTAAGCGCCTGATCCCCTTGCGGGGATGACGAGGTCGGGGTTGATCGATCCTTCGGCGGATACCCCGGGGTCCCGGGATGGGCCCTCAATCGCCGCCACAAAACCGGGGAGCGATTCCCGGCACAAAGGGCGGCGAAGTCCCGATGGTTTCTTGTGGTTGAGAAAGGAGAACGACTGCATGTGTGGCGTGGTCGGTTACGTGGGGCCCCGCAAAGTTGTTGGTGTGATCTTGGAGGGGCTTCGTCGGTTGGAGTACAGGGGATACGACTCGGCGGGCATGGCGGTTCACGATGGCTTCTCCATAAGGGTGGAGAAGGTGGTTGGCAAGGTATCGGACCTGGCGTCCCGGGTGGAGGGGATCAACCTGGATGGCACCCTTGGGGTTGGGCACACCCGATGGGCCACCCATGGCGGCGTAACCGGTGAGAACGCCCATCCCCACCGGGATCAGGACGGCAGGTTCGTCCTGGTTCACAACGGGATAGTGGAGAACTACCTGGACATAAGGGACCAGCTCGAGTCCCGGGGGGTGTCCTTCTATTCCCAGACGGACTCCGAGGTGGTGGTGAAGCTCCTGTCCCAGATATACGACGGGGACATGCTGAGATCCCTGACCGAGCTGGGAAGGCGTCTCGAGGGCTCCTACGCGCTGGTGATCCTCTCTAAGGATGACCCCGGCGGGTTCTACTGCGTCAGGAAGGGCTCCCCCCTGGTCCTCGGGCTTACGGAGGGGGAGGGGTTCTGTGCCTCCGACGTGCCTCCGTTGCTTCCTTACACCAAGGACGTGATATATCTGGAGGAGGGAGATATCGCGGAGGTCCGCCCCGGATCGGTTAGGATATGGGATAAGGACGGGCGGCCGGTGGAGAGGCCCGTCCATAGGATTGATTGGGACGTATCCATGGCGGAGAAGGACGGGTACCCCCACTACATGGCCAAGGAGATCCACGAGCAGGGCACGGTGCTCAGGAGCACCCTGAAGGGCAGGCTATCCGAGTCGGGGGTGGATCTGGGGGATGACGTTCACTGGGATGGGGATTTCCTTCGCTCCCTGAGGCGGATCAATCTGGTTGCCTGTGGGACCTCCTACTATGCCTGCCTGGTGGCTGAGCGGGTCCTGGAGCGGTGGACTTCGTTGGACGTTAAGGTGGACATAGCCTCCGAGTACCGGTACCGGGACGTCAAGATAGGTGCCGACACGCTGGCGGTGTTCGTATCCCAGTCGGGGGAGACGGCGGACACCCTGGCGGCCCAGCGGAAGGTGAGGTCCTTGGGTGGAAGGTGCCTGGGGATAACGAACGTAAGGGGGTCCACCCTTGCCAGGGAGGTCCACGATCTCCTGCTCCTCAAGGCGGGGCCGGAGATAGGGGTGGCGGCCACCAAGACCTTCATGGGGCAGCTGGGGGCCCTGTACCTCCTGGCCCTGAAGTTGGGCTGGGAGAGGGGGGACCTGAATCCAGTTGAGGCCAGCAGGCTGGCCTACGGGTTGCTAAAGCTACCCTATGAGGTGGAGAGGGTCCTTGAGAGGGATGGGGATGTCAAGGCGGCGGCGGAGAGGTTCTGCGGTTACGACGACTTCCTTTTCCTGGGTAGGGGCTTCTCCTATCCGATCGCCCTTGAGGGGGCCCTGAAGCTCAAGGAGATATCCTACGTCCACGCGGAGGCCTATGCGGCGGGGGAGATGAAGCACGGTCCCATAGCGCTGTTGGAGCCAAACGTTCCGGTTATGGTGGTGATCCCCAAGGACGGGCTCTACGAGAAGACCCTTTCTAACGTGCAGGAGGCCAGGGCTAGGAAGTCTCCCATAGTGGCGGTGGCCTCCGATGGGGACGATCTGATAGATCAGATGGCGGATTGGGTGATCCGGATACCCAGATGTGAGGAGTGCTTCTCACCCTTCATCTCGGTGATCCCCCTGCAGCAGTTTGCTTACCACGTGGCCCAGTTGAGGGGTTGCGAGATAGATCAGCCCAGGAACCTGGCCAAGAGCGTCACAGTGGAGTAGAGGGGAAGCTGGTTGAGATAGAGGGGGGCCGATGTACGGCCCCCCTCTCAGTTGGACAGGGGTTCCTGGTGGGTCGGGAAGTATATCCTGATGTGAGTCAGGTCCTTGAGGGCCAGGTCATCCCTGCCGGTTGCAACCGGCAACCTCACCCAGGGGCCCCCGTTAAGGCGGCACATCACCAGGGGCCTTCTGCCGTAGGTGGACCATATATCCCAGAGGCTTTCGGATGATGCGGGTCCCGGGACCAGCCCCCCCTGGAAGAGGGGAGGGGTGCCCCCCAGGGGGGACTCACCGTCCTCGGGGGCTATCACCATCCATTGGGTCATGTTCCAAAGGTTGAGCATCTCCGGTGACCTGGAGTGCTCCCAGGGGACGATCTGAAAACCGCCGATCTGCCCATCCGGGGAGGTGCTAACGTCTATGACCCCCGGGTGGTTGGCCCTTATCCTCCCCACCTCCTGGAACAGGGTGCCTTCGAACCGGCCCACCCCTTGGACGGGTCTCAAAACCCGACCTATCACCTCGGTCCTGTAGGAGGAGTAGTAGGCGAAGACCCGGCCCCCGGGCCTGTTCTCGATCTCCACCAAGTACGGCATGGAGCTGCTGGTGACACTTATTTCCAGGGTGTCCCCCGGTGAAGGCAGGTTGCCGTTCGACAAGGGGGCGATATCGCCCCCGGGCCTCACAACGAAGACTGGATTGCCCACCGCCGGGGCCCATGCACCGAAGATTCCCTCCCCCGCGGGGCTGTCAATCACCACGCTGGCCCCGGGGCCAGCGGCGGGGGCTATGGTGTTGGCGGGGGTGAGGCTCATGGTCCTGCCCTTGCCGTTCTCCAGACCCACCAGAAGGTGTATGGCGTTTACCGCCGAGGCCGCCACCGTGCCGGGCCTGCCCCACTTGGTGGCGGTGTAGGAGGGCCAACGAGTCCGATCCGGCAGGGCCACCACCCGCCCCACCTGCTTGATCTTGCCGTCCGGGCTGGCCACGGTGACCGTGTCGCCCACCTCCAGTGGGATCCTGATGGAGAATAGGACCTCATCCTCCGATCCGAGGGCTGGGCCTGGGGTGAACGATAGGCAGACAAACGAGAGCAGCCCGACGATGATCGCCGTCGGTGCTGGAAGGTGTTTCAAACCCATCTCATGACCTCCTTTGCTTGGTAGGTTGTAGTAGGTTCCGGGAGGTCACGACAGCTTAAGGTGTCTTCTCACCTTGTCCTTGACCACCTCGGGACGGAAGGGCTTTACGATGAAGTCGTTGGCCCCGGACCGCAATGCCTTAACTAGCCTTGGCTTGTCTCCGTAGCTGGATACCACGATTATGGGTCGCTTCGAGGTGGCAGGGTTTCCCCTGAAGCGGCTCATTAGGGCGAAGCCGTCCATGCCGGGCATTATTAGATCCGTGATCAGCATGTCCGGTGGGCTGGAGAGGAAGATGTTGTATGCCTCGTTACCGTTGGACGCCTCCAAAACCTTTATCCCCATCTCGGTGAGGATGTACTTGAGTCCAGTCCGGATTATGGACGCATCGTCCACCACGAGCACTGTCTTGGCCTGTTGGGCCGATGGATCCGTTCCCGCCGCCCCCTGAACCGGTGATGGCTGAGGCGCAGCGTCCTTGCCGGGGCCGCTGAGCGGAGGCATGCCAAGGGCCTGTCTGAACTGGTCCTCGGTGGGAGGCATGGGGAGCACGTCGGTGCATCCGGCGGACCTGGCGGTCATCCGGACCTTCATCTTCTCCCAGTCGTTGTGTAGCGCCAGGATCTTGGACTGTTCCCCCCCTTGGGCGTTTCGGATGGCCTGGATGACGTTGGATATCTCGTCCGGCTTGGCATCCTCAAGGGACAGAAATAGGGCCACGGGGGCCTGGGGCCCCATGGAGGCCACCATGGATGCGAAGTCCTCAAAGGACGCCACCTGGAAGCCCGCCCCGGAGGCCATGGACTCCAGCAGGATCCTAACCTTGGAGAGGGTCTCGGGCAGAACCAGAGTTACAGTCTTGATATCGTCCAGGGGAAGCCCACCTCCTCTGCGGATCCTATTTTCTTCCCCGGTGGACCGCCAGATAAGTTTAGCAGAAGAGGCACGGGAGGTTAAGGATCTTACAATTGGAAAACAGTTAAAGGCCTAATAAAGGAACGTATAGTAAATTTTAACCCAGGTACCTTTCTTTTAGTTTTTCCCCCGCTTGGCAGGAAGAGCAGATGCCGTAGGCGAACAGCTCGAACCGGAGGACCGAAGAATGGTCGTCGGGGGAGAGCCTGATGGTCTTGAGGTCGCTTGCGTCTATGTGGTCCAGGTCGAACAGTCGGCCGCATTTCTCGCAGAGGTAGTGACCGTGGTTATTCGTGTTGGGATCGAAGTAGACCCTCCGGTCGTCGATGGATAGCACCTTTACGAGGTTGACCTTTGCCATCATCTTAAGGGTGCCGTATATGGTGGCTATGGACATGGAGGGGTGTAGCCTCAGGACCTCACCATAGATGGTCTCCGCGGAGGGGTGGTCTTTGCGGCCCTCCAGGGCTCTCACTATGGCTATCCTCTGGCTGGTGATCTTACAGCCCGCCTCCCTTAAGCGATCTATCCCCTGTTCCGTGGTCCACATGTCAGGCCCTCCCGAGCTGGCTAGTTTGAAATCAGTTTATATTATACCCCCATGTTGGCGCTTGACAAGCGGCGGAAGGATGATTAGAATGCTCCACGTGGTTTGGGGCTGTAGCGCAGAGGGAGCGCGTTTCCTTCGCACGGAAAAGGTCGGGGGTTCGAGTCCCCCCAGCTCCACCAGTTAGATGATATCGGGGCGTGGCGCAGTTTGGCTAGCGCACCTGCTTTGGGAGCAGGGGGTCGAAGGTTCGAATCCTTTCGCCCCGACCAGGGTAAATAGGATGCGGGAATAGCTCAGTTGGCTAGAGCGACGGCCTTCCAAGCCGTAGGTCGCGGGTTCGAATCCCGTTTCCCGCTCCAGCGAATTCGGTTCGCATGCGCCTGTAGCTCAATTGGACAGAGCAACGGACTTCTAATCCGTGGGTTGGAGGTTCGAGTCCTCTCAGGCGCGCCAGTAGGGTGGCGTGGTGAGCGTAGCTCAATCGGTCAGAGCACTGGACTGTGGCTCCAGGGGTTGGGGGTTCAAGTCCCCTCGCTCACCCCAGTTTTCCGAACCTTGAGTTGGCGCCCGTAGCTCAGTGGATAGAGCGGCAGACTTCGGATCTGTTGGTCGCGGGTTCAAATCCTGCCGGGCGCGCCATGAGGTAGTCGTTGATGGACCGTTAGCTCAACTGGCAGAGCACCTGACTCTTAATCAGGGGGTTACAGGTTCGATTCCTGTACGGTCCACCAAGATCTCAGGTCTCGTTGCGAGAGTGGTGGAACTGGTAGACACGCGGGACTTAGGATCCCGTGCCTATGGCGTGGGGGTTCGAGTCCCCCCTCTCGCACCAGAGGTTACAGATATATACAGTTTCGATTTGGACCGTTAGCTCAACTGGCAGAGCACCTGACTCTTAATCAGGGGGTTACAGGTTCGATTCCTGTACGGTCCACCAGACATTCAGGGCGGGTGCAACTCGCCCTTTCTTTATTTCCTACTGGCTTGAATTTCGTATCCCGGTTGTAACCCGCCGACGCCTATCCTCCCTCTGCTATCTGATAAAATTGCCCAACCTAGATGAGTCTACCGATGCTCATGTGGAGGGATCTAAATGGACAGGATAAGGGTGCTGTTCCTGTGCGGGAGGAACACTGCTAGAAGCCAAATGGGGGAGGCCTTCCTTAGGGCCCTGGGCGGGGATAGGTTTGATGCCTGGAGCGCTGGACTCGAGG
The DNA here is from genome assembly GCF_000024905.1 of Thermanaerovibrio acidaminovorans DSM 6589. Classification (NCBI taxonomy): domain Bacteria; kingdom Thermotogati; phylum Synergistota; class Synergistia; order Synergistales; family Synergistaceae; genus Thermanaerovibrio; species Thermanaerovibrio acidaminovorans. The sequence goes on from NC_013522.1 coordinate 880,372, forward strand.
CGGGGGAGGGGGTACATCCCCTTGTCCAGGAGGTCATGCGGGAGGTCGGGATAGACATGTCGTCCCACTATTCCAAGTCCGCCCTGGATCTCTTGGAGAAGGGCATGGAGTTTGACGTGGTGGTGGCGGTGTGTGATGCCGCCGTGGCGGGCCGATGCCCCGACTATCCCGGGGTGTCTAGGCGTCTTCACTGGCCCTTCCCGGATCCAGCCGCAGCGGAGGGGTCCCTGGAGGAGAGGTTGGAGCAGACCAGAAGGGTTAGGGACATGATCCGAAGGGCGGTGGAGGAGTTCATAGGGGAGTACGCCTAAGGGCGCCACATTACCGCTTTTGCGAAATTTTCGAACCCACCAAACCAGGGGAGCCCGGGGTTGACTACTTGAGGCGCAGTGCTATAATGTTCCTCGCTGGCCGGGATGGCGGAACTGGTAGACGCATGGGACTTAAAATCCCTGGGGCCTGGGGCCCGTGCGGGTTCGAGTCCCGCTCTCGGCACCAAGAGGGGCATCGCGGGGTGGAGCAGTCCGGAAGCTCGTCGGGCTCATAACCCGAAGGTCGCAGGTTCAAATCCTGCCCCCGCAACCAGTTGCTTCGATATACGGTTTGCCTTCGCTAAGTTTTGATCGCGGGGTGGAGCAGTCCGGAAGCTCGTCGGGCTCATAACCCGAAGGTCGCAGGTTCAAATCCTGCCCCCGCAACCAACGGCGGTGTAGCTCAGTTGGCTAGAGCATGCGGTTCATACCCGCAGTGTCACTGGTTCGATTCCAGTCACCGCCACCAGATCGTTAACCCCCCTTACGCAGGGGGGTATTTTTTTATCCCCCGGTTGGGGGATAGGTTTGGAGTGGTGACCCGTTGGACTTTAATCCCTTTCTGGAGGGCCTAAGCGCCCCTCTGAAGGACAGGCTTACCTGGGCGGGCAAGACCCAGGGTTGGTGGACCTCCCCCAAGATGGTGGTGGCCGTCTCCGGTGGTGGTGACTCGGTGGCCCTGGCGCTGCTCCTCAAGCGATTCTGGCCCGGGGAGCAGGTTTGGGGGCACGTGGATCACGGTATAAGGGAGACCTCCGGCAGGGATGCGGATTTCGTCTCCGCCTTGGCGGAGTCCTGGGGGATCCGGTGCCATGTGGGCAGGTTCCACGTGCCCACCGATAGGATAAAGGGGGAGTCCATGGAGATGGCGGCCCGGCGGGTTCGCCATGCCTTCCTTGAGGACCTGGCATCTCGCTTGGGCGCGGGCTTCATCGCTACCGCCCACACGGTGGACGACCAGGCGGAGACGGTCATGCTTAACCTGCTTAGAGGTACCGGCCTCTGGGGACTCGCGGGTATCCCCCAGCGCCGCGGCCCCTGGGTGAGGCCCGTGATAGCCATGAGGCGTTGGGAGCTCCGGCGTTATCTTGAGGAGAGCTCGGTGTCCTGGGTGGAGGATGAGACCAACCTTTGCTGTGACTACAGGAGAAACCAGGTCAGGCTCGAGCTGATTCCCCAGGTGGAGAGGGCCTTCAACCCCCGGTTCTCCGAGAGGCTATTCTTCCTCTCCCTGGAGTCCGCCGCTAGGCGTCGTCAGGTGGAGGAGCGAAGGGGGGCCATCCTGCCTTGGCTTAAAAGGCGCCTCCATCCTGCCCCGGTCTGCTGGGACAGGAAAAGGGCCTCCGCGGTCCGTGGGGACGACCTGCTGGAGGCCTTGAGGGCCCAGGGGGAGGAGCTGGGACTCCCCAGCCTGGACCGGATCAGGATCCAGGAGATGGTTCGGAAGATCCGAGACAAGGGACCGTTCCGTTGTCCCTGGAAGGGGGGCTGGTGGGTGGTCGGGGACAGGGCCGTGGTGGCCTTCCTCCGGGAGCCCCTGGAGGTGATGGATCGCTGGCAGGTTGACCTGGCCCCCCTGGTATCCGGGCGGGTCGAGCGGGTCTTCGTTCCCTGGGGGGATTGGGACGTGACCTTCAAGATGGGGGCCTTCGATGCCCAGTCCCTGGTGACTATGGGACATCGGGGGTTCCCTCTGATGTTGGATCCGTCCAGCCCCAGGGCCATCCTGGAATCTGCGGGGGAGGATGCTCCCCTGGTGCCGGGTCCCCTTCGGGGGCTTATCCCCAAGGCGCTAACCTCGCTTGGCACCTTCGCGCCGGGGCTTGAGTCCCATTGTCCTCCGGGAAGGTGTGTTATCATAGCTAAGGTGTTCCTCAAGCCTACTTCCAGGGGTGATACTTGTGAGGTACGAGATAGATTCCATCCTGGTTCGGGAGGATCAGATAAGGGATAGAGTGTCGGTAATTGGCAGGGATATAAGCGAGCTTTACCGCGGGAAGTCTCTGGTGATGGTGGGGATCCTGAAGGGGGCGGTGATGTTCCTGTCGGACCTGGCCAGGGCGGTGGACAAGGACGTGGACGTCTCCTTCGATTTCATGTCCGTCTCCTCCTACGGCAAGTCCACCGAGTCCAGCGGGGTGGTCCGGATAGTCAAGGATCTGGACTCCGACATAAGAGGCAAGGACGTGCTGATAGTGGAGGACATTGTGGACAGCGGGCTAACCCTCTCGTATCTACTGCAGGTGCTCAATCACCGGGAGCCGGCCAGCCTCTCGGTCTGTGCCCTGCTCGATAAGCCCGAGAGAAGAAAGGTTCAGGTTCCCATAAACTTCAGGGGGTTCGTCATCCCCGATGCATTCGTGGTGGGTTACGGGCTGGACGCGGGGGGCCGATGGCGGCACCTGCCCAGCATATGGTCCGTAAGACCCGTCCAGGATTGATCGTCCGGGCTTGATGTCAAGGGCTTGAACGCGTGACAACTATTCGAGAAGAGGAGCGTTGAGATAACTTGGGTAAGATAGCCAAAAACTTGGGGTTGTACCTGGTGCTGATCGTCCTGGTGGTTAGCCTGGTCAACGTGTTTCTCTCCCCCAACGGGGGGACCAAGCAGCCCGACGTGGTTCCCTACAGCGACTTCGTGAAGGCGGTGGACGCCGGTCTGGTCAGGAAGGTGACCATAGACGAGGTGGGCATAAAGGGCGTTGCGAAGGACGGGCGGGAGTTCAGGACCTACTCGTTGAACAACGGGGAGCTAGCTCAGCGGCTGGCGGATAAGGGGGTTGAGGTGGAGGTCATGCCCCCCCAGCGGACCCCCTGGTGGGCCAACCTGATGTCGTCCCTTTTCCCCACCTTGATACTGATAGGTGCTTGGATATTCATCCTGTACAACATGCAGGGCGGGGGTAGTAAGGTGATGAGCTTTGCCAAGAGCAAGGCCAAGCTCTTCCTGGATAACCGGCCGAAGGTGACCTTCACCGACGTGGCGGGTTGCGACGAGGCCAAGGAGGAGCTCAAGGAAGTGGTGGAGTTCCTCAAGGACCCCGGCCGGTTTGCCCGTCTTGGCGCCAAGGTTCCCCGGGGGGTGTTGTTGCTTGGTGCCCCGGGCACCGGCAAGACCCTTCTTGCCCGGGCGGTGGCGGGGGAGGCGGACGTGCCCTTTTTCAGCATAAGCGGATCCGATTTCGTTGAGATGTTTGTGGGCGTTGGAGCCGCCCGGGTCCGGGACCTCTTCGAACAGGCCCGGCGATACCAACCCTGCATCATATTCATAGACGAGATCGACGCGGTGGGTCGTCACCGAGGGGCTGGCCTTGGGGGCGGACACGACGAGAGGGAGCAGACGCTGAACCAGCTTTTGGTGGAGATGGATGGCTTCGAGGCGGGAAGCGGCATAATCCTCATCGCCGCCACCAACCGTCCCGACATCCTGGACCCGGCCCTTTTAAGGCCCGGCAGGTTCGATCGTCACATAGTGGTGGATCGTCCGGATGTGAACGGCAGGCTGGCGATCCTAAAGGTCCACGTGAGGGACAAGAGGCTTGACGACACGGTGAACCTGGACGTTATAGCCCGGAGGACCCCGGGGTTTGTGGGGGCGGATCTGGCTAACTTAGTCAACGAGGCGGCGCTCCTGGCAGGAAGGAGGGGCAAGGACGTGCTCTCCATGGCGGAGTTCGAGGAGGCCATAGATAGGGTCATAGCGGGTCCCGAGAGAAAGTCCCGGGTCATAAGCAAGAAGGAGAGGGAGATAATCGCTTACCACGAGTCTGGACATGCGTTGGTGGCAAAGATGCTCCCCGGCTGCGACCCGGTTCACAAAATATCTATAATACCAAGGGGGCACAAGGCCCTTGGATACACCCTCCAGCTCCCCGAGGAGGACCGCTTCCTCATATCCAAGGAGGAACTGTTGCAGCGCATTTCGGTCCTCTTGGGTGGAAGGGTGGCGGAGTCCATAGTGTTTGGGGACGTTACCACCGGTGCCCAGAACGACCTGGAGAGGGCCACCCAACTGGCCAGGCAGATGGTGACCGAGTTCGGTATGAGCGAGAAGCTGGGGCCAGTGACATTGGGCAGGAAGCAACACGAGGTGTTCCTGGGGAAGGACATCGTGGAGGACAGGAACTACAGCGAGGAGGTGGCCTTCGCCATAGACCAGGAGGTGCGCCGCATCGTTGATCAATGCTACGACAAGGCCCGGGAGATCCTGGAGACCAACAGGGCCAAGCTGGAGAGCGTTGCGAGGCTCCTCCTGGAGAGGGAGGTAATCGAGGCGGAGGAGCTGGAGGAACTCCTCAACGGAGGTCCCTCCTTCTCCCAGAGGGGGGATGTGGCTCCCCAGGGGGAGGCCGAAGTGGATGTCCCCGGCAGCCTGCCCTCCCCGGAAATGGAACCCGCCTGATCTGGTGCTTGGGGTACGATATCAAGGCTCAGGGCGCCCTTCCGGGCGTCCTGAGCCTTATCTTCCCGTCTTGGAGGTGTCCTGTTGGATAGGTTCGTTCTTAATAGCCCTTGGCCCCCGGCGGGGGACCAACCCAGGGCGATAGAGGAGCTGGTGGAGGGGGTTCGATCCGGTCTCTCCCGACAGACCCTGCTGGGCGTCACCGGAAGCGGCAAGACCTATACCATGGCTAACGTTATAGAGGCGCTACAGCGGCCCACCCTGGTGCTGGCCCACAACAAGACCTTGGCGGCCCAGCTCTACTCGGAGTTCAAGGAGTTCTTCCCCAAAAACTCCGTCCAGTACTTTGTGAGCTACTACGACTACTACCAACCGGAGGCGTACCTGCCAGCCCAGGACGTATACATTGAGAAGGATGCCTCCATAAACGAGAAGATAGAGAAGCTACGGCTGTCCGCCACCAAGGCCCTCATCGAGAGGAGGGACGTGATAGTTGTGGCCAGCGTGTCATGCATATACGGCCTCGGCAAGAAGAAGAACTACGAGGATGCCATCTTCCGGTTCAAGGTGGGGGACAGCTTCGACCGTAGGTCCTTCCTGTCCAAGCTGGTGGACAACTTTTACGGCAGGAACGATATGGCCTTCGAGCCCGGCACCTTCCGGGTCAGGGGTGACACGGTGGACATATATCCGTCCTACAGCGACACCGCCCTTAGGGTGGTCTTCTTCGACGATCAGATCGAGCAGGTACTGGAGATGGATCCGGTCAGCGGCAGGATACTGGATCGTCGATCGGATGGGGCGGTGTTTCCCGCCCAACACTATGTGACCGACAAGGATAGGATGGGGCAGGCCATCCGAGCCATAGAGAACGAGCTCGAGGAGAGGCTTGGGGATCTGATGTCCAGGGGTAAACTTCTGGAGGCCCAGCGGCTTGAGTCCAGGACCCGGTACGACATGGAGATGCTGTCCGAGGTTGGGTACTGCTCCGGCATCGAGAACTACTCAAGGCACCTGGAGGGTAGGGCCCCCGGAGAGCCGCCCGGCACCTTGATGGACTTCCTGCCGGAGGACTACCTGCTCTTCATAGACGAGTCCCACATAACCATACCCCAGGTGAGGGGGATGTACAACGGAGACCGGGCCAGGAAGGAGATCCTGGTGGAGCACGGTTTTCGCCTGCCATCCTGCCTCGATAACCGGCCCCTGAGGTTCGACGAGTTCGAGGAGCACATGCGGACCGTCATATTCGTCTCCGCCACCCCCGGGGACTATGAGATGGCCACCAGCCAGCGGGTGGTGGAGCAGATAATCCGCCCCACCGGGGTCCTGGACCCCATGGTGGAGGTTAGGCCTGCCAGGACCCAGGTGGAGGACCTGATAGGGGAGCTCCGGGCGGAGCAGGATCGGGGAATGAGGTCCCTGGTGACCACCCTGACCAAGAGGTCCTCCGAGGACCTGGCCCAGTATCTGGAGGGCATGGGCATCAAGGTCAAGTACATCCACGGGGACCTCGATGCTTTCGAGCGGGCGGAGTTGCTCAAGGACCTTAGATCCGGCGTCTTCTCGACCCTTGTGGGGGTCAACCTCCTCCGGGAGGGTATAGACCTGCCGGAGGTGTCCCTGGTGGCCATTTTGGAGGCCGACAGGGAGGGCTACCTCCGCTCCGCCCGGTCCCTCATCCAGATGATAGGCCGGGCGGCCAGGAACATGGCGGGGCGGGTGATCCTCTACGGGGACCAGGTGACGGACAGCATGAGGGTGGCCATGGAGGAGACATTGAGACGTCGTAGGATCCAGGAGGAGTACAACCGCCGGATGGGCATAGAGCCCAGGTCCATCTCCAAGGCGGTCCGCTCCCTTCTGCCTCAGGAGCTTGTATCGGAGCCCTCCTCCGCCAGGGGCCGGGAGGATCGGGAGGTCTCAGTGGACCTGGATCAGCTGGAGGAGATGATGTGGCGGGCGGTGGAGAGGCTGGAGTTCGAGGAGGCCGCCCGGATAAGGGATCGAATAGCATCGTTGAGGAGAGGGGAAGAGGTTGGAGAACTTCATTCGAATAAGAGGGGCAAGGCAGCACAACCTTCGCGGCGTAGACGCTGATATTCCTAAGAACTCGCTTACGGTCATCACCGGTCCGTCTGGGTCGGGGAAGTCCTCCCTGGCGTTCGATACCCTCTATGCGGAGGGACAGAGGCGCTACGTGGAGTCCCTCTCCGCGTACGCCAGGCAGTTCCTGGGGATGCAGGACAAGCCCGACGTGGAGGAGATAACCGGTCTATCCCCCGCCATATCCATAGAGCAGAAGGGGACCGGGCACAACCCCAGGTCCACGGTGGGGACCGTAACCGAGGTTTACGACTACCTGAGGTTGCTCTTCAGCCGGGCCGGCCAGCCCTATTGTCCTTCGTGTCAGGTGCCGGTGGAGAGGCACTCGGTGGATCAGATGGTGGACCTGGTCTTCCTGCGGTTCGGCGGAGACCGGGTGCAGGTCTACGCCCCCATGGTGAGGGGCAAGAAGGGGGAGTTCAGGAACCTTTTCGACTCCCTGAGGTCCCAGGGTTTCAGCCGGGTGAGGGTGGACGGGGAGCTCCTCTGGCTGGAGGAGGAGATATCTCTGGACAAGAGGAGGCGGCATCTGATCCACGTCCTGGTGGACCGCTTCACCCTATCGGAGGATAACAGGTCCAGGCTGTTTGAGGCCATAGAGGCGGCCCTTCGTCTCTCCGGCGGGTTCGTCCTCTTCGAGGCATCGGAGCAGTCCCTGGAGCTCACGGAGAACCACGTCTGCCCCCGGTGCGGCGAGAGCGTCCCCGAGCTGGATCCGGCCCTCTTCTCCTTCAACAGCCCCAAGGGGGCCTGCCCCAAGTGTTCCGGCCTGGGGAGCCACGAGTTCTTCTCCGAGCATCTGGCCATTGTCCCCGACTTGGGGGTCTTCCAAGGGGCGATACTTCCCTGGAGGAACGGTCACTACATGCTGGCCAAGCTGGAACGGCTGGCGAAGGCAATGAGGATGGACCTATCCTCTCCCTATGGCCAGCTTCCCCGGGAGGTCAAGGAGGTCATCCTTCATGGATCTTCCACCAGGCTTTCCCTGCCCTTCGGGGGCGAGGGGGATGAGTACCTGGGGCGATACGAGGGGCTTATCCCCTGGCTTGAGCGCCGCTGGGAGCGGACCGAGTCGGACTCGGTGAGGGAGGAACTGGCCCGATATCGGGAGGAGGCGCCCTGCCCCTCCTGCGGTGGCAAGCGTCTCAGGAGGGAGGCGTTGGCGGTTCGGCTTGGGGGGTACACCATAGACGCCCTGGCGGAGATGCCGGTGGACCGCCTCATAACTGCCTTCCAGGGGATGGACATAGACCCCTCCAGGATGTCGATAATCAAGGTGGCCCTTGAGGAGGTTAGGAAGAGGCTATCCTTTCTCTCCAACGTGGGGGCTGGTTACCTGTCCTTGAGCAGGAGAGCGGACACCCTTAGCGGTGGCGAGACCCAGCGCATAAGACTGGCCACCCAGATAGGATCCAGCCTCACGGGGGTCATGTACGTCCTTGACGAGCCCACCATAGGCCTCCACCCTAGGGACACATCCCGTCTCCTGGACAGCCTCAAGGCCATAAGGGATCTGGGAAACACGGTGATAATGGTGGAGCACGACCGGGAAACCATGGAGGCGGCGGACTACCTGATGGAGCTGGGGCCCGGGGCCGGTGAGCTGGGAGGCACTGTGGTGGCCATGGATTACAAGGATCAGTTCATCAAGGGGGACTCCTCCACCGCCAGATACCTCCGGGGGGAGGAGGACGGGGTGGTCCTCCCCCCCGGAGGGCGCAGGGTACCCCAGGGAGCCATCCTGGTCAGGGGCTGCAGGGAGAACAATCTAAAGGGCGTGGACGTGGAGCTGCCGCTCAGGGTGATGGGGGCCATAACCGGCGTGTCCGGCTCCGGCAAGAGCACCTTCCTGTACGAGATCCTTTACAAGGGGCTTAAGGGGCTCCTGGACCGGAGCTTCAGGCTGAGGCCCGGGGACTTCGACTCCATGGAGGGCTATCAGGGGATAAGGAACGTCATCCTGGTGGACCAGAGCCCCATAGGCAGGACCCCCAGGTCAAACCCCGCCACGTACACCGGGGTCTTCTCGGCAATCCGGGAGTTCTTCGCATCCCTTCCGGAGGCCAAGCTGAGGGGCTACGAGATGGGCCGGTTCAGCTTCAACGTCAAGGGGGGGCGGTGCGAAGCCTGCAAGGGGGAGGGGGTCATCCGGGTCCCCATGCTGTTCCTGCCGGACTCGTACGTTACCTGCCAGGTCTGTGGAGGAAGGCGCTACAACCGGGAGACCCTGGAGGTTCGGTACAAGGGGCTCAGCATAGCGGATGTGCTTGACCTGTCGGTCCAGGAGGCGCTGGAGCTATTCAAGGACATACCGAAGATCGCGGGCCGCCTGTCCACCCTGGAGGAGGCTGGGTTGGGCTACATAAAGCTTGGGCAGCCGGCCACCACCTTGAGCGGGGGAGAGGCCCAGCGGGTCAAGCTGGCGGAGGAGCTGGGCAAGCGGTTTAGGGGGCACACCCTCTACCTGCTGGACGAGCCCACCACCGGGTTGTACTACAAGGATGTAAAGAAGCTCCTGACGCTGCTCCACCGGCTGGTGGACCAGGGGAACACGGTATGGATAATAGAGCACAACCTGGAGGTGCTGGCATCCGCGGACTACCTGGTGGACCTGGGGCCCGAGGGTGGGGACGGTGGCGGGGATGTGGTGGTGACTGGTACACCTGAGGAGGTGGCCTCGTCAGGTAGGGGTTACACGGCTGGATTTCTGGCGGATATGTTGATTAGAAGGCGGGAGGATCTTTGATGATTGCCAACGGGAGCGGCGCGGGGGACGATTTGGTATATGGGAGGAACCCGGTTATGTCCCTGCTGGAGGGGGGGGGAGACTGCCTTAAGGTGCTGATCTCTCGCCGCAGGTCCGATCCGGTCAGGGAGAGGATAGTGGAGATATGCAGGGCCCGGGGGATACCCTTCCAGGAGGTGGATGGCAAGGTCCTGGATCGGATGGTTGGCACCTCCTCCCATCAGGGGGTGGTGGCCCGGGTATCCCCTGTTGGGATCCTAAAGCTGGAGGACCTGTACCGCCTGGCGGGGGCCTCGGATCCGGTGGCGGCTTTCGCGTTGCTGGTGGTGGACCATGTGGAGGATCCCCACAACCTGGGGGCCATGATAAGGACCGCCGAGGCGGCGGGGTTCTCTGCCGTGCTATTCCCCTCCAGACGGGAGGCGTTGCCCACCGGTGTGGTGGTGAAGGCCAGCGCCGGCGCGGCCCTTAGGGTTCCTCTGATCATGGTGGGGAACGTGTCCCAGGCCATCCGGAGGGTGAAGGAGGACCTGGGCCTTTGGGCGGTGGGGCTGGAGGCCCAGGGGCGGGCATCGGTTTTCGATGAGAGGCTGCCCCCCAGGATTGCCCTGGTGGTTGGATCCGAGGGAAAGGGATTAAGCCGGGTGGCCTCCGCCGCCTGTGACGACATCCTGATGATACCCATGATGGGTGCCTCCGGCTCCCTCAACGTGAGCGTGGCGGCGGGGATCGTCATGTACCAGTGGTACCAGGGGAACCTCATCGGTTAGGATCCCTTATCCTAAGAGCTCATCGGGACCGTCCAGTTTGGGCAGTTGGGTGCTTGTCAAAATCTGGGGGGGCTGATATAATGCCCACCGTGATGCGCGGATGTAGCTCAGCTGGTAGAGCATCGGCTTCCCAAGCCGAGGGTCGCGGGTTCGAATCCCGTCGTCCGCTCCATGAGTCCGAAGGGGGAGCTTGCTCCCCCTTTCTTTTTTGCCCATCGATCCCCGTCCGGGGGAGATTTTTTATCCAGTTCTCGTTATTTTTTGCACAATTGACGCATCGTTGGTTGTTGTCTAATATATCCCCATGCTGGGTTTTTCTAGCCTTTTATCACATACATGAGGGGGGGTGTCTTCGTTGAGTGAGAATCTGGCTCAGGAAATAAGGCAGTGCGAGGAGGCGGCCCAGAGGATGCTGGCCGATGCCCGGGCGGAGGCCTCGAGGCTGGTTGCGGAGGCCAAGGCGGAATCCTCCAGGTCGGTTAAGGAGTCTTGGCAGCGTTTCTATCGGGAGCATCGGGATAGGATAGCCAAGGCGGAGAGGGAGGCGGACCTGGCTGCCCAGGGCCTGCTGGAGAAGGGACGTCGCGAGGCGGAGGCTTATTTCGAGAGCAGGAAGGGTTCCGTCCAGGCGGTGGTCTCTTGGGTGGTAGAAGAGGTGATGAGATCTCATGGCCTTGGTTGAGATGGGCAAGTACCGCCTGGCGGTCCACGCGGACGCCGCCGAGGCGGTGTTCAGGGAGATCCAACGTTTCGGGTTCTGCGAGTGGATACTGCCCGAGGAGGAGGGCAGCACCCCCGGCTTCGACTCCCGGGAGCTCCGGGAGATAGAGGACGGACTGGGGGACGCCAAGTTCGTCTTGAGGTTCATGGATCCCCTGGCCACCCAGAAGCCTGGAGGTTTGGATAAGGCCTTGGGGCGATCCCCCGAGCTCTCCCTGGAGCTTCTGGAGCGGGAGGCGGAGTCCAGGAACTTCCCAAAGACCGCGGAGACGATCCGGGGTTTGGAGAGGCGCCTTGCGGAGATCCGGGTGGAGGAGTCCCGTCTGAAGGGGATCCTGTCCCAGCTTCTGCCCCTGGAGGGGTTGGATATGCCCCTCTCCATGTTCAATCAGGGCACCTCAATGATTGAGGGGCACCTGGGGACCATTGGGGAGGAGGCCTTTTTCGCCTTCTCCGAGGCCTTGCAGAACCGGATGGGTGGATCCCATGAGGTCTTCCGGCTGGGCTCCAGCGGCGATGGGCAGGTGGTCTGTGCCGTGATCGTCCTGAGGTCCCAGCTGCAGGAGTTCAAGGCGGTGGCGGAGGATTTCGGCTTCTCCAAGATGGAGATCCCGAAGGACCTGGCGGCCACCCCCTCTCAGGAGGTGGCCAAGATAAGGGCCCGGCTGCACCAGCTTGAGGCGGAGGCCTCTTCCCTGGTGGATGAGGCGCGGAAGATCTCCGACAAGGCCTTTGCCGACGCCCTGGTGGTGTCCGATCACCTTTCGATAGTGAGGTCCCGCAAGGAGGTCATCCTGAGGTGCAGCTCCACCGATTCCACCAAGATTGGGGAGTTCTGGATGCCGGTGGAGAAGGAGGATGCCTTGAGGAAGGTGCTGGCCCCCTTTGAGTCCTTGGTGGACCTCTCGAGGGTCCCGATGGAGGAAGACGACGTTCCACCCACCCTTCTGTCCAATCCCGGCTGGGCCGCGTCTTGCGAGCCCTTAACCCTAATGTACGGGGTGCCCACCTACGGAGGGGTGGATCCCACCGCCATGATGGCCCCGTTCTTCTTCCTGTTCTTCGGCATGTGCTTTGGGGACGCAGGGTACGGGCTGATCCTCACTGGTCTGTTCTCCTACATGCTGGTTAAGCATCGGCTCAGCAGCAACCTGAGGAAGTTCTTCCAGGTCCTGGCCATCGGCAATGGGGCCACCATCCTGGTGGGGGCGATCACTGGTTCCTGGTTCGGCAACATGGTGGATGCCTTCCCGTTCCTGAGCGCCGCGAAGCCCATGAAGGACGCTTTGCAGTTCCTGGATCCCATGAAGGATCCTATAACCTTTCTTGGCATATCCCTTGGGATTGGGTTCCTTCAGCTGATCTTCGGCCTGTTCATCTCCATGATGGACTCGCTGAGGAAGGGGGACTACTTCGGTGCCTTGGCGGACAAGGCCAGCTGGATCGTCCTCCTGGTGGGGCTGGTGTCATGGGCCTTCGGGGGTGCCCTATCGGGAGCGGTGGCCACCGTGGGCAAGGTCATGTCCGCCGTGGGGGCCCTGGTGCTGGTCACCACCCAGGGTAGGGACAGGAAGAACATAATAAGCCGGGCGGTCATAGGCCTTCTTAGCCTTTACAACGTGACCGCCTACCTTGGGGACACGTTGAGCTACAGCCGTCTCCTGGCGCTGGGACTATCCTCCGCCGCCATAGGCATGATAGTGAACCTGCTGTGCACCCTGGTGGTTGGTGTACCCTACGTGGGGTGGCTCTTGGCGCTACTCATCTTCGTGGGTGGGCACCTGTTCAGCGTGGCGGCCAACATACTTGGGGCCTTCATCCATTCGTTGAGGCTCCAGTACGTGGAGTTCTTCAGCAAGTTCTACGAGGCGAACGGGAGGGCCTTCTCTCCCTTCTCCTGTTCCACCGGCTACGTTAGGCTGTCGGATACCAACGAGCCAGCCTAGCTAGTAACAAAAACACCGCAGAATAAAAGGAGGATGTTGAGAATGAATCCCATCATTGAGGCCATGGTTAGTCAGCTCGGACCGGTTCTTGCCATGTTCGGTGCCGCCCTCGCCGCTGGCGTGGCGGGATGTGGATCTGCCAAGGGGATAGGCATAGCCAACGAGGCGGCGGCGGGGATAATGACCGAGGATCCCAAGAAGTTCGGCCTTGCGCTGATACTGGTGGCCCTTCCTGGAACCCAGGGTATATACGGCCTTCTCACCGCCTTCTTCGCCATTCAGAAGGCGGGCCTCCTGGGCGGTGCCCCGGTGGCGGTCTCGGTTTGGCAGGGGCTCGGCATCTTTGCCGCCTGCATGCCAATAGCCCTGGCGGGCTACATCTCCGCCATCTTCCAGGGGAAGTCCTCCGCCGCCACCATCCTCATGATATCCAAGAGGCCCGAGGAGATAGGTAAGGCGGTCATCCTGCCCGCCATGGTGGAGACCTACGCGGTTCTGGCGTTGCTCATGAGCATCATCCTGCTCAACAGCGTCAAGGTCGGATAGGGGAGAGGGGTCCTGGGTCATGGCTTTGGCGGACATTAAGGCCAAGATAGAGGCCGATGCGAGGGAACAGGCGGAGGCCATCCTACAGCGGGCTAGGGGACAGGCCGAGGAGATAAGGCGTAAGGCCCAGCAGGAGATAGAGGACATAAGGCACTCCTTCGAGGAGAGGTTCGCCAAGGAGGCCCCTGAGATATCCAAGCGCAGGGAGGCGGTTGCCCGGCTCGACGTGGAGCGGGAGATGCTGAACGCCAAGAGGCGCCTCATATCCATGGTCTTCGATGAGGCCCTGAACCAGATGATCTCCCTTGATAGGGCCAAGAGGGAGCCCTTCGTGGAGCGGTTGCTGCTCGCCTCGGTCCAGGATGGGGACGAGGTGGTGGTGGTGGGACCCTCGGAGGACCTCATAACTGAGGATTGGCTTAAGGGCTTCAACGATCGCCACGGCAAGTCCCTAACCCTTTCGGACCGCAGGGATCCGTCCATAAAGGGCGGCTTCGTGGTGGAGCGGGGTAAGATATCCACCAACTGCACTTGGGAGATGTTGCTCAGGGTTTTCCAGGAGGAGAGGGAGGCAGAAGTGGTGAGGCAGCTCTTTGCCGACCGCTGATTGGGAGGTGGTGCGTATGGCAGTCCAGGGGGCTTATGGATATGTGGTTGCCCGCCTCCGAGCGATGGAGCATCGTTTCCTGGATGCCCCCTTCATCAACAAGTTGGTGGAGAGCGATGACCTGGCCAGCTCCCTGAAGCTCCTGGGGGATACGGTCTACGGTCCGTTCCTTTCCTCCCATCGGTCGGATCGGTTCGATGAGGCCCTTGAGGCGGCGCTTCTGGACTCCTACATGGAGGTTCGGAGTTTTGTGCCCGACGTGGCCCTGGTGGACATTAACCGGGTCTACTACGATGTCCACAACGTCAAGGTCCTGGTTAAGAGCTGGATCCTGGCCAAGCGTGGGGGCAGGCGCAGGTGGGACCTCATGACTTCCTTGGGATCCATCCCAGTGGACGAGTTGCTGGAGGCGGTGGAGTCCGAGGACTACCGGATGCTCCCCCACGGGTTGGGTGAGGTCCTGTCCCGTTGCTTCTCCACCTTCGAGCAGAACGGGGATTCTATGGAGCTGGAGGTGCTGCTGGATGGGTACTATTTCCAGCTCCTGGGGCAGATGGTGGAGTCCTCCGGACTGGACCTCGGGGGCTGGATCCGGGAGAAGGTGGATGCGGAGAACCTGAGGACCCTGTTCCGGCTAAAGCGGATGGGGTACGATTCCCAGAAGGTGTACTCCTTCCTTCACGTGGGAGGGAACCTGGACACTTCGGATCTGCAGTCCCTGCTATCCGAGCCGGTCAGCTCCTGGCAACGGTTTCTCTACTGCACGTCCTTCGGCCAGCTACTGGCGGGTATAGGGGAGCAGATGTCCATGGAGGAGGCCATGCCGCTCCTAGAGAAGGCGATAGATGACCACTTCTCTCAGTACTGGAGCGGTTACCGCTATAGGATCGACGCGCCGGAGAACGTCCTGGCTTTCCTTTGGGGTAAGGAGATGGAGGTAAAGAACGTGAGGATGATCCTCGTCTCCAAGGCCACCAATTACGACAAGGAGCGGGTTAGGAGGCTGTTGCGCCATGGATATCCGTAACCACAAGGGGATAGGCGCGTTGGGGGATTACGAGAGCGTGCTCCCCTTTCAGGCCATAGGGCTTGATACGGTGGTTGTGTCCTCCGAGGATGGGGACGATGAGGTCCTTAATGCCATAAGGAAGTTCAGGACCGGTAACTACGCCATCCTCTTCGTCACCGAGGCCATCTACGCCAAGTTCCGGGATGTGTTGGATGAGGTGAACGACGCGGAGGACCTCACGGTGGTCCCCATGCCAGGCATAGGCGGCTCCATGGGGCTGGGGATGCAGTCCATCCGGAAATGCGTGGAGCGAGCGGTTGGGATGGACATATTCGCCGTCCAATAAGGGTACCTTAAAAAAGTTTTCTGGGGGCGATATTAGTGGCAGATAAGAGGACCGTACAGGGATATATCTCTAAGATATCGGGCCCTCTCGTCGTGGCGTCCGGCATGGGTGGAGCGTGCATGTACGACGTGGTGAGGGTTGGCAACATGGGGCTCGTGGGTGAGATCATAGAGCTCAAGGGGGATACCGCCTCCATCCAGGTTTACGAGGAGACCTCGGGGCTCATGCCCGGGGAGCCGGTGGTCAGCACCGGCGAGCCTTTGAGCGTGGAGTTGGCGCCTGGACTCATCGAGCAGTTCTACGATGGGGTTCAGCGGCCGCTCAACAGCATAGAGTCGGTGGCCAAGAGTCCCTACATATCCAGGGGCATCTCGGTCCCGGCGGTGGATCGCCACAGGAAGTGGTTCTTCGAGCCCAAGGTAAAGGAGGGGGATCAGGTATCCTCCGGGGATGTGCTCGGGGTTGTGAAGGAGACCGTGCTGGTGGAGCACCGCATACTGGTCCCCTACGGGGTTTCCGGCCAGGTGGTCTCCATCAAGGCGGGGGACTTCACCGTGGAGGAGGTTGTGGCGGTGATCCGCACCAGCGAAGGCGATCGGGAGGTCAGTATGTTGCAGCGCTGGCCGGTCCGTGTTCCACGCCCGGTGGCCAAGCGGCTTCCGCCCGATACCCCCTTGAGCACCGGGCAGCGGGTGGTGGATACCCTCTTCCCAATAGCTCGTGGAGGAACCGCATGCGTCCCCGGCCCCTTCGGCTCCGGCAAGACGGTCATCCAGCACCAGCTGGCCAAGTGGGCCGATGCGGAGATAGTGGTCTACATAGGCTGTGGCGAGCGGGGCAACGAGATGACCGACGTGCTCCTGGAGTTCCCGGAGCTGGAGGATCCCCGTTCCGGCCAGCCGCTTATGAAGAGGACCGTGCTCATCGCCAACACCTCCAACATGCCGGTGGCGGCCCGGGAGGCCTCCATATACACTGGAATAACCATAGCGGAGTACTATCGAGATATGGGCTACTCGGTGGCCCTCATGGCGGACTCCACTAGCCGTTGGGCGGAGGCCCTTCGGGAGATATCCGGCCGTCTCGAGGAGATGCCCGGCGAGGAGGGCTACCCCGCCTACCTGGGCACCCGGTTGGCATCCTTCTACGAGAGGGCCGGCAGGGCCATATGCCTGGGTTCCGATAGCCGAGAGGGGGCGGTGTCGATCATAGGGGCGGTCTCGCCTCCGGGAGGAGACCTGTCCGAGCCGGTCACCCAGAACACCCTTCGGGTCACCAAGGTCTTCTGGGGGTTGGACGCCAACCTGGCCTATCAGCGGCACTTCCCGGCCATAAACTGGCTTACCAGCTACTCCCTCTACGCGGAGAAGCTTGGGGAGTACTGGGACAACCTGTACGACGGGGAGTGGAGCGCCTACAGGACCGAGGCCATGGGCCTTCTGGAGGACGAGGATAGGCTTAAGGAGATCGTGCGGTTGGTGGGTATAGACTCCCTGTCAAAGGAGGAGAGGATGACCCTGGAGACCGCCAAGTCCCTCCGTGAGGACTTCCTGCACCAGAACGCCTTCCACGAGGTGGACACCTACGCCTCCATGAACAAGCAGTTCAAGATGCTTCGCAACATCCTTACCTTCCATCACCTGGCGATGGAGGCCCTGCAGAGGGGGGCGTTGCTGAAGGACGTGCTGGAGCTTCCCATAAGGGAGGAGATAGCCAGGATGAGGTACCTGGATGAGAAGGAGATCTCCAAGCTGGACGAGCTGGAGGATAGGATCAAGCAGGTGTTAGGGCAGCTTTCCGCCAGTGGAGGTGATGAGGATGTTGCCTAAGGAGTATCGTACAATCTCCGACCTCTCGGGTCCTCTCCTGGTGGTGGAGAAGGTCAGCGACGTTCGCTACGATGAGCTGGTGGAGATATCTCTCGCCAACGGGGAGAAGAGGCGGGGGAGGGTCCTTGAGATAACTACCGACAAGGCACTGGTCCAGGTCTTCGAGGGGACCACCGGTATAGACACCGAGAGCACCAAGGTCCGTTTCCTGGGCAAGGTGCTCACCCTGCCGGTCAGCAAGGACATGCTTGGCCGGATATTCAACGGCCGCGGGGAGCCCATAGACGGGGGTGCCCCGATAATCCCCGAGGCGTCCCTGGACATAAACGGGTTTCCCATGAACCCCTACTCCCGGGACTATCCGTCGGAGTTCATCCAGACCGGTATATCCACCATAGACGGGATGAACCCCCTGGTTAGGGGTCAGAAACTGCCGATCTTCTCCGGGAGCGGTCTGCCTCACAACCGGATGGCGGCCCAGATAGCTCGACAGGCCACGGTCATAAGCGGTCATGAGGCCTTCGCGGTGGTATTCGCCGCCATGGGCATCACCTTCGAGGAGGCCACGTTCTTCATGGACGACTTCCGGAAGACCGGGGCCATCGAGAGGACCGTCATGTTCGTGAACCTGGCGGATGACCCGGCCATAGAGCGTATCACCACCCCGCGTCTGGCGCTGACCTGTGCGGAGTACCTGGCCTTCGAGAAGAACATGCACGTGCTGGTCATCCTGACGGACCTCACCAACTACTGTGAGGCCCTCCGGGAGATATCCGCCGCCCGAAAGGAGGTCCCTGGCAGGCGTGGTTACCCGGGTTACCTTTACACCGACCTGGCCACCATGTACGAGCGGGCGGGGCGTCTTAGGGGCAAGTCGGGCTCCATAACCCAGCTGCCGATCCTCACCATGCCGGAGGACGACAAGACCCACCCGATCCCGGACCTCACAGGCTACATAACCGAGGGGCAGATAATCCTGAGCCGGGGTCTTCACCGTAAGGGCATATATCCCCCGGTGGACGTCATGCCCTCCCTGTCTCGACTGAAGGACAAGGGTATAGGCAAGGGGAAGACCCGGGAGGACCACGCGGACCTGATGAACCAGCTCTTCGCCGCCTATGCCCGGGGCAAGGAGGCCAAGGAGCTGGCGGTCATATTGGGAGAGGGTGCCCTGACCGACGAGGACAAGGCCTTCGCCAAGTTCGCCGACGCCTTCGAGGACCGTTACGTGCGGCAGGGGGAGTACGAGAACAGGACCATTGAGCAGACCTTGGCGCTTGGCTGGGACCTCCTTTCCATGATCCCCGTCAAGGAGCTCAAGCGGGTGAGGGACGCCTACATTGAGAAGTACCTGAACCCGGTGCTCGCTGCGAAGGGTAAGATAGAGCAAGTCGGGCAGGGAGCTTAAGGGGGCCTTCCCATGGCCAAGGCTTTGAACGTAAACCCTAACCGGATGGAGCTCTCCAGGCTCAAGAAGCGCCTGGTGGTGGCCAAGCGGGGGCACAAGCTGCTCAAGGACAAACAGGATGCGCTGATCAAAGAGTTCCTCCAGAGGGCCAGGGATCTGAAGGTCCTCCGGGAGGAGGTGGAGGGGGAGCTCCGGGGGTGCTACCAGAGCTTCCTCCTGGCCCGGGCCCAGTCGCTTCCCGCCATGCTGGAACAGGCCCTGCTCCTTTCATCGGGGGGCATGGGGGTTGGGGAGAGGCGGAAGAACGTGATGAGCGTCAGCATCCCCCTATATACCCTGGCGGAGAGGGCCGCGGGGCTCACCTACGGTCTGCTCACCTCCTCGGGAAGCCTTGACGTCACCCTCGAGAAGTTTGAGGCCCTGTTGCCCAAGCTGATAAGGATGGCAGCGGAGGAGAAGGCCTTGAGGCTCATGGCCAAGGAGATAGAGAAGACCCGTCGTCGGGTCAACGCCCTGGAGTACGTTCTCATACCCAGCTTCATAGAGACCATAAAGAACATCTCCATGAAGTTGGATGAGATGGAGAGGGCCACCCTGGGAAGGCTCATGAGGATAAAGGAGATCGTCCGGTCTCACTGATGGCAAGGCGTGCGGCCCAAGGAGCGGGATCCTGGGTCGCATCGCTTTTATTGGGTTAACTCTTGAGATGGAGGTGTTGAGTCTTGGAGAGGGAGAACCTTCTCGCCTTTGAGGGGGTTATGCCCCAGGTGGATCCTGAGGCCTACGTGGCCCCCACCGCGTGTCTCATCGGCAACGTCAAGGTAGGCAAGGGGGCCAGCGTATGGCACGGGGCGGTCCTTCGGGGAGATATAAACAGGATAGAGATAGGGGATAGGTCGAACATACAGGACGGCTGTATAGTTCACGTGACGGATCAGTTGCCGGTGGTGGTGGAGGAGGACGTGACGGTTGGTCACGGGGCCATCCTGCACGGTTGCACCATTAAGAGGGGTTGCCTCATCGCCATGAGGGCCACGGTCCTGGACGGGGCGGTGGTAGGTGAGGGATCGGTCATAGCTGCCGGGGCCATAGTCCCCGAGGGGGCGGTTATACCCCCCGGAAGCGTCGTAATGGGGATCCCCGGCAAGGTGGTCCGGGAGGTTAGGGAGAAGGACAGGGAGAAGCTGGCTTTCCTGTCCTCCTCCTACGTGGAGCTTTCGTCCCGTTACAAGGGACGCCGGTAGAGGAAGGGGCCGGCGGACTCGAAGCCGATGTTCTTGTAGTCGAATATCTGCTCGGTGGAGCCGGTCATAAGGTATCCCCCGGGGCGCAGGGCCTCGAAGAACTTTCGGTATAGGAGGCTCTTCGTCTCGGGGGAGAAATATATCACCACGTTCCTGCAGAGGATCACGTCGAAGTTCTTGTCAAACGGGTCCTTTATGAGGTTCTGTTGCTTGAACACCACCCTATCCTTGATCTCCTGCTTGACCTGAAGGGTGTTGGGGTCGAGCTCGGTGAAGTACTTCTTTATCCACTCCGGCGGGGCGCTCATCAGCTGGCGCCGTTGGTAGATCCCCTTCTGGGCTATGGCTATGGCTCCCCGGTCTATGTCGCTGGCTAGGACGGGCTGGGGGTTTACTACCCCGGTCTCCGCCGCCAGAATGGCCAGGGAGTAGGGCTCCTCCCCGGTGGCGCAGCCGGCGCTCCAAAGCTTGACCTTCTTCTGTCCCGTCTCCTTGAATATGGATGGAAGGACCTTGTCCCTTAGATCCCACCAGCGAGCGGGGTTCCGGAAGAACTCCGAGACGTTTATGGTCAGGTAATCAAGGAACTCCCTGAGCTTGGCCTCGTTGGAGGCCATGATGTTGTAGTAGTCCTCATAGGAGGAAACCCCCCATCGCTGCATGAGCATGTGAACCCGCCTATGTATCTGGTACTTGTAGGCGTTAAGGTCCACCCCGGTGAGGCTCTGTATCTTCTTCTTGAAGGTCTCGTACTCGGGAGGGGCGGGGTAGGGCTTTTCGTCGATGGAAATGGCAAACAACCCCTTTCGGCGTAGATTTAACTTGATCCTTGAGATCATTTTACTTAATAGCCGACCCGGTCGCAACCACAGGGTATCACCGGTGGATCATGATGGACTTGGAGCGCTCAGGTGTAATATAATCTCCAAGTTTGGGGAGTACCACATCCAGTCGCTGCTCAAGGCAGAGGAAAGTCCGGGCTCCACAGGGCGGGATGCTGGAAAAAATCCAGTGAGCGCGAGCTCAAGGATAGCGCCACAGAGAAGATACCGCTCCCTCGGGAGCAAGGGTGAAAAGGTGGGGTAAGAGCCCACCAGCCGGCGGGTGACCGTCGGGCTTGGCAAGCCCCATCCGGAGCAAGGCCGAATAGGGGGGGATGAGGTGGCCCGCTGACCCCCGGGTACGGCCGCACGAGGCGCCCCGCGAGGGACGTCCCAGAGAAATGACTGGACATCGACAAAACCCGGCTTATGGGGTGCTCCCCAAACCATGGTTACGTTTCAAATATTACGTCCAATATATCTACCAAAATGGGTCCAAAGCCCCATGCGGGTTTTGGGCCCAGGCTTTATTTTAGTCCCTTTTGGTGGTAGAAAGTGGTAGTAAGTGTCATAGGGAGGCATCGGATGTCTTGTTGGTGGGGACCCATGAGCACCGGGTGGACTCGAAGGGGCGGGTGGTATTGCCGTCCCGGTTCAGGGAGGGGCTGGGGGAGGAGCTCATAGCCACCGTCGGCATAGATCCCTGCGTGTCCATCTACGGCCTGGGCGGATGGGAGGGGCTCTTCAACCGGTTAAGCTCCCTTTCCTCCTCGAGGGCTAGCCACCGGGACCTCAAGAGGTTGCTCATGGCTTCGGCGGTGCAGGTTGAGCCGGATTCAATGGGGCGGCTTCTGGTCCCCTCATATTTGAGGGAGCACGCCAAGATTACCAGGGACGTTTACATAATAGGAGTTGGAGATCACGTTGAGATATGGGACAGGGAAGAGTGGGACCGAAGGAGGGCCCGTCTGATGGATGAGCTTCCCTCCATAGTCGAGGAGGTAGATGGTCTGTGACGGTCCACATCCCGGTTATGCTGGATAAGATCCTGGAGTTGCTTCGCCCGTGGGAGGAAGTGGGACTGGTGGTGGATGGCACCCTGGGGGCCGGGGGGCATTCCAGGGCCATCCTGGAGAGGTGTCAGGGCGCCTCCTTGATAG
Organism: Thermanaerovibrio acidaminovorans DSM 6589; assembly: GCF_000024905.1. Taxonomy (NCBI): domain Bacteria; kingdom Thermotogati; phylum Synergistota; class Synergistia; order Synergistales; family Synergistaceae; genus Thermanaerovibrio; species Thermanaerovibrio acidaminovorans. Next base: position 902,343 of record NC_013522.1, read on the forward strand.
GCATAGACCAGGACCAGTCCATACTTGATATAGCCCGGGAGGTTCTATCCCCCTTCGGGGACCGGGTTCGTACCGTGTTGGGCAACTTCAGGGACGTGGGGCGCATCCTGGCAGACCTGGGATCTCCTCGGGTTAGCGCCTTCGTCTTCGATTTGGGCATATCCTCCTGGCAGGTTGACACCCCGGAGCGGGGTTTCTCGTTCAACTACAAAGGGCCCCTGGACATGAGGATGGACATGGGCAGGCTGGGGTCCCGTACCGCGGCGGATATCGTTAACGGTTGGTCCATGGCGGAGCTGGCCGCCCTCTTCCGGAGGTATGGGGAGGACCCATTCGCCTATCAGGTGGCCAGGGCCATATGCAGGCACCGGGAGAAGGAGGGGCCCATAGAGACCTGTGAGGCTCTAGTGTCGGTCATAAGATCCGCCATCCCTGCCCCGGCCCAGAGGAAGATGAGGGGGCACCCCGCCAGGCGGATATTTCAGGCCCTGCGGATAGAGGTCAACGACGAGCTGGGAGCCCTGGAGGAGCTGTTGGACCAGCTCCCATCCATGGGTTCCGAGGGGTGTAAGGTCATATTCATAACCTATCACTCCCTGGAGGATAGGCTGGTGAAGGGACGGATGAGGGAGTGGGCGGGTCAGGACCTGGGGGTCCCCCTTACGCGGAAGCCCCTGGTTCCATCCGAAGAGGAGGTGGAGCTGAACCGGCGGGCAAGGAGCGCCAAGGTTAGGTGTTTCGTTTTCGGCGAGCCAAGGAGACGGAGGTGTAGCCATGTCCCTTCCAAGACATGAAAGCCCCCAACGGATACCGCCCGCGTTTATAATGGCCATCATGATAATGATAACCTTGGCGGTGTCCCTCGGTGGAGTGAGGTTGTACTCCCTCTACTTGGAGTATCGTCTCTCAGATATAAACGCCAAGATAGATGCGGAGGTATCTAAGAAGGTGCAATTGGAGATAAGATTGGCTTCCCTCCTTTCCCCCGAAAGGATATACTCCAACGCCAGGGCCAGGCTCGGGATGGAGGCCAGGAGGGACTTCGTGAAGATAGCCCTTCCTTGGGCGGATGGAGGTCAGGCCCCCTCCCAGGTGGAGCGCCAAGCGCTCCGAGCGGAGAGCGGCGGGAGGAGCAGGTGGGGGTGGACCCTTAACTTCGCGGGAGAGGCCCATGCCAAGGATTAGCAGGTCCCGTTACCCCAGGCGGCACAGCCAGTGGATAGCCCTGGCGGCCGCCTTCTTGTTGATCGGGGTCAACCTGGTGCGGCTACACCTCTTCCCTGACCCCAGGGTCAAGGCCCAGGCATCGAAACAGTACTGGGCCCAGGTGCCCATAAGCACCTCCCGGGGAGGGATCTTCGACAGGAACGGGGTCCCCTTGGCCCTATCGGTGCCCTCCGAGAGCTTCTTTATAGACCCCGCCTACTGGGATCCGGCCAACGCTTCGGCCCTGAAGGGGCTGGTCGGGGATGGGGAGCTGGTGCGCTTTCAGAGATCGCTCCCGGGGCGCTTCGTCTGGGTTCGCCGAAAGGTCCCCCTGGAGATGGCCAGGGCCTACACCGCCAAGGATATCCCGGGGCTCTTCTCCCTGAAGGAGAGTGCTAGGGTCTATCCCCATGGGCAGCTGGCGGCCCACCTTCTGGGGTTCTGCGACATAGACGATAACGGGCTGTCGGGCATAGAGAGGGCGTGGAACAACACCCTCTTCTCCCCCCAGCAGACCCGTCTTCTGGCCAGGGACGCCCGGGGCAAGCTGCTGGACATAGTGGGCAACAGCTCGGACGAGGACTACACCGCTTCGGGGAACATATACCTGTCCATAGACTCCAGGATCCAGCAGATATTGGAGGAGAACCTGGCGGTTGGGGTAAGGGACAGCAATGCCACCTGGGGGGCTGCCATATGCATCGACCCAAACGATGGGGCGGTCCTGGGGTTGGCCAGCTACCCCACCTTCAACCCGAATGACCGGGGCTCTTTCAAAAACCCCGAGGCCTTGAGGAACAACGTGATCGGCCGGATATACGAGCCCGGGTCCACCCTAAAGCCCCTGGTCATGGGGCTAGCCATGGAGGAGGGGTTGGTGAATCAATCGGATAGGTTCATTTGCTCCGGCAGCATAAGGGTGGCGGATCACGTCATCCGGGACGTCAAAAGGGGAGGCCACGGGGTAGAGGATCCCAAGAGGGTCATCGTAAACTCCTGCAACGTGGGCATGGCCATGGTTGGCATAAGGTTCCACGTTTTCAGGTTCTATCAGGGATTGAAGCTCCTGGGCATGGGACAGAGGACCGGCATAGACCTGGCGGGAGAGGAGGCGGGGCTGCTTCAACCCCCGGAGCGCTGGTTGGGGGTGGTGCCTGCCAACGTGGCCATAGGGCAGGGGGTAGGGGTTACCCCCGTTCAGTTGGTGTCCGCCATAGGTGCCATTGCCAACGGAGGACACCTGCTGAAACCCTACGTGGTCAAGGAGGTCAGGGATGACAAGGGGGAGGTAATCTACCGGGGCAAGAGGGTGGTGAAGTCCGCGGTATTCTCCCCCGGGGTGGCCAAGTTCCTCCGGGAGAGCATGAGGGGTGTGGTGGTGGAGGGGACCGGCAAGGGGGCGAACACGCCCCTGGAGAAGGTGGCGGGCAAGACCGGCACCGCCCAGGTGGCTACCGGTGGAACCTACCAGAAGGGCCACTACGTGGCCTCATTTGTTGGGTTCTGGCCCTACGACAGCCCCCGCTACGTCCTCCTGGTAGTCATAGGGGAGCCTAAGGGCGGTAGATATTACGGCGGTGAGTTGGCGGCACCGGTCTTCAAGGCCATGGTGGAGTCCATATCCCTTCTGCCCAAGGATGGCAAGAAGCGTTAGCATGGTTGAAAGGTCGTGAGATGTCGGATGAAGCTGAACAACCTGTTGGATAGGCTCCAGGGTGAACCTCTCCTGACGGAGGTGATCTCATCGGGGCAGGCCATGGATGTGGAGGTTAACAGGGTTGTCTTCGATAGCAGGAGCGTCTCCCCGGGGGATATCTTCACGTGTGTGCCGGGTGGCAGGACGGACGGGCATGGGTTCGCCCGGGACGCGGTGGACCGGGGAGCGGTGGCCCTGTGTGTGGCTCGTCCCCTGGCTGAGGTCCAAGTCCCTCAGCTGGTGTCCAGGGATCCCAGGGCCTTCATGGGGCGCCTGGCCGCCACCCTGTACGGTTGGCCCGCTAGGGACCTCAAGATGATAGGCATCACCGGCACCAACGGCAAGACCACCAGCACGTACATGATGGGGTCCATCCTGGAGGCCCAGGGGACCAGGACCGGCCTCTTGGGTACCGTTTTTTACTGTGATGGGGTCACATTTGAGCACGCGGACAGGACCACCCCCGAGGGGGCGGACGTGCAGTGGTTCCTCAAGAGGATGAGGGACAACAGTTGCCAGGCCTGCGTGATGGAGGCCTCCTCACACGGCCTTAAGCAGGGGAGGATAGAGGGTTGCGAGTTCGACGGTGGGCTGTTCACCAACCTGACCCCCGAGCATCTGGACTTTCATTTGACCGAGGACGCCTACTTCGACGCCAAGAGGCTTCTCTTCAACCGCTACATGAAGGAAGGTTGGGTTGGGGCGTCTAACGCTTCGGACCCCAGGGGGGCTGCCCTACTGATGGAGCATCCGGACAGAATGCATGGCTACCGGGTGATAGGCTCCAACGAGTCCCCCGTGGAGGGGTGTTGGTGCGGTAGGATAAGATCCTACGATCTGGAGGGCATGACCCTCGAGGTGTACGACCCCAGGGGCAGGCTTGCCTTCCGAGAGGTGTCCCTTCCCCTGATAGGTACCTACAACGGTGAGAACGCCATGGGGGTAATCGCCCTGTCCATGGGCATGGGCATCGGCGGGGATGCGGTGGTCAGGGGACTTGCCAGCATGCCCCAGGTACCCGGCAGGCTTGAGACCTACCGTTTCCCCAACCGGGTGGTGGGGGTAATAGACTATGCCCACACTCCGGATGGGCTCGAGAAGGTTCTGGGGGCCCTCAGGGGCGTGACGGTTGGCAAGCTATGGGTGGTGTTCGGTCACGGTGGGGAGAGGACCGGGTCTCACCGGCCAAAGCTGGGGGCGGTGGCGGCTTCGCTGGCGGATCGGGCGGTGGTCACCATGGACAACCCCAGGAGCGAGGATCCCGCCTCCATAGCGGCCCAGATCGTGTCCGGCATTAGCCATGCCAGGGCCAGGGAAGGTTTCCAGCATTGGGTTATCCTGGACCGGGGGGAGGCCATCCGGTACGCCCTGGATAACGCGGAGATAGGGGACGTGGTGGCCATAACCGGCAAGGGGCCGGAGCGGTTCATATTGTTCTCCGATAGGCGGGTCCCCTTTGAGGATTCGGCGGAGCTTCGCCGGTGGGCAGAGGAGCGGTTCCCCGGTTGGGAGCCTAGAAGGTAGCCGGAAGGGGTAGGCATGTCTAGTTTTAGGATGACGTTAGGCCAGGCGGCGGACCTGGTTGGAGGGATCCTTGTGGGACCGGATATGGAGTTGCCCCGCCGGGTCGCCCTGGATAGTCGGGAGGTCCTATCCGGGGACCTGTTCGTGGCATTACGGGGCAACAGGACCGACGGCCATGCCTTCGTGGGGCAGGCGCTGTCCCGGGGGGCCAGATGCCTTCTGGTTGAGATCTCGAAGCTGGAGGAGATCAGGCCCGGCCTTGGCGGCGCCAGTTGCCTTGCGGTCCCGGATCCGGAGCTGGCCTTGGCGGAGATGGCGTCCCACTGGCTAAAGTTGGTGTCCCCCGTGGTGGTGGGCATAACCGGGTCGGTGGGCAAGACCACCACTCGGGAGGTCATCCTTTCCCTCCTGGGCAGGAGGTTTAAAGTTCACGGATCGCCGAAGAGCTACAACACCCTCATAGGCCTGTCCGCCACCGTGATGGGGATGGATCGTGGGTGCGATAACCTGGTTTTGGAGTACGGCACCAGCAGTTTCGGTGAGATATCCAAGCTGGTCAGTTACTTCCCCCCGGATGAGATGGTCATAACCGAGGTGGCCCCTGCCCATCTGGAGAGGCTTCGGGATGTGCAGGGGGTCCTCAGGGCGAAGCTGGAGATACTGGAATCCCAAAGGGGCAGGTTTTTGTCCTATAATGCTGATAACGATCTCCTTTGGGGGGCCGTCACCGGCGGGGGCCTCACCGTCCAAAGAATGGGGGTGGGGGTCCGTCGGGGGGACGTTAGGATATCCGATAGGCGGATAGTGTGGGGGGACGACGGTCCCAGGTTGAACTTCAATCTCCATCACGGGGACAGGCAGCTGGAGGTCTCCTCTGGACTGTGGCCCCTGCACGGTGCCTACCCCCTGGCCCTCTCTTGGGTCATGGCCCTAAGGTTCGGCGTGGAGGACCTCTTCCCGGAGGTGGCCTACGGTTTCAAGCCCGTGAAGGGGCGGGGAAGGGCCATCAGGTCCAGGGAGGGGGGGTGGCTCATGGACGAGTCCTACAATGCCAACCCAACGTCCATGTTTGGGGCCATCGACAGCACCTTGGAGCTGGCCCGGGGGGGCTCCATGAGACCCCAGGCGGTCTTGGGGGGCATGCTTGAGATGGGGGAGGACTCCTCCCTCTGGCACAGGCGGATTGTAGATCGTCTAAACGGCTTTCAGAGGGTCATCCTGGTGGGGGATCGGTGGCCATCGGATCGGCTTCCGGACTGGGTCGTACCGGTTGGCTCCTTCGAGGATGCCCTTGAGGTCCCCATGGACCTCGGGGAGGGGACCCTGACGTTGGTGAAGGGCTCCAGGGGCTACAAGCTCGACCTATACGTGGAGGCCAAGGGGGTTATGGACGGTGATTAGCCATGACTCGCTTGGTTTGGTGATCCTGTTCCTCCTGGTCTTCCTGAGCCAAGGGCTGCTTCAGGAGCTATGGATCCGGTTCATGAGGGCCCTAAAGATCCGCCAGGTAGCCAAGGAGTACGGTCCTGAGGGACATCAGATCAAGGCGGGAACCCCATCCATGGGGGGGGTGATCTTCCCCCTGTGCGTGGTTCCCATGTACCTCCTGGGCTACCGGGAGGCCCTTAACCTGACCGCCCTGCCCGCCCTGGCGGCGGCGGTGGGCTTTGTGGATGACTACCTTAAGGTGATCCGCCGGTCCGGTGACGGTCTGAGCAGCCTTCAGAAGTTGTTCCTCCAAGTTGCCCTGTCACTTCCGTGGTGTCTCATGGTCTCCCGTGGGGGGTTAAGCCTCATGCCGGGGATACCGCTGTCCCCGGCCTTGGCGGTCCCGCTTCTGATCTTCTTGAGCGTTGGGATCCAGAACGCGGTAAACGTGACCGACGGGCTGGATGGGTTGGCCGCTGGCGCGGTGGCCATATCAATGCTCGGGTTTCTGCCCTTCCTTTCCCGGAGCATCGGCATGCCCTTCGCGGTGTCCATATTTGGGGCCGCGCTGGCCTTCCTTTGGCACAATGGGCACCCTGCCCGGGTCTTCATGGGGGATGGGGGGGCCCACTTCCTGGCGGGTGGGATCCTGGCGCTGGCGGTGTCAACCTCCTGCCTACTGCTTGTCCTCCCCATGGGTTTCCTCTTTGGGGTTGAGATAACATCCGTAGCGATCCAGATAGTGGCCATAAGAAGGTTCGGCAGGAGGGTCTTCAGGATGAGTCCCCTCCATCATCACTTCGAGCTCATCGGATGGCCAGAGACCAGGATAGTGACCAGGTTTTGGCTTGTGCACGTGGTAGGGATGGGGATCCTCATATCCATTATCTACTGGATATTTTAGTTCTATTCCAGGTGGAAGGGGTTTGAACCGGTGAAGATCGGAGATTTGAGGGACAAGAGGGTATCCGTGATAGGGGCGGGGATAAGCGGAGAGGCGCTCGCTAGGCTCGCCAGGGAGGCGGGCTGTCGGGTTTTCGTGTCCGACGGGGGTAACGTGCCCAGGGAGAGGATATCCGCCCTGGAGAAGCTGGGTGTGGGTTTTGAGCTGGGGGGGCACACCGATAGGGTCTTCGAAGGGGACCTCTTGGTCTTGAGCTCCGGCATCTCTCCCTCCTCTCCGGTGGTGGAGAGGGCCCGGTCCATGGGCATGCCCACCGTTGGGGAGGTGGACTTCGTCTTCCCTTTCCTTGGTTCCCCGGTTGTAGGCGTCACGGGAAGCAATGGCAAGACCACCACCACCTCCATTCTGGGACACGTGCTTAACGCAGCTGGGGTCAGCACCGCCGTGGCGGGCAACATAGGAAATCCGTTGGGGTCGGTTCCCCTTTCCGGTGAGACCCCAAGCCTCGTGGTGGCGGAGCTAAGCAGCTTCCAGTTGCACTGGTGCGAGGAGGCTAGTTTCGCCGGCGGGGTGGTGACCAACCTGGCTCCGGATCACATCGACTGGCACGGGTCCTACGAGAACTACGTGCTGGCAAAGAGGAGGCTGATAGAGAGGACCGGGCCGGATGGGTTTGCAGTGGTTCAGCTGGCGGACCTGGATATCCTCCGAGGGGGTAGCGGTTCAGTTCGTCTATACCCCCTGTCCTGGGACAAGGTTGAGCAGGGGGTACACCTGGACGATGCAGCCCAGGTGGCTCTCCTACTGATGAACGGATCGGTCCGAGAGCTCTTCCGTTTCGATCAGGTGAGGCTGTTGGGGAGGCACAACCTGGAGAACGCCGCCATGGCCCTATGCGCTGCCAACCTGGTGCTTAACCGTCCGCTAAATGGGGAGGATGGCCGAATAGGGGAGTTCATGGCTCCCCCACATCGATGTGAGCTGGTGGGGCGCTACGGAGGGGTCACGTTCGTTGACGACTCCAAGGGGACCAACGTGGCGGCCACGGTTACCGCCCTAAGGAGCCTCAAGTGCGACCCAGGGGGTACCAAGGTGATCCTTTTGGGTGGAAGGGGCAAGGGGGAGGACTACCAGGTCCTGGCTCAGACGGTATCGGAGGAGTGCTCCTACGCGGTACTGTACGGGGAGGAGGGGGATAGGATCGCGGAGGCCCTGTCCAAGGCGGGCTTCAACCGGTGGAGCAGGGTGGGGAGCCTGGACGAAGCGGTCCGGGTGGCGTTCCAGCGGACCAAGGAGGGGGACATGATCCTGCTCTCTCCCGCCTGCACCAGTTGGGATCAGTACCCCAATTACAAGGAGCGGGGGTATCACTTTCGTAGGTTGGCACAGGAGGTCGGCGGCAGGGTGAGCGAAAGGTGAGCTCCGAAGATCTGAGGATAAAAGAGCATGATAGGGATAAAAAGAGGCCGGATGTGCTCCTTTGGCTCATCCCCTTCCTGCTTAACGGGCTTGGGATCCTGATCATAACCTCCACCACAACCCCAAAGATCTTCGGGGAGAGCGGCTCCCCCTTCTGGGTGGGGGTTAAGCAGTTCAGGTGGATGGGGTTGGGCCTCATGGCCTTCCTTGTGGGATGGAGGGTGCGCCCTCAAACGTGGCTTAGGTCCAGTGGCCCCCTGTGGGTGCTGTCGTTGATGGGCGTCCTGGCCACCAAGCTCCCCGGGGTAGGGGTAACCGTAGGGGGGGCCAGGCGATGGATAAGGCTTGGGGGGCTGTCCTTCCAGCCCGGGGAGGTTCTGTACCTCTTCCTCACCATACACATGGTGAAGATGCTTTTCAAGAACGACAGGGACGTGGTCAAATCCTTCCTGGTCACCATGGCTCTAGTGGTGGTTTCCGCCGTGCCGTTGCTTGCGCAACCCGACCTGGGGACCACGATCCTAATCTACGTAACCGCCATGGGGCTCTTCGTGGAGCGTCATGGATGGCGCCTTCCCCTGATCTCCGGCCTTTTCGGCGGTGTGCTCCTGGTCATTTTGATATTGGTCGAGCCCTACCGGATGAGACGGATCTTCGCCTTCGTGGACCCCTTCAGGGATCCCCTAGACACGGGGTTTCAGGCCATCCAGGGGCTCATAGCCTTTCACAACGGGGGGCTCTGGGGCACTGGGCTTGGGCATGGGTTTCAGAAGCTCCAGTACCTCCCCGCCGCCTACACGGATTTCGTCTTCGCCGCCCTGGGGGAAGAGATGGGGCTCGTGGGCACCTTGGGGGTCCTTGGGGCCTTCTGGCTCTGGAGCACCAGGATAAAGCGCAACTATTTCATGCTGGAGGACGATCTCCTGGCGTCCCTCCTCTGGGGTATAGGGCTCACCATAGTTCTCCCCCTCCTTGTAAACGTTGCGGGGGTGACCAAGCTGATGCCACTGACGGGCATGCCACTTCCGTTCATGAGCTATGGCGGCACATCCCTCGTTATGATGTGGTTCCGGTTGGGTGTAATATTGGGGACAGTGACTTGGGGATCTCAAGCGAAGAGGGGATTGACTTGAAGATAGGTCGGATCACCATAGTGGCTGGGGGCACCGGCGGTCACATATGGCCCGCCATAGCCTTTGGCGAATGGATGTCCAGGGAACACCCGGAGGTGTCCATCTCCTACATCTCCGGATCCAGACCGCTGGAGCTGAGGATATATCGGGAGGCTGGGTTGGACCCCCACGTGATACACATTGAGGGCTCCCCCTTGGGCGCTGGACTCAGGCAAATGCCCCGCAGGTTCAAGCAGATAGTGAGGGCCCTACACCAGACCGAGGACTGCATAAAGAGGGACATGCCGGACCTGTGCCTCATGTTTGGCGGATACGTCTCCTTTCCCGCCCTCCTGGTCTCCCGGCGGATGGGTATACGATCGGTAATGCATGAGCAGAACGCCCGGGCTGGCAGGGTCACCCGGTTCGCCGCCATGCTGGGGGTCAAGATAGCCTCCGGATGGAGGATCTGCCGCCCCCTGCCGGAGGGGGCCTTCAGCCCCGTAGGGGTCCCCATAAGAGAGTTCAAGCTCTGCGAGAGATCGGTTGCCGCCGCTTCACTGGGTATTAGCCTGGAGAGGAGTCAAAAGGTGGCCTTGGTGCTTGCAGGATCCCTAGGGAGCTCATCCCTTTTCCAGCGGGTGGCCAGCGCCGCATCGCACCCCTCCCTACGGGACTGGACGTTCTTGATGGTAGGGGCCTCAAAGGATGTGGAGAGGAGCGGCAACTGCATATCTTTGCCCCACATCTGGGACATTGGAACCGCCTACTCGTTGGCGGATCTGGTTATAACCCGGGCTGGAGCGTCAACCTTAACGGAAATTAAGTTACTTGGTGTTCCGTGTGTTATAATTCCCTGGCGAGAATCCTCCGGTGGTCACCAGTTTGATAACGCCGGAGCTTTCTGTGAAGAGGCGAACGGTATGATCCTGGACGAGGATGCGTTGACCTCCGACCTGCATGACGCGATCCGAACCCTGGAGGTTAAGGTCCCACCATGGCGGGGTTCCTTGCCCGGAGGGGAGGATCTTGGTGAGAACAGCTCAAACCTATGGAACATGATATCTTCCCTCTGACACGAAAGGAGAGGTATTGATTTGTGGCACACGTCCCCGATAGATATAGAGGCCAGCAAAAGGATCCACCTGATGGGCATAGGCGGGGCCGGGATGAGCGGCCTGGCGTTGCTCCTCAAGGACATGGGGTTGAGCGTAACCGGTTGTGACGCTGCCAGGACCACCTACATAAAGAAGCTTTCCCAACGGGGTGTTGAGGTGTTGATGGGACACGATGGGGAGCACCTGGACAGGTTTTCCCCGGATCTGTTGGTGTACACCAGCGCCATAGACGATTCTCATCCGGAGATCCAGAGGGCCAGAGAGCTGGGCATAAGGATAGCCAAACGGGCGGAGGTCTTGAGCGCCATCTTCAACCATCGAAGGGGCATAGGGGTGGCGGGAACCCATGGGAAGACCACCACGTCGTCCATGCTGGCCCTGGTCATGGAGAGGTGTGACATGTCCCCCACGGTTGCCATAGGGGGGGAGCTCTGTGACATAGGATGCAACGCCAAGCTCGGATCTGGGGATGTCATGGTGGCTGAGCTGGACGAGAGCGACGGCAGCTTCGAGCTCTTCTCCCCCCAAGTGGCGGTGGTAACCAACGTGGACTGGGATCACGTGGATCACTATGCCTCCGTGGATCAGGTGACCGATGCCTTCGTCAGATTCGTTGGGAAGATAAAGGATGGGGGAGCGCTGGTCATCTGCGCCGAGGACGGAGGAAATCAACGGGTCCTCAATGGGATCCAGTCCGGCGGGGATGTTCATGTCATCCGATACGGATGGGGCACCTCCTGGGATTGGGGAGCGGTTAACGTCCATCCCCTCAAGGGGGGAGGGATCGAGGCGGACGTGTACAGGAGGGGGGAGCTCAGGGGGCACATATCCCTCTCGGTCAGCGGGGAGCACAACGTTCTCAACGCGCTGGCCACCTGTGCGGTGGCGGACCTCTTCGGCGTGTCCTTTGAGTCCGTAGCGAAGGTGCTTAAGTCCTTCAGAGGGGCCAAGAGGCGGTTGCAGCGGGTGGGATCTGCCGATGGCATCGACGTACTGGACGACTACGGTCATCACCCCCGGGAGATAAAGGCCACCATATCCGCCGTGCGGGGGGCGTTGCCGGGAAGGCGCATCCTGGTGGTGTTTCAGCCCCATCGCTACACCAGGACTCAGGCCATGTACCGGGACTTCGCCAGCGTTCTAGCCCTAGCGGACAGGTCATTCATACTCCCCATATATCCCGCGGACGAGGAGCCCATAGAGGGGGTCTCATCGGACCTCATCGCCGGGAGCTTCCCCGATGGGGTTGGGGATCCGGTCTGTTGCGATTCCTTCGAGGACGCGGTGGAAAGGGTGAGGGAGACGTGTGTTCCCGGTGATGTGGTGCTAACCGTGGGGGCGGGCAGCATTTCCTGCCTGGGGGAGAGGATCCTCCGTTCCATTGAGGAGGGAAGGAAGTTGCCCCATGAGGTCGCAGTTGTGTCTAAGTAGCTTGGCATCCCGCATCCCCGTCAGGTTTCAGGAGCCCATGCGCTTCTGGAACACCTGGGGGGTCGGTGGCATCGCCAAGGCGGTGATGCCAATCACCTCCGAGTCGGCCCTGGCGGAGGTTCGCCGTGCCTCCTCCGATGCGGGGGATCGGCTTTTCATCTTGGGCGAGGGCTCGAACGTGCTCGTCCTCGACGGGGGGATAGATGGGTGGGTGATACTCCTGAGGGACGATCCATCCCCGCCCGAGATCGTTAGGTCCTGGGGAAACTCGGTGGAGATCCGGGTATCGGCGGGATATCCCCTGCGTCGGCTGGTCAACTGGTCCGTGAGGAGGCGTCTCAGCGGGCTAGAGTTCGCAGTGGGGATCCCCGGTACTGTAGGGGGCGCCGTGGCGGGCAACGCGGGAGCCCAGGGGCGGTCCATAGGGGACCTGGTAAGCTTCGTAAGGACCCTGGAGGTGGATGGGACCTTCTCCGATTGGGGGAAGGGGGATCTGACCTTTGCTTACCGGAGCTCCCCCTTCGCCGGAGGTACCTCTTGGGTTACGTCCGTTGGTCTAGTCCTTAGCCTCTCCAGTGATGGGCTGGTGAGGCAGAGGCTTAGGCACTTCGCCTCGTTGCGAAAGGGGCAGCCAAAGAACTCCAGGACCGCCGGTTGCGTGTTCAAGAACCCACCGGGGGGTAGTGCGGGGCTTATGCTTGACTCGGCGGGATGCAAGGGGCTCTCGGTGGGAGGAGCCATGGTGTCGAGGGAGCACGCCAACTTCATCGAAAACCTGGGGGATGCCACATCGGACGACATCCTCAAACTGATAGACATATGTCGATCCCGGGTAAGGGACCAGTTTGGGGTTAACCTGGAGTTGGAGATCAAGGTCATCGGGGATGGCGCCTTATAGGGAGAGGGGCAGGAATTTGGACGGCGGGACTCACCCCCGCAGGAAGATTATTCGATGGCTCCTGATGATCACCCTGCTGGCGGGTTCCCTGTGGGCCATCGAGTCCAACGGGGGCTTCCTGCGGCTGGTGAGGGTCAGGGTCCACCCCCCGGGGGCGATACCCGAGGAGGTGGTCTGGTCCGTTTTGACCTGCGCGGAGAGGCGGATATGGCCCCTGGCACTCTTCAACGCCTCGTCGGTGGCGGATAGGCTGGAGGCTAAGTTTCCCATAGTGGCCAGGGTTGGTTACGGGGGTTTCGGAAAGCTGAAAGTGCAGGTAACCCCCAGGAGGCCGGTGGCCAGGTTGATGTGGAGGGGGACCCTCTGGTTCTGGTCCTCCGACGGTTTCCTCTGGTCCGCCTCCCTGCCCCAAAACTCAGCGGTGGCGGGCATGACATACCCGGCGGGCCCTATAATATTTTGGGACAGGACCATGGAGCCTTTGATCGATGGGGCGTCCCTCAACAGGGACGTGATCCACTGCGGAGCTCCGGTCGATAGGGTAGTTAGCCTTCTTGAAGAGGTAAGTGCCCTTCGGCCCCCCGGAATGGAGCTACGGGGGATCAAGGTCAGCTACAACGGAGACCCTGCCATGCTGGGCACCGCCATCTACGCCTCGGGGGATGTAGAGGCCCTCAAGGTGGTGTTCAACGCCACTGATCCCAAGGGGGTCAGGAGGGCCATATCGGCGGTGGCGGAGCTTCAAAGAAAGGGCGTCATATCTGGGGATTCGGTGTTGGTGGATTGCACTTATGGGGATAAAATTATCCTGAGGAAGGAACCGTCTGGCAACTGAGGGGACGTTTTGCTAAATTTCAACATCTGGCGGGGGGGGCTTCTCTTGTTCAAGAAATTATCTACCTCCACGGCTCATGGCGATCCGGAACTGCTGGTGGGGCTTGATCTGGGCACCACCAAGGTATCGGTGGTTGTTGCGGAGAGGGAGAGCCGTACCGGGGAGGCTCAAATAATAGGGATAGGTTCCGCCCCTTCCAACGGGATGCGCAAGGGCCTCATTGTAAACCTAGAGCAGGCCATAAGGTCCGTTCGCCAGGCCATATCCGACGCGGAGAACATGGTGGGGTTGGAGCTGAAGGAGGCTACGGTGGCCTTCAGCGGGAGCGAGGTCCGGAGCGTCCGTTCCAAGGGAATGGTCTCTCTGGGCAGGTCCCCCAGGCCGGTGATGCAGCTTGACGTGGAGCGGGTCATCGAGGCGGCCCAGACGGAGGTGTCTGTGCCGGCCAACCAGTGCGTGCTCCACGCAATACCGGTCGAGTACTTCCTGGATGGTCACGGTGGTATAGATGACCCGTCGGGGATGACCGGAGTCCGATTGGAGATAGATCTTCAGTCGGTGATCGTTCCCACCGCGGTCCTCCAGAACGTCCTCAACTGTGTGGAGCGGGCGGGTCTCGAGGTCAGTGGCCTGGTTATAAAGCCCCTGGCCTCGGCGCTTGGCATGCTCTCCAAGGAGGAGGCCATGGCTGGAACCGTGGCGGTGGACGTGGGGGGTGGTACCACCGGAGTGGCGGTCTTCCTGGATGGGCGGCCCAGGCACCTATCGGTCATACCGGTCGGGGGGGACCACATAACCAACGACATCGCCTCGGTCCTCAAGATGCCCATAAGCAAGGCGGAGGAGATAAAGAAGGAGGTATCCCTCTTCGAGGGGGGAGACGGGGCGGAGGACGTTATCGAGTTCGACGTCCGCGGAAGAAGCTACTCCTGCCGGGTGATGGATGTGGTGGAGGTGGTGCGATGCCGATTGGAGGAGCTCTACTCGGTCCTCATAAAGCGGGACATCGCTGACGTATCCCCCTCAAACCTGTCCGGAGGGGTAGTCATGTGTGGGGGGGTGGCCAAGACGGCGGACATAGATGTCTTGGTCAGCGAGCTCCTGGACATGCCCGCCCGGGTGTCGCTCCCCCTTGATCATGACCGAATGCCGCCGGGCAGGAACGGGGTGGAGTTCGTCTCCGCCGCGGGGATAATACGATACATGCTGGAGAAGGAGAGGAACCCCTTCCGCTACATGGAGCCCTCCATGGATCTGGTGAGGCGTCAAGGGGGTTACTCCCGGGTGGTCACCGAGGAGCAGAGGCCCAAGGGCCCGGTGGAGAGAGTAAGCAGGGGCCATGGTTTTGGGGAGATACTGGAGCGAATAAAGAGGTCAATAGAGGAGCTCTTCTAGACGCCCGGTAGCTCTTCCCGGGTTCTGAGTTGGTCAGCAAACTTCTCGTAGGGGGATGTCTTCATGGCGGAGTTGCTACAAATAGATAGGTCAGGCAGGTCTTATAGGGAGATAATAAAGGTTGTAGGTGTTGGTGGAGGGGGTAATAACGCCCTAAACCACATAATCCGGAGCGGCATCAAGGGGGTGGAGTTCATTTCCGCCAACACCGATGTGGCCCACATGGAGCTCTCCGACGCGGACATAAAGATAATACTCGGCAAGGAGCTGACCCGGGGTCTTGGCGCTGGGGCCAACCCTGAGGTGGGACAGAAGGCGGCGTTGGAATCTAGGGAGGAGATCCGCTCTGCCATAGAGGGGGCCGACATGGTATTCATAACCGCCGGCATGGGGGGTGGCACCGGGACCGGTGCATCACCGGTGATAGCCAACATAGCCAGGGAGGCGGGTGCCCTGGTGGTGGCGGTGGTCACCAAACCCTTCATGTTCGAGGGGAAGAGGCGAATAACCCAGGCCCTGGCCGGAATCGAGCGGCTTAAGGAACAGGTGGACGCCCTCATAGTGATCCCTAACGACAGGCTCTTGCAGCTGGCGGACAAGAAGACTTCCCTGACCGATGCCTTCAAGCTGGCGGACGAGGTCCTGAGACAGGCGGTGGACGGGGTGACCAGCCTCATCCTCAAGCCCGGCCTGGTGAACGTGGACTTCGCGGACCTTAAGACGGTGATGAGCAACGCGGGCTCCGCCATAATGGGCATAGGTGAGGCCCAGGGGGAGAACCGGGCCGCGGTGGCCGCCAGGAACGCCATAAACAGCCCCCTTATGGAGGCCCCCATAAAGGGAGCCAAGGGGGTCCTTTTCAATATAATCGGAGGCCCCAGCGTGACCACCCACGAGGTCCTAGAGGTCTCCAGCGCCATAGGGGAGTTCGTGGACGAGGACGCCCAGATAATCTGGGGACACGTGCTGGAACCAGAAATGGACGACAAGATCCAGGTGATCGTCATAGCCACCGGCTTCTCCCATAGCCAGCCCCAGCATGGGGATGCCAGAATGGGGCTAGGTGCCCTAAAGGGGAACTTTCCCCCCAAGACCTCCCCGGTGGAGAGGCCCAAGCAGAAGCCCGAGCTTGAGGAGGCGGAGGTCCGCCCCGTCTCCCACTCCCATGGATCCAGCTCCCCATCGGTGGAGGAGGACCTGTTCCGGGGTAGCGGTGCCCCCACCGACGATCTGGACGTCCCTGCCGCCTATCGGAGGAGAAGGCGCCCGTCCTAGGGGGCGCCCTGCAAGAGGCATCCCAAGGTGAGAAGAGCCATAGCCAAGGCCCAACCCGCCAAGGGTTGGGCCAGTTGGTCCAGTTACAGGTCCGCTGAGATCTGGCTGGATGACGACCTGCCCAGGGGGGGACATCCTAGATGGGCCCTCCTCTACCCGGGTAACTACGACCTGGGGAGCGGAAGCCTGGGTTACCATCACGTCTTTAGAGCCCTCCGTAGGATGGGGGTTGGGGTCGAGAGGTTCTTCCTGGGACCCGGACCCGTCCTGCGATCCTTCGATTCGGACGAGAGCATCAGATCCTTTCCCATCATAACTGCCAGCGTGTCCTACGAGAACCAGGTCCTGGCCTTCATCGAATGGTTGAAGCAGGGGGGCATACCACCCCTGAGGAGGGACCGGGTTGGGGGCGGTTACCCCCTCATAGGTGCCGGCGGGGCCCTTACCTACATAAACCCCCTGTCCCTCTTCGATGTGTGTGATTTCATAGTCCTGGGCGACGGGGAGGTGACCCTTAAGCCGCTGGTCCAAGCGTTGCGCTCCGACCACCATGAGGGGGTCCTCCGGGACCTGGCGACCACCCCCAACATCCTGGTGCCCCATCACCCTTCATCCAACCTGGAGGTGGCCAAGTCGGACCACATTTCGGTGGAGGATGCCTCAAGCGCTTGGATAGCCCCCAATGGGGTCTTCGGCGACTCGGTACTGCTGGAGCTCCAGCGGGGGTGCAGAAGGGCGTGTCGCTTCTGCACCCTGACATATTGCTTCTCTCCTCTGAGACGGCTACCCCTGGAGGAGGCGGTTGGGGTGGTGGAGCGCAAGTTTGGGCCCTTCAGGGGCTGGTTCGGCAGGATAGGCCTCATAACCCCCGAGGCGGGGGACTACCCGGGGTTGCGTGAATTGGTGGAAAGGATCCTGGCCATGGACATGGGAATATCCTTCGCCTCCCTGCGTTTGGACTCCCTGGATCCCTTCATGATAAGGGCCCTCTCTTCCCGGGGAGGTAGGTCCCTAACCCTGGCGCCAGAGGCGGGAAGTTTGAAGCTGAGATTAAGTTGCGGCAAAAACTTCACTGATGATATGATAGTGGAGAAGGCTCTCCTGGCCAAGAGGGAGGGGATGGGGAAGTTGAAGCTCTACTTTATGCTGGGCCTTCCCGGAGAGGAGGACCAGGATCTGGAGGCCATAGGTTCCCTATGTGGGCGGATCCTCCGGGAGAGCGATCTGCCCCTGGTGGTGTCTTTGAACGCCTTCGTCCCCAAGCCAGGCACCCCTTGGGGGGGCGCATCCTTCATAGACAAGCGCACCTACGACAGGAGGTCTGACCTGGTTAGGCGAAGCTGTCTTGAAGCCTGTGGACGGAGGAAGTTGGAGATACGGTTCAACGGATACAGGGAGGCCTTGCGGGAATACCAGATCGCTTGGGCGCTTCCGGGGGACATTGAAGGGGGCCTCTCGCTCCCCGATGAGGACCGGAAGGGACGACTCACCCAGACCTTGGAGCGTATGGGCTATGGGGTTGACGCCCTACGGATTAAAATGGATCGGGGGTGTTGATGTGGGACATAGGGTTACCAGAAGCTACAAGAAGCGCGATGGGGGAGGCATGATGTCCAAGGCGGCCATCGTCCTGTCCGCCCTGGTGGCGGTTGGGATCCTGATAGCCGGGGGCAAGTATCTCCTTACGGGGCCGCTGTTCAAGGGGAACGATGACCCCGTACAGGAGTCGGTCAAGCCCACCAGCCCGGTTGCACACCAGGAACCGGTGGTGGAGGACTTCGAGCAGGATCCGGATCTGGCGGACGTTAAGGGTTCGCAACCCGGCGTCCAAGAGGCTCCAGCGCAGCCCAAGCCGGCGAAGACCGAGGTCACCAAGAAGGCCAAGAAGGCGGTCCCGGTGGCTTCCCCGGTGGACGACGGGGACGAAGGCAGGGCATCGGGGGCTTCGTCCGCCAAGCGAACTGCAACGCAGGAGCCCAAGGCCTCAACCGGGTCGCCCAAGCTGACGGAGGGCTCCGGCGCATCGGGGGGCAAGCAGGCCCAAGGCGCAGTCCCTCAGGGGAACAGGGCGGTGTCCATGATCCAGGTTGGAGCCTTCTCCACCAGGGCGGCGGCGGACTCCCTGGGGGATAAGCTCAAGAAGGACGGATTGCCGGTGGTGGTACAGGAGGCGGAGGTGTCCGGCAAGACCTTCTTTAGGGTCAGGGTGCAGGTGGGCGGCGCTCAGGGGGACGTGGATGCCCTGTCCTCCAGGCTTCAGAAGATGGGGTTGCCCATCCAGCTCATATACGCCAGGGGTGGCGGCAACTGATGTGTCCCATAGAACGCCTGGCGGATAGGCAGCGGGCCATAGAGCTGGTGGTCTCCCACCTGAACTGGGGTGACCTCCCAAGGGAGCTGATCCCCTTGGAGTCGTGCCTCGGCCGGATAACATCCGAGAGCGTGAGGGCGAAAATGCCCATGCCTCCCTTCGACCGTAGCCTTCGGGACGGCTATGCGGTGAGGTCCGCAGACCTGGTGGGGGCCTCTGAGGCTTCACCCTCTTATCTCTCCCTGGGGCGGGAGGTGATCATGGGGGCGGTGCCGGACTTCCAGGTTAACCCCGGATGGGCACACCCCATACACACCGGTGGGATACTGCCCAAGGGGGCGGACTGCGTGGTCATGTTGGAGGATACCACGCCGGCGGGGCATATGGTGGAGGTCCGGAGGTCCCATCAGCGGGGGGATAACGTGGTCATCTCCGGTGAGGAGTCTCGGGTGGGGGATGTTCTGATAGGAGCCGGGACCCTGATAAAGGGGCCTCACGTTGCGTTGCTGGCATCCCAAGGGGAGGAGAGGGTGTCATGCCTCCGCCTGAGGGCCGCGGTCTTCAGTAGCGGGGATGAGGTGAGATCCCTGGGGGAGACGCTGGACCCGGGGACCATATACGACGTCAACGGATGGTTCCTGGTGGCGCAACTCAGGCAGATTGGCATCCAAGCGTCCTACGGAGGGGTGTTGAGGGACGATCCGGTTCTCATTAGGGACTCCCTCTTGTCGTCCCTGGAGGACAACCAGATGGTTTTGATAAGCGGCGGATCCTCGGTCAGCGTCAGGGACCACCTGGAGGGCATCTTCTCCCACACGGAGGATCCGGGGCTGTTGGTGAGGGGGGTCAACGTACAACCCGGTAAGCCGCTCCTGGCGGCGGTTACCCATCATGGCCATAGGTTGCTTTTGGGCCTTCCCGGTCACCCCCTTTCGTGTGCAGTGTCTTTCTACACCTTTCTAACCCCCCTGTTGGAGATGGGGTTGGGAGGTGAGGGGTGGAACGCAACCAAGCTGTCCATGCCCCTTCTGAAGGACCTTCCGGCCAAGCCCGGTGTTGAGGAGTTCGTCCCCGCCCTGGTCCCCCCAGATGGGGTTGAGCCCCTCATGTCCGCCTCGGGGTACACGGGAATCCTGTCCCGATGCCATGGCTTGGTAAGGGTTCCAAAGGACAGGGAGACCTTGAGGCGAGGAGACGAAGCGGAGGTGTGGCTCTTCCGATGAGGCCCATTGAACACTTGTCCAGGGTTGAGGCCATTCAGGCCCTTATTGGAACCTTCCCCCCCCTGGAGCCCAGGATCTTCCCGGTGAGGGAGGCGGTGGGGCTTGTTTTGGGCCAGGACGTATCGGCCCAGGTGAACCTTCCGGCGGTTGCAGTATCGGCGGTGGACGGTTACGCGGTGGAGTCCTCCTCCACTGGCCTTGCGAGCCCCCAGAGGCCGGTGACCCTAACTCCGGGACGCTTCCAGTGGGTCAACACCGGATCCCCCCTTCCGGAGGGGTGCGACTCGGTGGTGATGGTGGAGGACTGTTCCGAGGATGGTGGGAACCTCCAGGTGTTCCGCTCCTGCTATCCGGGTCAGAACACCCGATTCCCAGGGGAGGACGTCATGGCAGGTCAGCCCCTGGCGTCGAAGGGGCAGGAGCTGACCGCCCAATCGGCCTCTCTGCTCATAGGGGCAGGGGTTACCAAAGTGCTGGCCATCCCCAGGCCAAGGGTCCTCTTCATCCCCACCGGAGACGAGATCGTATCGGAGGATGTTTACGCAAAGGGCTCAAAGCCCGGGGATGTGCCGGAGACCAACTCCATACTGGCCACCAGGATCCTCGGGGAGGCCGGATTCCACGTTCACGTGCACCCGGAGATCGTAAGGGACAACCGTTCCCTCCTGGAGGAGGCGATAGAGAGGGGGACCCAGGAGTACGACGCGGTCCTCATATCCGGCGGATCCGCCAAGGGCAGGCGGGACATGGCCCATGCGGTTCTCAAGGGTAGGATCATCTTCCGGTGGTTGCTGATGAGGCCTGGTCGCCCCGCCATGGGGGCATCCGTTAACGGCAAGCCGGTGCTGGTGCTCCCCGGGTTCCCCTCCTCCTCGATGGTAATCCTATTCACCCTGGTGGTTCCTTTCCTGTCGCACCTGTCGGGCAGGGCCCCCGCCACCTACTTCGATGTCAAGGGGGTGTGTGGGTACGAGTGCCCTCTTCTTCAGCCCATGTCCTCCCCTCCCGGGATGGAGGAGTGGGCCAAGGGGAGGGCGGTCCTTTTGGATCGGGAGGTACGGGTCTACCCATTGGGAGGTGGATCCAGTTCCCTTTGGTCCCTGGCTGAGTCGGACGGGTTGATCCTGGTCCCCCAGGATGCGGTGGAGCTTCCAAAGGGGGCTCCAGTGAGGTTCTACCCGTGGGTTAGGATGGAACTGGACCGCCGGTGCCTCATCCAGGGCTCCGATGACCCGGCCTTCCAGTTGCTGGCCCTTGGGACCCGCCGCAGGGGTTGCGAAGTGGTGATTCGGCGGGTTGGCAGCATGGGAGGGGTAATGGCCCTTAGCCGCGGGGAGGCCCACGGGGCAACCTGTCACGTGTTGGACCCCGAAAGTGGCAGGTACAACGTGATCGTTGACCGCCTCGATGGGGAGGGTGATTGGACCAGGGTCCTGCTTTTCCGCCGTCAACAGGGCCTGATGGTGGCCCCCGGGAACCCCAAGGGGATACACCACATATCTGACCTGGCTCGCGAGGACGTCAGGATAGCGAATAGGCAGCACGGATCCGGGACCAGGATCCTGCTGGATCACCTGCTGGTCTCAAACGGGCTGAGCCCCGATCAGGTAAGGGGATACGACTCTGTCTGCGTGTCCCACGGGGACGTGGCCATGAGGGTGCTCAACGGTTTCGCCGACGCGGCGCTGGGCATCAGGAGCGCCGCGATGGCGATGGGACTGGACTTCATACCCCTGGTGGAGGAGCCTTACGAGTTGGTCTATCCGTCAAGGTACCGGGGGCATCCCGCCATGGAGGCGCTGGTTGAGATGGCGGAGGATCCGGAGTGGAGGTCCAGGGTGGAGGCTATGGGGGGATACTTATGGCCCTGACCGACAGGTACAAGAGGAAGATAGACTACGTCAGGATCTCAGTTACGGACCGGTGCAACTTCCGGTGTCGCTATTGCATGCCCGAGGAGGGGATCCCCCTCTTGGACCACCGGGACCTGTTGACCTATGAGGAGCTGTCCTTCCTGTGCGACACGTTACATCGGATGGGGGTGAGGAAGGTCCGCTTCACCGGTGGGGAGCCCCTGGTCAGGAGGGGTTTCCTTGGCTTCCTTCGGGGGATCCGGGATT